>JAKFXL010000034.1 GCA_021731365.1 Gammaproteobacteria bacterium | reverse complement strand
GATTTGCGAACCGGAGTCACCCACTAAATACCCCCCCGCCCCCCTTTGAGAAAGGGGGGAGTGATCGTGCTTCTTGAAGACGGCATAAGTGAGCCACGGCGTGATCACAAAGGCCACCGCCAGCGAGATGAGCATGCCCATGCTGGCGTTGATCGGGATCGGGCTCATGTACGGTCCCATCAGACCACTGACAAAGGCCATCGGCAACAGTGCAGCGATAACGGTAAAGGTGGCGAGGATAGTAGGACCACCGACCTCATCCACCGCAATCGGAATCGCCTCGAGCAGATTGGTCTTACCCATCTGCATGTGACGATGAATGTTCTCCACCACCACGATGGCGTCATCCACCAGAATGCCGATCGAGAAGATCAACGCAAACAGCGATACACGATTGAGCGTAAAGCCCCACGCCCACGACGCAAATAGGGTGATGGTAAGGGTGATCACCACCGCCGAACCAACGATAAACGCCTCGCGTTTGCCCAAGGCAAAAAAGACCAGCAAGACTACGGCGGAGGTAGCAAAGATCAGCTTTTTGATCAACGTCATCGCCTTGTCGGTGGCGGTCTGGCCGTAGTTACGGGTCACCGTCACGTTGATGCCGTCGGGGATGAAGGTGCCACGCAGCTGTTCGATACGTTCAATCACCTGATCGGCAATGGTGGCAGCGTTGGTGCCGGGCTGTTTGGCGATGGCGATGGTGACCGCCGGAAACTCACCCTTCACTGTTTGCGTGGTGGCAGGACCGGTGCCAAACCAGACAAACTGCTCCGGCTGATCAGCGCCTCGTGTCACCTTGGCGACATCCTGCAGATAGACCGGTTTGCCCTTGTGCATGCCAACAATCAGCTGCGCCACCTGCTCCGGACTGGTGAGGAAGGTGCCGGCCTGAACCTCGATCTCACTGTTATTGGCGACTAGTCTGCCCGCCTCACGAGTGGAGTTGGCGGCCATGAGCGAGCCGCGCAGCTCATCAAAACTGATGTTGTAACCGGCCATGCGTTGCGGATCGAGCAGCAGATGGACCACCTGGTCGGGACCGCCGATGGTGTAGATATCACGAGTGCCCTTGACCCGTTTCAGCTCAGCCTCAAGGGCGTGGGCCACCTGTTGCAGTTCGAGTGCGCCCTGCTGCTGATCCTCACTCCAGAGGGTCAGACTGACAATCGGCACATCGTCGATCCCTTTCGGTTTAATGATCGGCTGACCCACGCCGAGGCCTTGCGGCAACCAATCCTGGTTGGAGTAGATCTGGTTATAGAGATTTACAATGCTCGGGGTACGCTCTTCACCCACCAGAAACTGCACGGTGAGGATCGACATGCCGGGGCGTGAAACGGAGTAGACATGCTCCACCCCCTTGATCTCGGAGAGCACCTGTTCGGCCGGAGTACTGACCAGACTCTCCACCTCCACCGCCGTGGCGCCGGGGTAAGGGATAAATATGTTAGCGAAGGTGACATCGATCTGCGGCTCCTCTTCACGAGGGGTGACCAGCACCGCAAAGATGCCCATGAGGATGCCGACCAGCGCCAGCAGCGGTGTGATCTCGCTACGCAAAAATTTCTTGGCGATGGTGCCAGAGATTCCCAAGCGTGTATCACTCATCTCAGCGGGCCTGCTGTTTTAGTACAATCCCGGCGGCGATCGGATCGAGCGCCACCTTCTCGTCACTCTCCAGACCGGCCAGCACCTCGACCTGATCGCCACTGGCACGCCTCTGAATATTTCCTAGGCGCACCTGCCTGAAACCGATGCGACCATCACCACCAATAATATAGAGTGCAGTCAGCTCGCTGCGATGGGCCACGGCCGCCATCGGTACCTGAAGCACCTCGCTTGTGCCAGTGACAAAACCGACCTTCACAAACATGCCGGGATAAACACCATAATCACCAGCAGGCAGATTGACACGCACATTGACGGCGTGGCTACTCTCATCGGCGTAGGGGAAGATGTTCATGGAGGCCGCCTCAAGACGCTGGCCATCGGCCAGCTCAACCGTCGCCTTGCCGTGGTCACGCATCGCCTTTACCAATGCTTGCGGTACGCTAACAACCGCGCGCAACTGCTCCAGTGACATGCCCGTCACCAGCGGCTGGCCGGCGGTCACGCTCTCGCCCAACTCAACAAAACGTTTTGTCAGTACACCGCTGTAGGGGGCACGAATCACTGTGTAACCCTGCTGCTCCTGAGTCTCCCTCACCCGCGCCTTAGCCTGCTCCAAGCGTGCCTTGGCGGCGTCGAAGGCGGCTTTGGAACGGTCCAGGTCAGACTTCGCCACCAACCGTTGTGCGTAGATATCCTGAATACGTTTGTAATCTGCCTCAGCCTCTTTGTAACGCGCCTCGGCCTCGTTCAATCCAGCCTGGGACTGCTGCGAACGGGAACGCTGTTCGGTATCGCGAATCCGCAGGATCACCGCCCCCTTGGGCACGACGTCATCAACATCAAAGTTGATCTCGGTGACACGGCCACTGGTCTGGGCCGAGACCGTCGACTGGTTGACCGCCTCGATCACACCATCAAACAGCCGCTGCTGCGGCACTGCCTGCTTTTGCACCGTCACAGATGCCAGCTCGGCGGCACTGACCGAGACAGATGTTACAACCAAAACAACTCCAAACCACCACCGATATAAACCACTATTCATACTCAGCCCCCTCGCCTTCATACGATATCAGCCACTGTTGCCAATCATTATATTAGAGTTTTCTAATATATCAACCCTTTAAAAACCCCCTTGCGGGGGTCCGGCGCTCACACTCAAGGCCACCAATAGACTCGTCACACATACAGCGTGATATCAGCGCTGCCTGCAAACTCCAGAAAAGAGGCGGCACCGGCATACTCAACACCTTCGATAAAATCCTCTTTGGCAAAATCAAACAGATCAACCGTCATCTGGCAGCCAATCATCTTCACACCACACTCCATGCTGATCTCACGCAGCTGTTCGATGCTTGCTACCCCTTTGGAGCGCATCTTCTTTTTCATCATCATGGTCATCATGCTCTGCATACCAGGCATCGCCTGAAGAATCACCGGCATGGGGATCGGCATCGGCATGCCTGGATTACCCAATGAAGTCACCTGAAGATCCAGCTCCTTACGCAGCAGTTGCAGGCCGTAGAAGGTAAAGAAGATACGGGCGTCATAACCCAGTGCCGCTGCGGTTGAGGCCAGGATAAAGGGCGGATAGGCCCAGTCCAGAGCGCCCTTGGTGGCGATAATGGCAATTTTTTTATCCGCCATTACCGTTTCTCAACCACATAGATAAACTTGCCACCCTCAACCTGAGACTCCACCAGACGGTGACCTGTCTGCGCCGCAAAGGCAGCAAAATCGGACTGCGAACCGGGGTCCGTGGCGATCACCCGCAGCCGTTGGCCACTCTCAATCGTGCCCAATGTCTGCTTCAAGCGCAGAATGGGCATGGGACAACTCATGCCTGAGGTATCTAACTCTTTTACAACGTCACTCATGTTCAATTACCCTTATCCAGACTACTTCAATCCCAACCAGAGGGGTGGCGATGATACCATTACTCGCTGGAACTCCCTACTCACCTCCATGTCTGAGCAGCCGTGAAAACCATAAAAACAACCCGACATCGCTCCATACTTCTGCTCTCGCTGGCACTCTTTGTCAGCACCACCGCTAACAGTGCCAACAGCAGCCTCAGCCTGCCGGAGATGGGCGACGCCTCCGCCACCATATTGTCCGCCGATGAGGATAAAAGACTCGGACAGGCCTTTATGCGTAGTGTTCGCAGCCAGGCAGAGATTGTTGAATCCCCCGAAATAAACTCCTATATCAATGCCTTAGGGTACAAATTGCTAGGCAGTGCCGGCAGCCAGCAGCCGTACACCTTTTTTGTGGTCAATGACCCCGCCATCAACGCCTTTGCCGGTCCCGGTGGCTACATTGGTATTCATACAGGATTGATACTGGCCGCCGAATCTGAAGGCGAACTGGCCGCAGTGGTGGCCCATGAGATTGCCCATGTCAGCCAGCGCCATCTGGCCCGTGCCTTCCAGAAGGCATCCACTGGAAATCTGCAGACCGCCGCCGCCATTCTTGCCGCCATCATCATCGGCAACCCCGCCGTCACCCAGGCGGCCATTGCCCTCTCCACCGCCAGCAACATCCAGCAACAGCTTAACTTCACCCGCGACCATGAACGTGAAGCGGACCGGGTCGGCATTGAGACCCTGGCCCAGGCCGGTTACGACCCACGCCAGATGCCCGCCTTTTTCACCCGGCTGCAACAGTCAACACGGTATATGCAGAGTGACCTGCCGGAGCTGCTGCGGACCCATCCAGTCACCCCCTCACGGATTGCCGACTCCAGCAACCGCGCCGAGCAGTTCCCCCCGGTCAAACCTCGCGAGAGTGACGACTTTTATCTGATCCAGGCCCAGTTACAGACATTGCATGGTGAACGCCAGGAGCGACTTAAAATACTCGACACATACACCTCCCCCTCAACCACGCAACAATACGAGCAGGCACTCTGGCAGCTGAAGAGCGCCAATCTGCAACAAGCCGAACAGTTAAGCCAGGCGCTGCTCAAAAAAGCCCCCGAGAAAGATCTCTTTATCGCCCTGCAAACCAGGATTGAGCTAGAACAGAACACACTGGAACAGGCCCACACACGGCTGGCAGAGGCACTTAACCTCTACCCCAACCACCCCCTGCTGACCCTATTGCAGGTCGAGACCGAGTTACGTTTAAACAGGGCCGAACAGGCGGTGGTGCTGCTGCGGCAGCTCATTCTGCAACAGGGGCGCTTTCTGCTCCCCAGCTACTATCAGCTTCTGGCCCAGGCCGAAATGGCAAACGGCCGTGAAAGCGACTCATATCAAGCGATGGCAGAGTATTACTACCTGATTGGCCATACCCGCAGCGCTGTTGATCAGCTGAAAATCGCACTTGATCGAACCGACAAAGGGGACAACTTCCGCTGGCAACGGCTGAACAGCCGGCTCACAGAGCTGCAAAATGAGGTGTTAGAGCTGGAGGGGAAGATGGCTAAGGAGCGCTCTCACGCCAACCACAGCCACCCCTGACCAAGAGCCCCTTACTATAAAAAAGTCACTCGCCACTGGCCCGCGCCCGCAGCCGCACAAAGTCCTGATGTGTTACGTAGATCAGATCACAGACACGACGAATCAGATGCTCCTCATACTTATCTTTATCCAGATCCACCAGGGCCACCCGCCACAGATTCTCCACCACCTTCAATTTCTCTTGATAGTCAAAGTGGTCATTCACCAGACGCGTAAATTCAAACAGACAAGTGGCATTCTCCATCTCACTCTCCGCCAGCGCCACAAGCTCAGCCGTCTCAACGGTGGAGAGTTCAAACATCTGCTGAATCGCGCCGTTAATCGCCCGCCGCTCATCTTCCGCAACGTGAAAATCGGCACGGGCCACCTCCAGCAACAGCGCGGCGGTTGCCAACTGCAGCGCCCGCTCCGGCACCGCCTGTTTCGTGCCACCGCTCACTGACTGGATATGGGTATTAAAAAACTGTTGTATTCCTTTGATCATGACCTACCTACCTGCTCATCGACCACTGCCCTGTGCAGCTGTCACCGTATTATCAACATTAAAAAGCTGCACAACATCCTCATACCCGTTGTCGCGGGCCTCATCCACAGCGCGTTTACCGTTTGCATTGGTCACTGTTGCCTGGGCACCCACCTTCAGTAACAGCTCTACCGCCGCCTGATGGCCACCACGGGCGGCAAACATCAAGGCCGTCATGCCTGAACTGCCACCGCCATCGCGGGCATATCCCAATTCAGGACGCTCGATAACGTTGACATCGGCCCCCTTATCCAGCAGCGCCTGGATCAAACGGTGGTTGCCACTTTTAGCGGCCTGCATCATGGGGGTAATGCCCGCAGCCGTGGCCTGATTGGCGTTAGCCCCGGCACTCAGCAGGACATCAACCACATTTAGACGCCCCTGTTCAACCGCACCATAGAGTGCGCTTTTACCCATAAAACCACGGTAGTTAAGATCTGCACCCGATTCAATCAACAGCCGCACCACATCCACGTGCCCCTGTTGGCTCGCCTGGATCAACACACTGTCGCGCCCCATGGCACTTTTGATCTGCGACTGCTGACCACTGCGCCCCTCATGCTCAAGGGTATTTACATCCGCGCCATGGGCCAGCAGTTTTTTCACCAGCAGATGGTCACCACGGCCCGCAGCCATAAACATCAGCAACTCACCCTGACGATTGGCAACATCAAACCGGCCATTGTGGTTCAACAGATAATCAACCACGTCGATATGCTCCGCCCGACCCGCTGCAATCAGGGCGGTATCACCCCGTGAAGCGGCAGCCATCACCTCCCGTTCACTCATCGGTGCAGAGGTGCGGCTCATGGCAAACTCGCGCAACCCCAGCGGCACAAAATTGACCTCAGCCCCCGCAACCACCAGCTGCTCGACCATCGGTAACCACCCTTCGTGGGCAGCGGCCAACAGCGGTGTCACACCATTGCGATCGACGTAGTTGACGTTGGCACCACTGCCCAGCAGCCGCTTACCCTTATCCACATCCCCCAGACGGGCAGCCTTGATCAAGGCATCATCAGGCCCCAACCCTACATAGGCCTGTTCATCCTTGGCCCCCGCTTTTTTCAACATCGCCACAATCACGCCATCCTGCCGTTTATTTGCAAACACCAGTGCCGATTCGCCATGGCTATTGTTGAGATTGGGATTAGCACCATTCTCCAGCAGCAGCTGGGCAATCCCCGGCCAGTCAACCGGCTCACGCGTCAACCCATGGGTGGTGGCATACATTAATGGCGTAAACCCGCTGTTGGCCTTGTTGGCCGGAATAGTGTTCTGCAAATTGGGATTGGCCGCGGCGTTCAGCAATACCTTGACCGTGGTCAGATGGCCATACTGGGTCGCCAGGAACAGCGCGGTTTCACCCTGATTGTTTTTAATATCAACGGTGGCCCCGGCCTTAATCAGAGTATGGACCAGCTGGTAGTCGCCACGCGCCGCCGCACTCATCAGCGCGGTATGTGCCTCATCGTTGGTCAGATTAATCTTTGCGTCACGCTCCAGCAGCAGCTCCACAATGGCGCTCTGGCCATTGCCTGCCGCCGCAATCAGCGCTGTATCACCGTAAGGGTCCTTACTGTTGATATCCATGCCACCATCAAGCAGATACTTAAGCACCCGTTCCTCACCGTAACGTGCCGCCAATACCAGCCGTTTAGGCGTGGCATCCACCAGATTGGAGACCACCGCCAACTCTTCAACCGGTTTGGTGGCCTCGGCAACAGGCTGCGGTTCTACCACGTGTTGCGCCACCGGGCCGGGAGCAGCGCACCCGGCCAAAAACAGAATTGCCCCACCAAACACACACCAGCGGCCCAACGGAATAAAGACCAGTGGAATAGAGACCCGCGGGATAAACTTAATCAAATGTTGTTGCATACAAACTCCCCTCACACGTTGCACATCCACCGTCACGTCAACCACTCTTTGGGGTCATCCATAACGGCAGGCGGCACGATAACCAGCCAATCACCCTCCCGGGGCCATGCTACACCATCCCCACTCGGGCGCAAGAGAGGGCCACCCTTTCTACCACGTATCAAAAGTAGCCCCCACATCGGGGCCATATCACCACCTTCATCGGCAACCGGGGGTTTGCCCGTTCCAGTGCCAAACAGTTAATACAGTGTGGGAAATGTCACCTTTACCTCGTATATATAATGGAAGTAGCTCGACAACCCCCGGCCTATCAGCATCTACAACCCTTAACCACTAACAACAAAAAGGCCACCTTGTTAAACAAGGTGACCTTTTAACTATCACATGCTATCAACAGGCTTAAGCGAGCGCCGCCTTTACCATCTTCTCCAACTCACCCTGCTGGAACAACTCAAGGGTAATATCGCAACCACCAATCAGCTCACCCTTAATGTAGAGCTGTGGAAAGGTTGGCCAATTGGCGTACCGTGGCAGATTCTGAAAGACTTCAGGATCTTCCAGAACATTGTATGCATCAAACTTGGCGTCCACAGCGTTTAACGCCTGAACCACCCTTGCAGAAAAACCACACATCGGAAACTGTGCAGTCCCCTTGATGTACAACACAATGGGCGCGCCTTCTACCTGCTGTTTGATCTTTTCCAGAATATCCATACCTACACCTCTCTACTCAAATTAAACCACAACATAAAGTTGACCATCATACTCGGAAATCAACCCCAATCAAAATGACTGCACCCAACACCGTTGCCATCAACCCGTTTCAAACACCCCCCAGCCACCGCCCCCCGGCGTTGCCAGCGACAACTTGTCACCCGGTTGTGCTTCAAAGCAGATCTTTCCCGGCAGCACCTGACCATTCAAACTATTAATACCCACCTGACCAGCCAGCCCCCCCGCCAAGCCCCACGGGGCATACACACGGCGCTCCGTCAGCAGGGTCACCACGGTTGGTGCCAGAAACTCAAACTCACGTATCAGCCCATCACCGCCAGAGTATAACCCCGCACCCCCCGAACCACGCCGCACCTGATAACGATGAATGCGTAACGGATAGTGCATCTCCAGACTCTCAACAGGAGTATTAAGTGTATTGGTCATATGGGTCTGCACCGCACTCAAGCCGCCACCCTGGGATCCTGCGCCCATGCCACCGCCCAGGGTTTCATAATAGTCCCAGGCACGCGCGCCACGCCGGCTGCCCATGGCAACGTTATTCATGGTGCCATGGCTGGCGGCCGGGATTTGCTCAGGGATCGCCTGCGCCAGCGCCCCCATGATCAGATCAACAATACGGCTACTGGTCTCAACATTGCCCGCCGCCACCGCCGCCGGGCGCTGGGCATTCACCAGGGACCGCTCCGGTGCGCTCAAGGTGATATCACGAAAAGTGCCCGCACAGGCGGGGGTCTGGGACGGCATCAAACAGCGAAAAACATAATAGACTGCCGCCGCTGCCACCGACAGTGGACAGTTAATATTGCCTTGCACCTGCCCGGCAGTACCACTGAAATCAACATGGACCCGCCCCTGCCGTATCGTCAACAGCACCCGAAGGGGGATATCAACGCCGCCCACACCATCATCATCCATCAGATCAGTAAACACATATTCACCGTCCGGTATCTGGCTCAACGCGCTGGCCGCAAGCCGCTCACCATACCCATTCAGCTGCGCCAACGCCGCATCAAACCCACACACCCCCAACCCCTCGATCAGCGTGAGCAGGCGCTGCACACCCACATGATTGGCGCTGATCTGCGCCGAAAAATCGCCGCGACTCTGCTCAACATCCCCCATCGTGGTCACAATCCCATCAAAAAAAGAGCGATCCAGGTTCCCACCTCGCAACAGATGGGTTGGCGGAATAATCACACCCTCTTCATCGAGGCTGCGGGAGATCGGCATGGAACCAGGTGTGCTGGCACCAATATCCGCATGATGGGCACGGTTAACCACAAAGGCCACCCGCTGCTGCGCCACAAAGACCGGTGCAATCAACGTCACATCAGGCAGGTGCGTCCCGCCAAGAAAGGGGTCATTGACAATCACCATATCCCCAGGCGACCAGTTCAGTTGCCCCACAATGCCCGCCATCGCATAGGCCATGCTCCCCAGATGGACTGGAATATGGGCCGCCTGGGCACACAGCTGACCATCCGTATCAAAAACCGCACATGAAAAATCGAGCCGGTCCTTGATGTTCGGTGACAGTGCGGCGCAACGCAGCATCGCCCCCATCTCATCACAGACAGCGGCAATACGGCTGGCAAACAGCGAAAGTTGAATTGAGTCCATATCGAGCCATAGTATCAAAGTTCATAAAATAGACTACACTGCTGCACAATGGCCAGCGGGGGTGCTTCTTGCATTACCGTTGGTGCTCGTTTAGACTGAATCCAACGATTTTTGTCAACCCTGTACCCAAATCAGCTAGGAGCATAAATACCATGGCACATGAACTGCCTGCACTGCCTTACGCCAAAGACGCACTAACCCCACACCTGAGCGCTGAAACATTTGATTACCACTACGGCAAGCACCATCAAGCCTATGTTACCAACCTGAACAACCTGATCCCCGGTACCGAGTTTGAGAACCTGTCACTCGAAGATATCGTCAAAAAAGCCTCTGGTGGCATCTACAACAACGCCGCTCAGGTCTGGAACCACACCTTCTTCTGGAGCTGCATGAAACCCAACGGCGGCGGCACACCTACCGGCGCGCTGGCAGCCGCCATCGACAAAAAATGGGGCAGCATTGATGAGTTCAAAAAGGCCTTCCAAACCTCCGCTGTAGGCAACTTTGGCTCCGGCTGGACATGGCTGGTGAAAAAAGCGGATGGTTCACTCGACATCGTCAACATGGGTGCTGCTGGCAACCCACTGACCACCGCTGACAAGCCTCTGCTCTGCGTTGATGTATGGGAACACGCCTACTACATCGACTACCGCAATATGCGCCCAAAGTTTGTTGAGACATTCCTTGGTAACTTGGTCAACTGGGAGTTTGTGGCCAAAAATTTCGCCGCATAACGGCACAGAGGGGCCAATCACGGTCCCGCCAGATTTAGCTGTTATTTGCTTGGCAGCATAAATCACAGTAATATCAGCTTTTTGCTGTGAGCAGCCCGTTACTGGGCTGCTTTTGTTTTTGGGGATCGAAAGATGACAGACGCACTGATGTCCACCTATAAACGCCTGCCAGTAACCTTTGCCCGTGGCGAAGGGGTCTGGTTATGGGACACAGAAGGTAAACGGTATCTGGATGCGCTCAGCGGAATCGCTGTCTGCAGCTTGGGGCATGCCAATGCCAAAGTAGCTGACGCCATCTGTGCCCAGGCACGGACACTGGTCCATACCTCCAACGTCTATGGCATCAGCAACCAGGCCAAACTGGCCGATGCGCTAACACGCATTTCTGGCATGGATAACGTCTTTTTTGGCAACTCCGGTGCCGAGGCCAACGAAGCCGCCATCAAACTGGCTCGGCTTTATGGTCACAACAAAGGCGTTGCCAACCCTACTATTATCGTGATGGAAAACAGCTTCCATGGCCGCACCCTGGCAACACTCACAGCCACGGGCAACCGCAAGGTACAGGCCGGTTTTGAACCCCTGGTACAAGGCTTTGTACGGGCGCCCTTTAATGATATCGAAGCGCTTGAGAAGATCGCTGTCCACAACAAGGATATTGTCGCTATCCTGGTGGAGCCAGTGCAAGGCGAAGGTGGTGTATACATCCCCGCAGACGACTATTTGGATAAAATTCGCGCCCTCTGCGACAAAAATGGGTGGCTGATGATGCTCGACGAGATTCAAACCGGCATGTGCCGGACCGGCAAATGGTTTGCCCACCAGCACGGCAACAGCCAACCCGATGTGATGACCCTGGCCAAGGCACTGGGCAATGGCATGCCCATCGGTGCCTGTTTGGCACGGGGTAACGCCGCGACCCTTTTCCAACCGGGCAACCATGGCTCCACCTTTGGTGGCAATCCACTTGCCTGTGCTGCTGCCCTGGCCGTCATCGGTGAAATGGAGGGACTCCACCTGTCCAGCAATGCTAAAACAATGGGTGAGCGGCTGACAACCGGCCTGAGAGATGCACTCAGCGACTCTGCACACGTCAAAACAGTACGCGGCCTTGGACTGATGGTTGGCATTGAGCTAACCGAGCCTTGTGCCGATCTGGTACCCAAAGCCCTGGAGAAGGGGCTGCTGATCAACGTCACCGCCGAGCGGGTTATTCGCCTGCTGCCGCCTCTGGTGATTGAAGCCACCGAAATCGACACTATTGTCGATACCCTTGCCACACTTATCAAGCAAAGGGATTAACGTTTTTTAAGGTTTTTTCATGACTACCCGTCACTTTTTAACCCTGATGGATTTTACCCCCGCTGAACTGCGGGGATTGATCAAGCGCGCCATTGAGATGAAGGCCATCCAACGCTCTGGCCAGCTCTTTGAGCCGCTCAAAAACAGGGTGCTTGGCATGATCTTCGAAAAATCATCCACCCGCACCCGTGTTGCCTTTGAAACGGCCATGGCCCAAAGCGGTGGTCACGCCATCTTTCTTTCGCCACGGGACACCCAGTTGGGCCGCGGTGAACCGGTTGAGGATACCGCACGGGTGCTCTCACGGATGGTTGATATCATCATGATCCGTACGTTCGAACATGAGAAGATTGAGCAGTTTGCGGCACACTCCAAGGTACCGGTGATCAATGCCCTCACCGACTCTCATCACCCTTGCCAACTACTTGCTGACATGCAGACCTTTTTTGAGCTGCGTGGCGATATCCAGGGCAAAACCGTGGCCTGGATCGGCGATGGCCACAACATGTGTCACTCATATATCAATGCAGCGCGCCAGTTTGGCTTCCACTTAAAAATAGCCACCCCCAAAAGTTATGAGCCAGATGGTGCTGTGATACACGCTTCCGCAGGTGCTGCCACACTCACTGACACACCAGAAGAGGCCGCCCACAACGCCGATCTAATCGTGACAGATGTCTGGAGCAGTATGGGGCAAGAGGAGGAGATGGCGCTCAGGCGACGTGCCTTTGCCGACTATCAAGTAACGGGAAAACTGATGAAACTGGCCAAACCCGACTGCCTCTTTATGCACTGCCTGCCGGCCCATCGAGGTGAAGAGGTCAGTGACGAGGTATTGGAAGGACCACAGAGTGTCGTCTGGGACGAAGCTGGAAACCGGCTTCACTCACAAAAGGCATTACTGGAGTTTTTGCTGGCCAGCAGCCCACGTCATTAAACCACCACACCCATTTATAAAATAACTCAGATAAAAAAAGGCGAGCCATCAGATGGCTCGCCTTTTTATTGCAGACAACTATCCGCGTTTATATCTGACTGGAGAGATACTCAGCAACGGACTGGATCTCTTTGTCTGTCAGGTTTTTGGCCACACCAGACATCATCCCGGCAGGATCATTAGCCCGTGCGCCGTCACGAAACTCGGTCAACTGCTTAATCAGATAGTCACGATGCTGACCGCCAATGACGGGGAAGGCAGAAACCGATGCTGATTTTCCTTTGCCAGACTCACCATGGCAATTTATGCAGCCATATACTCCGCTCTTCGCATTACCTTCACGGAAGAGCTTCTCACCCGCCGCAATATTTTCTTTGGTAGGTTTGGTCAGCGCACCCTTCATCTTCTGTTTGGCAAAATAGGAACCTATATCTTTTGCATCTTCATCAGAGGCAACCATCGCCGCCATGCCAGTCATCGTCTCATTGTTGGTACGGTGCCCTTTTTGAAAGTCCTTAATCTGCTTAACAATGTACCCGGCATACTGCCCAGCTAACCGTGGGTATGTCGCATCTTCACTATTCCCATCCGCGCCATGACAACCGGCACACAAACCGGCCTTTGCTTCACCGGCCGCAGCGTCACCAATCGGCTCTGCCTGCAGGGTGGCCGCATAACCACCCATCACCATTGCTACCGCTACTGCGGCAAAACGTGCCTTTGCTGTTACAAACTTCATATTTTCTCCCCTTAGAGGTATCCCGAAACAGATCCATTACCCGATTGGATATGTGAATTTTGTGTGTTTAATAAATTCGTGCATCAACCCCTCCCCAGGGGCCAATTACCGGGTTGATGATATCACTATGACCCATTTTTGCCATACCACCGGGGCAATAAATGGCTAAAATCGGGCTGTTATTGAACATTTCACCCCCATTAACCATGAGCCATTTGTGGGCTTTAGCCAAAAACAGGGCCATTATTACCAACACTCGCCACCACAACTGTCACCGTTGCTCTGTGATCATCCCGGAATCTATCATCAACTGTTTTATGTACTGCACGGGGATTGCGTAGGAGATCCCACTCGGCTTTTCAATCACACTCTCTTTGGTGTCTTTCACAAACACGCTATTTAATATCCCCACCACCTCGCCAGTTTCAACGTTATAAACGGGGCTGCCGCTGTTGCCGGGGTAAGCAATGGCATCAAGCTGAAAGACTTTGAACTCCGTCAACATCCGTTTAACCATCCGTGGATTGATCTGGCTTGCGTTATCCACCGGCTGCACCACAGGGGTGATGGCCGATACCATCGATTTATGTGTCACTGCGTGGTAACCCAAAACACTACCGATAGGAAACCCTGTGATCAGGTACTCTTGCCCCTCTTTAACCATTGCAGAGTCGCCAAGCTTTAGTGCCGGCAACGGTGCATCTGCAAACTTCAGGATGGCCACATCATGCAGTTTGTCCTGCCTGACCAGGGTCGCCAAACGGACACTTTTATCATCACCATCCACCCCCGGGATCACAATCATCAAACTCTCTTTTTTATCGGGGTCAAGGTAAGCGGGAATGTTGTGGGCATTGGTCACAACATGTCGACCATCTGCCACTATAAACCCGGTGCCTATAAAGCTTAACGCTGGCTGCCTTAATGGTTGGTGGCTGGCAATCGCCACAACGCTGGGTTTAACGACGGCAACAGCCGCAGAGTAGTCTGCCGCCCAAAGCGGTACCGCCACACCACAGCCAAGCATAAATAGCCATAGACGACGCAGGCAGTTTCTATTGTTCGTTTTCAAGATTCCCTCCATTAATAAGCTCTTCGCTCAAGAAGAGCCTATTCGAACCGACACACCCCTCTGACGGGATATAATTTTTTTCGCCCAACAGCATAGCCTATAATGGCAGCCACGCCTGATAATGGTCCAACAACTCACACGGAATGCGGCGCCCATATTGTATGACTGACCTACTCCACAACCTGATTATAAACTCCGCCACACAGCGCCCCGAGCAGGTGGCGCTGCAACATAAAACCAGCCGGTACAGTTACGCAACGCTGGCACTTGAGGTGGAGTCTATTGCCCAGGCGTTGCTCGATATCGGTCTGGAGCGCGACGAACGGGTGGCCATCTACCTGCCTAAACTGCCTGAGAGTGTCATCTCATTTTTTGCCATCAGTCAGACCGGCGGGGTATTTGTACCGGTCAATCCACTGCTCAAAAGCCCACAGGTCGGTTACATCCTGGCCGATTGTAATGTCCGTATACTGATCACCGCCAAAGAACGTTATGAACAGCTGAAAGAGATGTTGCCACAGTGCCACGATCTGCACACCATTATCGTGGTCAACTGTGCGGCTGCCGACCTGCCAGAAGGTGCTCCCGTGAACTGCCTCGCTTGGGAGGCGCTACGCGGAGTAGGGACGGGCAGACGGCCACACCGCCGGATTGACGCCGATATGGCCGCTATCCTCTACACCTCTGGCAGTACCGGCAAACCCAAAGGGGTGGTGCTCTCCCACAAAAACATGGTGGCCGGGGCAAAAAGTGTGGCGGAGTATCTGCACAACAGCCCGGAAGATCGCCTGCTCGCCGTATTGCCCTTCAGTTTTGATTACGGTTTCAGCCAGCTCAGTACCGCCTTTTATACCGGCGCAACCACGGTGCTGATGGACTATCTGCTGCCACGGGATGTGTTGAAGATGGTGGCCAACGCGCAGATCACCGGTCTGGCCGGGGTACCACCGCTCTGGAACCAGCTGGCGGAGCTGGAGTGGCCAGCAGAGGCGATTAGTTCTCTGCGTTACATGACCAACTCTGGTGGCGCAATGCCTAAAACCACCTTGGCCAGATTACGTACCTCCCTGCCCAACAGCCGGTTCTTCCTCATGTATGGCCTGACCGAGGCGTTCCGCTCTACCTATCTGCCGCCGGAGGAGATCGACAACCGCCCTGACTCCATGGGCAAGGCGATCCCCAATGCTGAGATTATGGTCGTGCGTGACGATGGCAGTGGCTGTGCGCCGGGCGAGCCGGGCGAGCTGGTACATCGGGGGGCACTGGTGGCCATGGGCTACTGGAATGATCCGGCCAAAACCGCCGAACGTTTTAAACCACTGCCCGGGCAAAATCCGGCGCTCACCCTCACCGAAATTGCAGTCTGGTCGGGGGATACCGTCAAAATGGATGATGAGGGGTATCTCTATTTTGTGGCGCGCCGTGACGAAATGATCAAAACCTCCGGCTATCGTGTCAGCCCAACCGAGGTGGAAGAGGTGATCTACGCCAGCCAGCTGGTGGGCGAAGTGGTGGCCTTGGGCATCCCCCACCCGACCCTCGGCCAAGCCATTCTGCTGGTGGCCACCGCCAATCAGGCCGGCGAGCTGGAGCCTGACAAGATCATCAGCCACTGCAAACAGCAGTTGCCTAACTTCATGGTGCCCCACGCCATTGAGCAACGCGACGCCCTGCCGCGCAACCCCAACGGTAAGATCGACCGCAAACTGCTCAGCGGCGAATACCAGAATCTGTTTGACTGATTGTAAGGATGAGTGACCTGTGAAAGAGAGACCCATACACGCGCCGATGGAGCAGTTTCCCACTATCAACGGCGAACTCCAGGTGGGCGGAATGCCCATCACACAGCTGGCAGAACGGGTTGGGCAGACCCCCTTTTACGCCTACGACCGCCGTCTGATCAGCGAACGTATCCAGTACCTGCGGGACGCCCTGCCAACAGCGCTAAAACTCCACTACGCCATCAAGGCCAACCCCATGCCCGCTGTTGTACAACACCTGGCAACACTGGTGGATGGTTTTGACCTCGCCTCTGCTGGCGAGATGCAAACGGCCCTTGATACCACCATGGCGGCAGAAAAAATCAGCCTCGCCGGTCCCGGCAAAACTGACCGTGAGCTGCGCCAGGCCATCGCCGCAACCATCACCATCAACCTTGAGTCGGTTACCGAGATGCGCCGCGCCGTACAGATAGGCATGGCGCTGGGCATCACACCCCGAGTGGCGATACGGGTAAACCCCGACTACGACCTGAAATCTTCCGGCATGAAGATGGGCGGCGGCCCCAAACCTTTTGGTGTGGATGCAGAACAGGTACCTGCCATGCTGCAAGAGATGGCAACCATGGCGCTGGAGTTTCGCGGCTTTCACCTCTTCTGGGGATCACAAAACCTCAATCCTGAGGCAATTATGGAGGCCCACGAAAAGACACTGGCACTGGCGTTACGCCTCAGCAACGCAGCACCGCAGCAGCCACACCACTTAAACATAGGTGGCGGCCTGGGCATCCCCTACTTTCCCGGTGAAAAGCGGCTTGATCTGCGCCCCATTGGTGAGAACCTCGAACGTTTAATGGCAACCTTCAGCAAATCACTACCTGAAACAACACTCATCACTGAGCTGGGACGGTTTATTGTTGGCGAAGCGGGACTCTATATCTGTCGGGTGATCGATATCAAAGAGTCCCGTGGGGAGCGGTTTATTGTGACCGATGGCGGCCTGCACCACCACCTTGCCGCCTCGGGCAACTTTGGTCAGGTCATCCGCAAAAACTACCCCGTCGCCATCGCCAACCGCATGGATTGCACGGAGCATGAAAACGTTACGATTGTGGGGCCACTCTGCACACCACTCGATCTACTGGCCAGCAAAATGGAGCTGCCAAAAGTGGAAGTTGGTGATCTGGTGGCTATTTATCAGTCGGGGGCATATGGCCTGAGCGCCAGCCCGGAGAAGTTTTTGAGCCACCCGGCGGCCAGCGAGTTGCTACTCTAAGGCCTGTTAACAGACTCTGGCAGTCGCGCTAACGGTACTCCAGCGCGCCAATATCCAACCCCTTGCCCAAGGGTTTGCGCCCCCCGACAACACTGGCAATGGTCTGCCGGAGAGGTAACAACGCCTCGCCACGCAGGTCAACCACCGGCACGGCCATATCAATAACCTTGGGTGCCACAAGACCGCTTAAGGTGACCCCTTGAGGGGAGAAACTACCGTAGGGCATCTTCTCCTGCACATTATTTTCAATCCGCGCACTGCTTTTATCACCTAAAAACAGCTCCGCAATACCGCCAAAAATATTATTGATAATCTTCACGTCCGCCTTATCTGCGGCCTTCACAAAGACACCACCACCGGCACGTTCACTCAAAAAGGTGTTGTAAACCACCTCCAGCTTGTTCTCAGGATAGCTCAGCCCCTCTGGACCAAACGTCACCAGCGTCCAGTTTTCAGTATCCTTGCCCTGATAAAGGATATTCCCCATCACCAAGCCATAACCGCCGTTTGAAAGATCCACCGCATAACTGGTTGTCCCTTCAAACAGCCGGTTGTAGAGGATGTAGTTCTCTTTCGCCCGTGACTTTACATTCTGGCCCACCAACGCATTGTGGGAGTAGCTGTCACGCAGGGTAAACTTGCCTACCTCACCAATGTAGATATTATGGGTATAACCATCACCCGCACCGTTAAAGGCAAATTCACAGCGCTCAATTAACACTTCACTGTCGGGTTGGCGTATGCCAGCGAGAATACCGTTTTGGTTGCTATGGATTAAACAGTCGGACAGGTGGAAATTCTCCCCCTCCAGGCGGATAGCCGCGCCATTACCATCTTTCACCTTGGCACCGGAGATCTCGACATTGGTCACAGTCACACCGCTCCCCTGAATGACCCAGACCCCTTTCTGGTTCGGGATCAAACCAAAACTCTTCAAATGTGGGCGGCCATTCACTCCCTTGATGGTGATATTGTTCTGCGGCCAGACAACATGATCGTTTTGATAAAGTCCCGCTGCGTCAATCTCAATCAGATCACCATCCTCGGCAAACTGGGCCGCCACACTGGGAAACAGGAACTGCTTGCCAGGTCCCACCTGCAGCGTACGCGCTTCGGCCACTCCGGCCACAATCAGTAATATTCCGAGCCACCACCGCACAGAACTCATTCCGTATCTATCCATTCGAGACTCCATTCCGCCACTTGGTCACGCCACTGCTGAGTTGAAAAGGTGTGGTTGGCCCCGTCCAGAGACTTAAAGTCAACCCGCCGTTTTTTTAATATCTTACGCCAACCCTTTGACGATTTTACCAAATCCATAAACTCAGCCGCCGTCAGATCATCACCACTGATGATAATCCGCACCTTGCCTTCAAAACGGCCCAATCCCTCCAGCATCCGCTCAGGCAGCGGTAATGGTGGCGCTAGCAGATGGCTATCCGCTTCAATACGCTCTACTGCACCCCCTTGGCGACTGGTTCTGATAAAGCCCAAAATTGAACGTAGGGAGGCGCGAAAATCAAACCTGCCAGAGAACAGCTTTGCCCAGAACTCTCTATCCATCACACGCTGCAAATAGTAGTGGCGTAGATAAGCTTTGGCCTGCCCCGCCTCTGTCCTGACCCAGGGGTTGAGCAACAACAGCTGACTGATACGTCTATCCTGGTGGGCATAAAAGAGCGCGGCAGAGGCGGCATCACACAACCCCCATAACATCACCTGCTCTACACCCGGCGCGTTGGCCATAAAGGTATCCACAGCCGCCTTTATGTCATCATCCACCGCTTCAAAACTGCCGATCTCCCCCTCGCTATCTCCCATACCCCGGTAATCAAAACGAAAGACGGCAACACCCTGCCGGGAGAGGAAGCGTGCTAAAAGCAAAAATTGACGGTGCGATCCAACCCGGTATTGTGGCCCACCCACCACCACCACCACGCCGGTACGTCGAGGTTGCTGGGGCAGATGCAACATGCCCAGCAACTCTTTATCACCACACATGAACAGCAGCGGGGTCCCGGCAACCGTGGCCGTCACTGGGAAAATATCCGCCGAGTGGTATCTAATAACAGGGGCAGATCCTCAATCTCTGTCGCCCCCCAAAAGGGGTGCCCAACCACCTTGTGTAATTCACACTGAACACCACCGGCCTGAAGTGCATCCAGCGCACGTTGTGTCACTACCGTAACCGCCCGGTCAGCGGTTGCCACCAGCTCACACCAGTGCAACTCACCGGCAAAACAGTCAGCAGGAAACTCCATGCGGCTATCACCTAACGGCAACGCCAGATGCTGTGAAAGTGTATAACCGGCCACCTCAATCGTCCCCTTATCCTCCAGTTCCGCTCTAATCTGGGCCACACTGGATCTCTCAGCGACACCTTTAGCCATCTCTGCCGCCAGGCGCAACCGTAAAAACTGGGTCAGAAACATATCCCCGGAGACAACCGGCTGCCACAAAACCAACCGGTTCAACGTGACGCTCTTCTCACGCACCAGCGCCGTCACCAGAAGCGCCCCCGTACGCTGCGCCAATACTGACACCGTATCAACACCACGCTCCCGCAACCAGCGATAGCCACACACCAGATCTTCACACCAACCGGTCCAGCTGGCATCACTAAACTCACCGTCACTCTCTCCCGTACCATAAAGGTCAGGCAGAAGGGTTAAATACCCCTCCCCCGCCAGCAGCCGTGCCTGCTGCGACAACATGCGGCGTGACTTATTCATCTCCTCCGCAAACGGCGGAACAATCAACACGCCATGGCGGCGCGTTAATAGCTGGGGGGGGTGGTAACTCAGCGCAAACAGGCGGCCCTGCGCCCCGTTAAGAAAGAGTGGCTGGCACCCAATCCCTCTTAAAGACATTAGCCGAGCTTCCGCTCTACAAAACGGGCCAAGCTCCCTATCGACTCAAACACCTCGGCGTCGATCTCATCATCATCCACCACAAAACCGTAATTCTCTTCTATTGCCGTAATGACAGAGACCACCGCCATCGAGTCAAACTCAGGCATACTACCCAGCAACAGGGTGCTTTCAGACATGGTGTCACCCTTGTCTCCCAACTGCAGAACATCGCCAAGAATCTGTTTAACTTCATCGATCAACGCCATTTTCTTACCTTCTCAGACAATTACAAACCCATAGAACACACGGCTCACACACAAAACCAACCCGCAAAACTTAACATTACAGCGGCAAACCCGATAAAAACAACAACACAATTCACCACAACATTACGCCAGTCACCGTCAAGAGCCGCAATATTAGGTAGAAAATGGTAACAGATTACCCGATAATAAGACCTTATTTTTAATGGCAAAACCGCTATAGACAATGAGATGACAAGCACCCACCCTAGCGCCCATTTTTCTGATCTTACCAAGCCGGAAGACTCCAACTCTCTGGCACTGATCTACGACGATCCACAGACACACCTGACCTACAAAGCACGTGGTGCCATCTATAGAGCGCTATTATCCAGCAGATCGGGGTCGGCAAAAACCGTACTGGCGCCCAGCTTTCACTGCCCAACCGTTATCCACCCTATTCTGGATGCCGGATTAAATGTTCAATATTACCGAATCAATGCCGATCTAAGTATCGATAATCAGGATCTGATCAGCCAACTATCGGCCACTATCGCCGCCGTTATCATCATCAACTATTACGGTTTTGAACAGGAGATTACGGAAATCAAGGCCGTCTGCGACACATTGGGGATCCCCATCATTGACGACTGGTCACACTCGTTTTTGAAAACGGCCCCATTAGAACTGACAGGGAAACGGGCAGAGTTTTCTGTTTACTCATTTTGGAAACTTGTACCATGTCATGAGGGTGGCGGCTTTCGGCATGACGGTAATCTCGTATCAGCCATCGAAAAAAATGGCATCACCCTCAGCACCACAACAAAACTAAAAAATATCAAACATATTGTTGAATACTCAATCAACAACATGTCAGATGGCATCATCAAACACGGTCTTCAGAAACTTGAACAGATCCGTGTAAACAACAGGAACAAACAGCAGGGCCAGATTGAAGCAGACGCACCCGCTGAAAGCAGCGCCTACAAGGCAGAGATGGAACATTATGCCGATAAGATCCCCGCCATCTGCTCACATATCTTAAAACGTAGCAATCTCGCCCAGATTTCAGCCACCCGACGTAAAAACTACGAAGCCTTGGCCGAACAGATTGCCCATCACCCAGCAGCAAAAACACTTTTCCCCACACTCCCAAAACGCTGTTGCCCATGGGCTTATCCAGTATTAATCAACAACCGCAGCGACTACGACCACCTCATAAAAAAATCCGGGGGTGTGCTGTTTACCTTTGGTGAAGAGCTACACAGCAGCATTAATAAATGCAGCTCCACTGAAACCATTGAAACAGCCCAATACCTATCAAAATCACTACTAAGCCTATCTGTGCACCAAAATATAACGCCACAACAAATCAACAAAACCGCCATGGCAATAAAAACGGTATTAGGCTAGATATCTAATGAATATCGAAATAAAAACCTTGGAAGCATGCAGAGAATTACGTGACACATGGAACGCCTTGTTATCACATGACAATCCCCATATTCAAACACCGGGGATATCCATGACCTATGAATGGACTGAATCGTTGGCAGAGACCCGCCTGAAAAATGAACTGGTACACGTGTATGTTGCCCGAGATAAAAACGAAATAACAGCTATTCTACCCGTGTATAAAAAGCAGAAAAGCAGATACCTATATCAGGAAAAAAACCTGTCGCAAGTAGCCGAACTATATGCAACTCGTAACGGACTCATCAGAAAATCAACAGCTTCTTCCATTGATATAATCTCTTCAGTAATGGAAAGAAATGACATTGCATCATTTAAATTAACCACCTGCAATCCAGAAGACAACGTCGCTATAACAGACCACCTAAATCAAACACGTACACTTTACACCAGCACACAACACATAATATCTGCCTGGAAAAAACTCCCGGAAGATAGAGATGATATTTTAAATGCCTTAGAAAAGAAATTCAGATACACCCTCAGAACAAGCATAAAGAGTCTCGAACAGACTGGGCGGTTAACATTCAAGACCATCACTCATGAAAACGAATGTGCCGATTTTCTAAGTGATGTCTATGAAATAGAGCGCGCATCGTGGAAAGAAGAAGCGGGCACTTCTATTACAAAAAATCAGTACCAGCAAGATTTTTATAACTCCTTCATACCAAAATCAGCCAAACGGGGCTGGTTAAGAGGCGCAATTATTTATCTAGATAACGAACCCTTTGTACATAGTATAAACATCGTGTTTAACGGAGTTTGTGAGTGCCTTAAAACCAGTTTCAAAGAGAAATACAAACAGTATAGCCCAGGGCATCTTATAGACTATATGGTTTTTTTGGACCTGCATGATAACAAATTAATGCTATTTGATTTTCTTGGTATTATTGAGCCGTCAAAACGAAAATGGACTAAAGACAGCTATATACAAACGCAATATACCATCTACAGCAGCAGCATCACTGGAAAGCTTGCCAGCACCTACTCAGTACTGGAGAAATACCGAGTAGAAAAGACCAGGTCATTTACATGAGTAAAAAAATTCTAATGATCGCTTTCCACTACCCACCCTTTGCAGGCAGCAGTGGCGTACAACGGACCCTACGATTCAGTCAGTATTTACCCAACGATGGATGGCTTCCAGTTGTCTTAAGCGCCCACCCACGAGCATACGAAAAAACATCGAACGATCTTATCTCAGAGATACCCAAAGAGGTTGAAACTATCAGGGCATTTGCCCTCGACTCAGCTCGCCACCTATCAATCAAAGGTCGACACACTCAATTACTTGCCATTCCGGATCGATGGATTAGCTGGATTATCGGGGCAATACCTGCGGGAGTACGGGCAATTAAACGCCACAAACCAGAACTTATCTGGTCAACCTACCCACTCGCCACCACGCACCTAATCGCCTACTGCCTTCACAAAATAACAGGCGTGCCATGGATAGTTGATTTCCGAGACCCGATGGTTGAGCAAGATCTTAAAACAGGCGAATGGGCACCCCGCAACAAATTGGTTAGAAAAGCCCGATTATTCATCGAAAAGAGCGTTGTAAAGCACGCCATACGCGTTATCTTTTGCACCGAGGGGGCAAAAGACATATGCATGAAACGCTACCCAAAAGCAAACCATGCACAGTGGCATGTTATACCTAACGGTTTCGATGAAGAGACTTTTCAGGAGGCCGAAAAAAATCTCCCCGAAAAAATTCAAGAGAAAAAAATACGTCTACTTCATAGCGGTCTGATATACAACACCAGCGATAGAGACCCCAGCCATTTTTTTGAGGCCGTTTCACAACTAAAACATGAAAAAAAGATTAGCTCAGAGAGCCTCGTTATTACCTTACGTGCATGCGGCCATGAGAATGACTATAAAAAAATGGTCGTCGGTAAAGACATCGCAGACATAATCGAATTCAAACCACCTATTCCCTACAGTGAAGCAATCAAAGAGATGCTATTGACTGACGGGTTATTAATATTTCAAGGCTACACATCGAATCCGGCCATCCCTGCAAAATTATATGAATATCTGCGCGCAAAACGCCCCATTCTTGCTCTCACAGACCACCATGGCGATACTGCAAAATTACTTGCCAAATTAGGCATGAAACACATTGCGGCCCTGGATGACCAAGACGAAATAAAAAAACATATAGAGGGCTTTATCACTTCAATAAATAACAAAGAAATAGCACCCTTGGAGCAATGTGTTATAAACAGCTATTCTCGAAGAAATACAGCACACTTATTATCAGAAATATGCAACGAAGCCTCTAGAACATAAATGACTATACGACTAGAAAATACGACCGGAAAAAACAAAAAACTGCTATCTTGCAACCATATTTTGACTATTGCCTTTCAAATAATTCGTAAAACAAAAAAAATTCCTCTAATAAACTCAGCCAAAAAATTCAGGCACAACAGAAAAGAAAACAGTTGCTCTACAATAATCCTTATAAACAACACGCATTCACCAACGCCATGCCAACAATAAAAATCAAAACAATACACGACTGCGAAGAAATAAAAAAAACATGGAACAGTATTGTCTCATCAGCCCATCCACACATAAAAAACACTGGGGTATCTTCCACTTATGAATGGACAAGCGCCATTATAAAAAGCCATTCACTCCACGATAAAAGTGGCGTATTTACAAGCGAAAAAAACGGCGCAATTAAATTTATTTTTCCATACTCCAAGAGAATTAAAAACCACTTCAAAATAATTAAATTAGAATCAATTGAACAAATACAAGAAATATATTCATCAAGGAATGGATTAATACTAGAAGATAATGAATATCTCCATTTTGATAACTTTATAAAATTCTTACACAACAATACTGACCAATGGGATACTTTAATTTTTAGCGTCACATCAAACAGTTATCACGAAGAAAATGTCAATAAGACACTCGAAAAATACAACTTATCGTATACAAATGATGCATATATTGAATCCCCATATATTCATCTCCCCGAGTCTCACGAAACGTTTATCAACAGACTCAACAAAAAATTTAGATACAATGTTATTTCCCGGCTAAAAAAACTTAGCCTTAAAAAAGAAACGCACTTAAAAATATACACATCCATTGAGAATCACAATGAATTTATTGAACACATACACTATATAGAGAAAAAATCGTGGAAAGAGCAATCAGGAACATCGATCACAACCAATAAACTCCAAGAAAAATTCTATAACAATTTCACAGAGCTGGCAGCCATCAATAACTGGCTAATGGGATTTGTTATCTTTGATAAAGATATCCCTATTGCTTACAGCTACGGAATTCTATTCAATGGGGTATTCGAAAGTCTAAAATCAAGTTTTTCTGACGACTACAAAAAATATAGCCCGGGGA
This sequence comes from Gammaproteobacteria bacterium, assembly GCA_021731365.1. Lineage (GTDB taxonomy): Bacteria > Pseudomonadota > Gammaproteobacteria > Tenderiales > Tenderiaceae > JAKFXL01. The sequence goes on along the minus strand of JAKFXL010000034.1, from coordinate 19,213 downwards.
ACATTATAAAGTTTGAAATAACAAAATATCTCTGCGCACATGGAATAAAATATTACGATTTGCTTGGCGTAAAAGACCCCATGAAAATGAGATGGGCAACTAGCACTTACACGCAAAAGCGCTACACCATATTTAACAAAAAAATAAAATCCAGAATCGCATACAGTGCAACACGATCAAAAAATATCATAAAATATATTCTTCGCGACACAAAAGGATAGAAGATGAATTGTTTTTTTAAAGAACCATTGCTTATTCACCGCCGCATCACAAGGCACCATATGAGCGTTAACGAATCAATATCTTCAACAATAAAAATAACATATTGGCAGAAGTGATTGTGACATCGTATTCAGGGCCATACGAAACATCAGAAATATCGTTCGAAAATGCTGTTATCAGCATGGATTCAGCATGGTCAAATATCATTAGAAATGAAAATATAAACCCATCACTTTCTCTAGGATGGTTAAAATGCGCCTGCGATGCATTCCGTATCAGCGATGATATAAAAGTATTTGTTATTTATAAAAATAGCGAGGTGGCTAGCGTTATCCCCTACTATTTCGTAGAGAAAAATATTTCAGGAATAACCGCAAAGTGCATTGAGTTAGCGACCAACCTTGTTACATATCATCAAGAACTGATTACACAACTCACCATAAAAGAGACAATGGAAATATTCATTTCTCACCTTAGAAAAAAAACTTCGTGGGACGCCATCCTATTTAAAGATTTGCAGATAGGTGGAAAGACATACGAAGGATTAACCAGCAGCTTATTATCAACCACATACCTTAGCGAATCGTCACCTTATCTGGCCTTATCAGGTACTTGGGAACAACTTATCGCCTCAAAACCGAAAAAATTCCGTTACAAAGTCAACAAACGCGAAAAAGAGTTGGCCAACAATCACTCCCTGAAAAGTATTTGGTTTAGAGGTGGCGATAATTATGATGATCTCATTAATGACATACTACACATTGAGCAACGTAGCTGGAAAGTTCAAGACAGCATGGATATAACCAGCCGCCCAATAGAAACTCTTTACTACAAACATCTCATCCCCTACCTCAGCAAGCACAATCTTCTCATCGCCAATGTATTAAAATTTGAAGGGATTGCGATAGCTTATAATTTATGTTATCAAGTAAATGGCTATGTTGGCCAAATTAAAACATCATTCGACAACTCCTATCAGGAACTATCACCAGGAGCAATGATAATAGAAGAGGCATTACGCCAATATTATCAAGAGGGTTATATCGAATTTGATTTTTTAGGTGATGTAATGCCACATAAGATGGCATGGACAAAAAAATTAAGACCACATGAAACAGTCATCGTTTATAACCCCCATTCAAAAGGCTATCTAATCTATATTGTCTCAAAACTACGAAAAGCCGTAAAAAATTCATTGTTAACCGTGTCATCCAAAATACGTACCAAACAAACCATATGAACATTAAGAAAAACATAAAAAGAATCTATACTGCTCTATTTAGCCTGAGCATATGCCTCATAGCGCCTACAAATGCTGAGGCAATCGGTTGGTTCGGCATGTCTATTGACGGCATCACGTGTGACGGCAATCCACAATCCCACGGCCCTTATGATTACATTGATATTATCAATTCAACAGACAAGGTTTTAGTAGACAATGCAAGGCTATGGGAAGTTGATAGAATTCACTACGGAAGAGCAGCAGAAAGATTACGCGACGGACTTAATCCCATCACAATCAATCTGGCTTGGGGCGATTATGACTACACCTTAAGGGCATTCCCAAATCACGTGTTGGCACTAAGAGACATTATTACACTGGAAATAGAGCGGCTAAAAGCGAACAAAAGAGGTGGGTACAATTTCCAACCCTTTTCTACACCGCCCGAATGCTATTTACAACGCGCCGAGAGATACAGACCTAACCAGGAGCACATTCCACTTTTACATGGAATTTACCTCTATCGTATCGGGAAGTACAAAGAAGCGGAGATTCAGTACAAAAAAGCTATCAGTATTAATCCCGAAAATGCTGAGTCTCACTATAACATTGGCCTGCTCCTGCTTCGCATGAAACGCCCTAACGATGCTTTAATTCACGCACAAAAGGCATACGCACTGAAATACCCACTCAATTCACTTAAACAACAATTAATTGATGCCGGCGTATGGAAAAATACCAATGAGAGTAGCTCCTCCAACGTGAAGCAGAAGCAGTAACTCGCTGCTATGGATATCATCTCAATAGAAAAGCAAGAAACAGGTGCCTGGGATGAATATGTCAGAAAATCACCCCTTGGCGGCATCTACCATTTGTCATGCTGGGTGACGATAATAAAAAATGTGTTCGGTCATAACTCTATTCAAATAGCTGCCGTCGAGAACGGGGAGATTTTAGGCGTTTTACAACTCATACGGCTGAAAAGCCCCCTTTTTGGTGATTTTTTTATTTCCATGCCATACTTCAATTACGGCGGCGCGCTTGGTAATACTCCAGAGATTGAAAATTCTCTAATGGAACACGCAAATATAATGTGCAATAAACTCAATGTCAGCCACATTGAGTATCGTGACAGCCAACAGCGTGATAACTTACCCGTCAAGCACGATAAAATAACTATGCTTCTTGAACTTCCTGATAATGAAGAGATGTTATGGAAATCATTTTCATCAAAGTTACGCGCTCAAATCAAACGCCCCCTGAAAGAAGGTGTTCAAACCATTGTCGGAGGTATCGAACTGCTTGGCGATTTTTATAGTGTATTCTCAAAAAACATGCGTGATCTCGGCACACCTGTTTATCCAATTAGTTTTTTCCGGGAGATCATCTCTACCTTTGCACAGAATAGCCATATTATTGTTATACAACATCAGAAACAACCGATTGCCGCAGCTTTTTTAATTGGTTTCAATGGCACTCTTGAGATTCCCTGGGCATCGTCCCTTAAAGAATATAATCACATCAGCGCTAACATGGCACTCTACTGGGACACACTTCGACTCGCTATTACCCATGGTTATCACACCTTCGACTTTGGCCGATGCTCCAGAGATAGCGGAACGTATAAGTTCAAACGTCAGTGGGGAGCCAGTGAGAAACAACTGTATTGGCATTATTGGTTGAAGGCTGATAATGAATCACTACCCGCCCTTAATCCAAACAATCCAAAATATCGACTGGCAATTCAACTTTGGCAGAAACTCCCATTAAAAATAGCCAACTTCATCGGACCTAAGATTGTAAAATACTTACCATGAAATATATAAATAATAGGACCAATTATAATGACACTCATATGGTAACGTCATGAACAAATTCATTTTCTGGTGCAATATTGATAACAATACTGTAATAAATTCGCTTCATAGTAAAAACATACTATCGCCAACAATATTTCCCATAAACTCAAGAGCCGGGATTGCCTATCATAACCAGCTCCTTAACCCTATTCTTATAGCGGACAATAACGATGCAGTCGTTATTCTATCCAGCGACCTAGTCTTTTATAAAGGTGAATCTGGACAGAAAGCTGCCTATATCATATTAAATGAATATATTTCTAATAATATTAACTTATCTAATATCTCTGAAGGGGTGTCTCTTGTTGCATTCAACAAAAAGTCTGGTGCTGTTTTAATCAGTACTGATAAATTTTCGTCCGCACAAATTTTCTATACTCAAAATTCAGAACAGATAATAATCGGAAACCAGCTTACGCTATTAACCGCATCAATGCAGGCCACACCCATCATAAACGACCAAGCAATTTTTAACTTTATTGATTCACATGTCATATCAAGCCCAATGACAATTTATAAAAACATATACAAACTTGAGCCTGCACAATCAGTGCATTTTTTCAGCGGTTCACAGACTAAATCACTATATTGGATGCCCACCTTTGATGAATCCAATCATGACTCATTAGCAACATTAAAAGAACAAACGAGAGCAGCGCTCTATCAATCAGTGATAAAACACGATGTTTCTACAACCACTGGGACGTTTCTTAGTGGGGGGCTTGATAGTTCAACGGTCACTGGTTACTTATCACAACATGCAGACCGTACAATCAGTGCATACAGCATGGGCTTTGAAGAGTCCGGCTATGACGAAACTGAATACGCAAAAATTGCCGCAAAACATTTTGGTATTAACCTGAGAAGCTACTACGTAACTCCTGATGATGTGGCGGCAGCATTTTCTACGGTGATCAGAGGATACGATGAGCCATTTGGTAACTCATCGGCCATACCCACCTATCTATGCGCCAAGGTAGCAAAGGAAGATGGAATCACCACTCTGTTAGCAGGCGATGGCGGTGATGAACTATTTGCTGGGAATGCCCGTTATGCCAAACAATATCTCTTCGAACCCTACAAAAAAGTGCCCAATCTACTCAGAAAACATCTGTTCGAGCCGTTATTATTAAATAATATGGCCTACAACAAATATCAGCCTTTTGCCAAACTCAAAAGTTACATTGAACAGGCTAATACCCCTATGCCCGATAGAATGGAGCGCTACAGTTTCATTAACTATTTTTCCTCTGAGAAAATATTTCATAAAGACTTCCTCAGTACGATCGATCAACAATACCCGGTTAACGAAAAACGACTTAGCTATAACAGGCCAACCGATGCCAGCATGCTAAATCGCATGCTCTACATGGAATGGAAATCAACACTCGCAGATAACGACCTGATAAAAGTGAACCGAGCCTGCGCAATGGCCGGCATGAATGTACGTTATCCGATGCTCAGTGATGAACTGCTCCATATATCTACTAAAATACCCTCAACATTAAAGCTCAAAGGACAAAATCTTCGTTATTTTTATAAAGAGTGTCTTACCGGGTTTTTACCTGAGCAGATCATCAACAAGACGAAGCATGGTTTTGGTCTGCCATTTGGTGAATGGCTAAAAAAATCACCCGCTATGCAAGAACACATATATGATAACTTGGCCGACCTTAAAAAGCGCCGTTATATAAAACCAGATTTTATTGACCATATCATCGATATTCATAGAACTAAAAACTCAGCATCATACTACGGCACCATGGTTTGGATACTTGCCGTACTGAACGAGTGGTTAGAGTCCAGGCACCATTAAGCCATGACAAAAGAGAACCCACTCGATATCAGCGTTGTAATACTCAGTTACAACTCTGCTCGCTATCTAGATAAGTGTATAAATTCAATCATTGAGGCGATTCCAACCAGTCGATACTCTTTTGACATCTATATCATCGACAATGGCTCAAAGGATGGTAGTACAGAAAAGCTCAACGCCTTTCAATCACGCTATCCCGACATAATCAAGCTCAAATTCTTCAGCGAAAACACTGGCACTACACGCTCAAGAAACCACGCATTAAATCAAATCAGCAGCCGTTATGTGCTTGTGCTTGATTCAGATGCCTATATAAACGGCAGTGCGGTTGATCATCTATACGAAGTATTAAATAGCAATCCTGGCATCGGTATGGTTGTGCCTAAGGTACTTTATCCATCAGGGAATTTTCAGAAATCAACTGATGCATTTCCCACACTCACCAATAAATTTATGCGCTACTTCTTTCTAAAAACAGAAGAAAAAAACAGCCACCTGAAAGAGTTAGTTAACCCCATAGATGTCGACTATGCAATCTCTGCCTTCTGGCTGTTTCGAGGTGACCTAATTCAAAAAGTAGGCGTATTAGATGAAAATATATTTTATTCTCCAGAAGATGTGGATTATTGTATCCGCATCAAAAAACAGGGTTACCGAATAGTATATGACCCAACCGTCTGTATTGTTCACGATGCACAGGAAATTTCCAGAAGAAAACTAAACACTTTTTTCTTTAGCCATCTTAAAGGGTTGTTATATCTCTTCAAAAAGCATCATTATGGCATTATCAGAAAATCACCCATCTAAAAAAATTCGCGTACTTACGTTCACCTCTCTATATCCCAACCGAGAGCAGCAACGCCACGGCATATTTGTGGAAACACGAATGAAAGAGCTTATACAAAGCTATCCTATAGAGATTACCGTCGTTGCACCAGTTCCATGGTTTCCTATTAAACATAAAATGTTTGGCCAATATGGTGTTTACGCAGCCATCCCAAAAAGAGAAATACGCCATGGCATGACTATTCATCATCCACGCTATCTTGTTATACCCAAGATTGGAATGAATCTGGCTCCACTATTAATGGCCCTATCACTCTGGCCTACGATGAAAAATTTACAACAACAAAATTTTGATCTGATTGATGCACATTTCATCTATCCAGATGGCGTGGTGGCGGTACTATTTTCAAAAATCCTCAAACTCCCTTCCATCATTACTGCACGTGGCAATGACATCACTCTATATCCCCACTATTGGTTACCACGCCGGTTGATCATTTGGGCCATCAATCAATGTTCTGCTGTAATTAGCGTTTGCCGCTACCTCTCGGAAGAGATAAAAAAACTAGACGTTATACAAAATAGCAACCTTGTAATGCGTAACGGGGTCGATCTGGAACGATTTAGCCCACGCAATCGTGATGAAATACGTGCAAAATTAAAACTGGATTCATTCACGCTTATCTCTGTTGGCCACTTTATAGAACGTAAAGGACACCACTTTATCATTGAGGCACTGACGCAGCTGCCTGACGTCAAGCTGATATTGATTGGCGATGGCCCAATGGATAAAGAGCTGCGCGCATTAGTCGTATTTCACCAGGTAGAAGAGCGCGTCATATTTACCGGTGCTATAAAACAGGAGCAGCTAGCTGATTACTATAGTGCTGCAGACTGCATGGTACTCGCCTCAAGCCGTGAAGGCTGGGCCAATGTACTACTTGAGTCGATGGCGTGTGGTACACCCGTGGTCGCCACTGCGGTGTCGGGCACACCTGAGGTTGTTCTCAATGAAACAGCCGGTCAATTAATTAGTGATAGAAGTGCAGCTGGCATAACCTCTGGCATTCAGACGTTACGCCAACATTACCCTGATAGAGGGGCGGTGAGAGAGTATGCCAATAATTTTAGCTGGCAAGAGACAACAGCCCATTTATATGAACTTATTCACCGTATTCATACCGAACATAAGCCAAAATGATTACAATGTTCTCATGCAAAACCTGACTACACCATTAACCATGGAGTTCACCCATTAACCATGGACGATAATGTTGGTACTCGTGCTGTCCGCGGAGCCGCATGGCTTGGCAGTGGGCAAATGTTCCGGCAAGTGCTTGCCTTTGCAACCAACATAATCCTTGCCCGCACACTTTTTCCTGATGATTTTGGCCTGTTTGCATTGGCATTTGCTGCTGCTGAGATTGCGCAAATATTAACTGACTTCGGGCTTGGTGCGGCTATCATTCAACGTCAAGAGAAGTCACAGGTCGCACTGACAACCTGTTTCTGGCTGACCATGGCTATAGGCATGGTCATCGCCACTCTACTCATGCTGGGTGGCCCACTGCTCGCCAGTTTTTACGGCCGTCCGGAAGTGATTCTCCTTGTTATTCCACTCGCCATCAACATGCTCATCTGTGCGGGGCTAGTGGTGCCTCAAGCTGTACTCACACAAGATCTGAAGTTTCGTGAAATCACCATCTCTCAAATAATCGGAAGTATTGTTGCATCCATCGGTGCAATATCACTGGCTGTTGCTGGCACAGGCGTATGGGCACTGGCATCACAGCCTGCCATTGGCAATATTGTCACCGGTGTCATGCTGTTCTATTTTTCACGCTGGCGGCCAACAGGATCCCCTGTATTGCAAAGCATACAAGGGATGATAAATTTCTCCTGGAAGATGCTCAGCGTCAGTTTAATCTCCTGCATCGGTCGTAATCTGCATGCATTTATATTAGGCAAACAGCTCAGCGCATCGGCACTGGGCCACTACAATCTGGCATCGGGTATCACCGGTAGCATACTGTTTCAAGTCAGCTCTGTGATTGTCAAAGTAATGTTCCCAACCTTGGCCAGTCTACGTGATGATCCAACACGATTACCCGCTATTTGGCTTAAAGCCAGCTCCGCCATCGCCATTGTCAGTCTTCCTGCCATGACAGGAGTTATTGCTGTTGCACCTGATCTAGTCCCCGTTGTATTTGGTGCACAGTGGATTCCGGCAACTGATGTACTGCGAATACTCTGCGTAGTCATGGCGATACAGAGTGTGCTCACCACTGCCAGCACCGTATTGATGGCCTTGGGTAGAGTAGACATTCTCCTGCGCATTACACTCGTAACAGTTCCCGCCATTGGTGTGGCACTTTTGTACGGTGTTATGTACGGTATCGAAGGTGCTGCCATCGGCTATGCACTCGTCAACATAATCGCCTATGTCGTGACCAGCATATTGGCCTGTCGTGAAATTAAAATTGCCCCTTCGCGATTTTTTCTTGAGCTTGCACCCTGGGCCATCGCCTCTGTTGTCATGGCAATTGCGGTGGCTAGCATAGCCCCTTGGCTCAGCGACTATTCACCCTGGGCGAGATTAGTCATTAGCATTCTGATAGGAGTAGTTCTATATGGCACAATTTTGCTACTACTAGCAAGAAAACAGGCCACCACACTCATTGGCGATATCACCAGCCGGTTAAGACGCTCATGATGGATCAGACACTCTTGAGACAATGCTGTACTCTATAAAAAATCAGACTAGACTATGAAGGTGCAAGGGCACCAAACATTTCATTAGCTATTAGCTATTAGCTATTTTATTCGTGCCGGGGGCCATATTCTAGTTTCGTTTGACAGCAATGGCTGAACTGCAATCATTGAATATTACTGATAAAGCTTTTCCATTTGAGATGGCTCAGACAGATGGCACATTAGTATACGCACTCGAAAAATTACTCTGGCTAATTGTTATGAAATCAGGCTACCGCATCACATCTATTTAAACGTTCACACAACAGCGTGTTACACAGATTCAAGTGCCTTTAGATATTCAGCAGGGGCGCTCCCCTTCAATACCTCTTTTTGATATGCCTTTAACATCTCAGCCTTATTCTTCATGACAAAATGTGCGCAGCTAAACTTCCAGCGTTGCCAGGTAGTTAATCCTCCTGCGTTTCTCAACTCATCAGGAAACATCATAAACCACGTTTGCCAAACTGCCATATCAAGTCTTTTGGCGAAATAGTATGCCGCTACGTCCTCAACCACCACATCAACACTTTTCAACAGTGCCACCATCGACTCTTTCTCTATCATCGTGACTATTTTTTGTACCGCCGATGCCCTAAAAAAATAGCACCCTCCCTGGCAGTATTTAAAATCCACAAAGTGCCCATCACCAATAAAATCGGCCTCACTTTTGGCAACCGCATGAAATATTCTGTCATTAAAAAAGAAGACATCGGAGTCAATCCGGGCAATATAATCATTTTCGCGCACACCCACAGCGGCATATTCATAGGCCTTCCAGATCCAGCCAATCTGCTCCGCACCCCAGCCCATGCTTTTAGGCCACAGCATAACTTCAGCATTGGGTATGAGTTCCAGAATAGTATCAACCTGTGCGGGGGAAAGAGGTTGATCGGTATCGCTAAATATAATCACCCTGAACGATACCCCGTGCAGATGTTTAACCAGACTATGCAGTGAGCAATACAGATAACTAAAATAGGAGTGGCAACTGAAAAAACAGAGATGAAACGTAGTATCAGCGGGAGGTTCACGCCTTAAAACAACACTACGCTCATAGGTCTGCTTAACCAACTGGGGAAACTGTTTAATGCGGATTGGAATCACCGAAATACTCCCTATAAACAGCTAAGAGGCACAACACACCCCACAATGTAACGACTATCACAGTGTTCAAAAAGAGATGTCACACACAATCCTCAGAGCTGAGAAATAAGCTGTCTGGAGAGGTTCATGTAGACCCCCCGCTTATAACGACTGCCACCAATAAAATGTACAAAGGCAGCCCCATCCAGATTCAAACCAACCTCATAATACGGGTATTTCGAAAATGGCAGAATAAGGGCATGGGGTGTATTTGCAATCACATAATTTGAGGCCACCTGCTCACTCCCCCACTGGTTCCACTCTTTTTTACCGATGGCTGCCTCAAGCTCCCTGTTGAAATCAATCAGTGCCTCCAGCACAGCAGAGCCTTTTGCAAAGCCTGCAAACCCGGCACAGCCGCGCACATACAATCTTGTATCCGGCGAGGCAAGTTTCGAAAATGATTTTTCTGCCCGCAGTTGAACATGGTCCCCTTCAATACTTGCTATCTTGTCAGCGGTCTCTGTTAACGTCCATATCTCCTGCCCCATTTTAGTGGGCAACGTAAAGCTTCTGTTGCCGTTAATAGCAGCCACTACCTCATCCGGGTATTGAAGTGTGATTGTGTCAGCATCCAGTTGCACCACATAGTTATTATCTATTAACTTATGTATCGATATCAATCGCTCCCAACAGCCACCCGATGGCAAATCTTCACAACCTGCTTCAGCAATAGGTATGATATGAATACCCTCGATACACTGAGCAAGCAGCGCTACTTCATCATTGGTCAATCTGTCGGCAACCACTATTACTTTTTTTGGCACAACAAACCGGCAGAACGATGCCATAGCAATGAGATACATATTGATATCAGACGAACATAATTGCGTCAGTATGGTGAAATTTGAGTCACCCTGCGGTTTTATTCGGAGCTTCTTCTTGATATCTTTTGTCATCAAGTTAAAAAACTCTCTATTAAACTCCCTCCGAATATTAAATAACATTCACATACCTACCTGCAATCGAGTGTATAAAATGGCCAGCTCTACCGAAGTCCCGCACATAAAAAACCGCGAGCATTATTAAGTGGCACACAGCCATATGCCACTACCCTTTCATCGCCATGTAAATATTTCTTGCCATAAATTTTGCAAGGCTTACATCCCACGGCGTAAATCTAGGCAACTCATATAAAGAGCTATCCTTGGCTGCTATGCCTTGGTTAGTTGAGACCGCAAATTCAAAGCCCAACTGCTCAACAATTTCCGTATGGCGCTTATCATAGTCACGTCCATAGCGTCCATTTGGATAGGCAAATGATGTCACAGATTCACCCAATACAGCCTCAAGATCGGATTTACTACCACTGATCTCACGTCTTGACTCAGCATCATCCAGAGCGGCCAAAATTGGATGGCTTTGTGTATGGGCACCTATCAATACGCCTTTTTTACGGAGCGCCCTGATCTCCTCTTCACACATCATCATGCGCTCTTTTTGTACAAACCCCGTTAATGACTCAATATCAGTAACCGATCCGAGACGTGCCTCAGGCGACATATATTTAACTTTGCCAATCAATGCATGTATAACATCACGTTTACAAGAAATACTGGAACAGTCCATTTTTCTTATGCCTAGCTCAGGCAGTTCAAACACTCCCGTAAAAGACCTCACTGCTTCAATAATACGATCATTCCACATAATCTCCCCCTGCATAAAACCGGTAGCGATAAAAATGGTTGCAGGTGCTTTATATTTCTGCAGTACGGGAAAGGCATTCAGATAGTTATCAAGATAACCATCATCAAACGTTATACATGCTGCACGGTCAGGCAGCGTTCCATTCTGCAGGCGCACAACAGCATCATCTAGTGGCAACAGATTATAGACGGCGGATATCGCCTTTACTATTCTGTCAAAACGATAAGTATCAGGCTCTGCATCTGGAAACAGTACATCGGGACGATCCAGCACCCGGTGAAAAATAAATATCTGAAAACGCCCCGCCGTCCCGCCAGGCATTACATATTTTGCAGCCACTCGGAATGGGAAACTAATCATATCTCTGTTTGTTCATTTTTTTCAAAAAACCATGTCATACCGGTTAGCCGTCGATAGTTTTCACACTGCCCGTTTGAAATCTTTTAAATTTCTTTGCCGGAAACTCTTTTTGATGTTTTCTTAAAAGCATACCTGAGAGCACAATCAGACACATCAAGTGGTACGGCAAATCAAAAAAGGCCAGTCCTAAAAATGCACCACCGGACAAATAGGCCAACAACCCCACCTGGGACATTTTAGCCAAGTCTGCCAACCATTTAAGCTCTTCATCCTTTTTTGCCCATTTGTAGACATAACGCGACTCTAAAAACACTAAAAACCATAACATCAGGAACAAAAACAGGCCTACATATCCCATCTCACCCAGCACTTCAAAATAGATACTATGTACATCATGCACATCTTCCGGATCAGGTGCATATTTTTTAAAGTTCTCTGGCGTAAACGAGCGGAACCCACCTCCAGTCAATGGTCTATCGTTGGCCAGTTGCACAGCCATATACCAGGCATTAATCCGCCCTTGCGCTGATTCATCATCACTATATGATTCAATGGTATTCATTCTGCTATACCACTGTTCAGGTATAAATGGGGCAATTGCCACTCCCAATGACAATATAACAACCACAGTGAGCAGTTTACGTTTCATTCCAAACCACAAAAATATCAGTGTCACAACCCCAGCCAGCAGTGCTCCCCGCGAATATGAACCAATCACGGCAATGGCGCAAAGCACCATGCTCCCCAGCAAAGCCAAACCGATATATTTATTTTTGGTATGCAGTTTAAGAAAATACATTAACGGTATAACCATCAATATCGCCAAAGCAATCTCATTATTACCCGATATAAATGATTCCGGCGGACCATTCACTCTGAATTGAAGGCCATGTGCAATTGAAAAGATACCACCCTTCACACCAAAAAAACCGATGGAGACAACGATCACCCAGACCAACTGAATTAGCCGCTCCTTGTTGGTCATCAACAACAGTGTACACAACACCGCGAACTGTATTTTTGAGAACCGATTTAACTCTACAATTGAATTATCTATATTAGTAGCAAACAGTGTCGAGATGAGCGCCCATGCTAAAAACAGCATCCAGATGATTGTGATGCCATTAATGGGCAGACTTTTCTTTTCTTTACTAAAAAGCATGCCTATCAATAATGCAATGGCCGTAATCATTGCAAATGGCATGCTGTACGCAAACCCCCAACTATAACGGTGTGGATTCATATAACCAATCCACGACCACATCAAGATTCCAACATGTGGTCGTTGAAGGATGTAAGGGATAGCCCCTAATATAAACAGCGTAATTAAAAGATCTCTCATGACTGATCTCTATGTAGCATGAGGCTCTATAAGCGCGTGAGCATGGTTAACAATCCTTCGGGCATTGTCATCCCAGGTATACCCTGCCGACTCAATGAGTGCCTGTCCCGCAGTGGCTATCTGCTCTCTCAGCACACTCTCCTGTACCAGATGACGTAGTTTTTCAGTCAACTGCTGTACCTGATCTTTTTCAAACAGCAATGCGGTTTCACCACTCACTAATATTTCACGAATATTTTCACTGTCTGGCGCGATCACCGCACACTGCATGGCCATATATTCAAAGAGCTTCAGTGGCGATGAATACCGCACCACATTAGGCAGGATCGCTATATCAAGTGCGGCAATATAACCAGGCATCTCATCTCTCTCAACAATGCCTGTAATATGGACCCGGTCACCAATCCCCAGAGTTTCTGCCAACTGTTGCAGCTCAACCTTGCCGGGACCATCACCAATAATCAACAGGGTTGCATCACTGCCCAGAGTTGCCTTGGAAAATGACTCCAGCAGATACTCCAGTTTATGCCACCCACGCAAAAAACCGACAAAGCCAATCGTGAGACGCTCGGGTAGTTTCAACGATTTTCGATAGCCCTGCTTACTGCCTGCGTAGACAAACGTCTCTATATTAATGCCATTGTGGATCACATCTATTTTACTGTCAGGCACATCATATGTTTTAACAATGTTGGCCATCACCCCCGTGACTGGCAATAACCTATCGGCATGTTTAAAGGTGTAGCACTGAGTCCAACGGGCGAACTTGTTGAGTGAAATAACCAGATCTTCAGATCGCTCTTCATAAAGTGGCGCATTAATTTCGAGAATAAGCGGAATACCGAGTAACCGCTTAGCTACCACTCCGGCAATCATGTACAGACTAAACCGTTCATATATAAAGTCCGGTTTATATTTTTTGGCAGCCCGCATAATTTTAAACAATGCTATAAAAGAGTAAAAAAACTCCGCCACCTCATAGAGAAACTGTGGCAACCTCTTTTTGAGCATTGCCACAAGAGGGGTCTCACCACCAAATGCATTATCTTTCAGCATTTCTGGCTCGACAATAACGACCTCGTGCCCCTGCTTACGCAGTGAATTCACGATCTCCGTGACATGTACATATTGGCCATCTTTTGAACCGAGACGATGGTGATAGAGGATTTTCATGCTCACCTGCTACTGAAGATGTCTGTCAACAAATCGCTCGAACATCAAAAGCGTCCAAAGTGGCGTACTATGATCTTTAATGCCACTCGCATGTTCCGCCACCATGGTATTCAATGTTTTTTCATTAAACAGCCCTGTGCTCATTAACGTTCCGGCTGTAATCCGCTGTTTCACCATGCCACTTAACGGCCCCCTGAACCACTCCGCCAGCGGCACAGAGAATCCCATCTTTTGACGATAGAGCACATCATTTGGCAGATGAGGCTCCATCGCCTTTTTAAGAATGTATTTTCCCTGCTGACCACGCAATTTTAGATCAGGGTTTAAGCCTGAAACCCATTCAATTAATTTATGATCCAGCAAAGGGGCTCTCACCTCCAGTGAGTTAGCCATGCTGGCACGGTCAACTTTAGTGAGGATGTCACCACTCAGGTACGTTTTAAGATCAAGATACTGAATCAGCGATAGTGGGTGGTCACTGGGAGAACGGGCAGCCACCTTGCGAAATACTTCAATGCCACGGTAACCCGCCAGACTCTTTTTAAATGTATCGGAATAGATCTTTTCCCGCAGCTCATCAGAAATAACCCCCACTGTGTGAAAGTAAGCCGATGCGCTTTCCCGTGCCAACCCTTGAAATGTTGTTTTGGCACGTAAATAACGGGGTGCCCAATCCATTTTTGGATAACAACGGCCTAAAAATCCAAACAGCGGCTTACGTAGTGCATAAGGCATCAAACCTCTGATCTTCTCTTCATTCATGTGCCAGCGATGGCGACGATAACCTGAAAAGTACTCATCTGCACCATCCCCCGAAAGCGCTACAGCCACTTTTTTTCTGGCAAGCTCACACACACGAAAGGTAGGAATGGCCGAGCTATCAGCAAATGGTTCATCATAAACATCGATGAGCGAATCGAGCAGCGAGAAATCATCCGCACCGACTGTTTCCACCAAATGGTTGGTGTGATAACGCTCCGCCACCATACGTGCAAACTCTGATTCGTTATATTTTGGATCGGGGAAGGCAATAGAACAGGTGTTAACCGCTGAAGTTGACTCTTGCGCCATCATCGCAACCACAGCACTTGAATCGACGCCCCCTGAAAGAAATGCACCCAGCGGCACTTCAGACATCATACGAATAGAGACTGCTTCTTTAAAGCGCCGGGTTAACTCATACACAACTTCATCTTCCGAAGAGTAACCGATGGGCGTAAACGGAATATCCCAATACTCTTTAGGAGCCGGCAACGGTTCCCCCTGCTGCAGCAGCAGTGTGTGCGCTGGTGGCAACTTTTGAATACTGGTAAATATGCTGCGTGGATCAGGGATATAACCCAGGGCAAAGTACTCTTCCACCGCCAGAAGATCCAACTGCTTGTGTAACAGGGGATGAATGTAGAGTGCCTTCATCTCTGATGCAAATATAACCTCACCATTTGGCAGCAGTGAGTAGTGCAACGGTTTTTTACCTAATCTGTCACGGGCCAGAAAAAGCGTTTTTTTATTACGGTCCCAAATAGCAAAGGCAAACATGCCGCGAAAACGCAATACACACGCCTCTCCCCACTCTTCCCAGGCGTGAACGATGACTTCAGTATCACTATGAGTTTTAAACTGGTGGCCAGCCACTTTGAGTTCTTCACTCAATTCAGGAAAGTTATAAATCTCTCCATTAAACGTGACGATTACTGAGCCATCTTCATTCTCCATCGGCTGCTGGCCACTGGAAAGATCAATGATCGAGAGTCGCCTGTGTCCCAGCCCCACTCCCGGCTCTACATGCAGACCACCCGCATCCGGCCCACGGTGGTACTGCACATCATTCATGCGTTGAAGCAGATCACGGTCAATTTCGCCGCTACCCGTCAGGTTAAATATTCCAACGATGCCACACATATTTAGCCTTTCATCCTTCTATTGATAAGCGGGGTGAACAAATCAGGATTGCACTGCATCGTAAGTTTCCATGTAACGATTCACCATCGCCACAATACTGAATTTATCCTCAACCACTTTACGCCCTGCTGTACCATGCGCTATCAACAACTCTGGCGATTTGAGATACACAGCAATAGCATCGGCCATCGCCTGCTCATCTGCAGCATTTACCAACAAACCTGTGACCCCATGCTCAACAAGTTCTGGATTACCACCAACACGGGTAGCCACCACTGGCAAGGCTGACGCCATCGCCTCAAGAATGGTATTCGAGATCCCTTCACCCAGCGAGGGCAAAACAAACAGATCCAACATGCCGAGCATGCTGGCCACATCATCTCGCGCACCTAAAAACAGTACCTTATCGGCCACACCACGATCCGCAGCCAGTGCCTCAAGGGTGCTGCGCTCCGGCCCATCACCAATAATCAACAGTTTGAGCGATGCCATATCTGACGACTCTTTATGTAACTGGGAGAAGGCCTTAATCAGCGTCGCCTGGTCTTTTTCACCTTGCAATCTACCTACAGTACCAATCACAAAATCATGTTTGTACAGACCAAAATCACCGCGCTGATATAGTGTTGCGCTATCAAACCGCTGCACATCAACACCATTATAGAGTTGCGTTACCTTACGAACGGGAATCCCCACCAGATCAATCAACCACTGTTCAAGATCGCGAGACATTGTGATAAAACGGCTAACAAAAGGTGCGTATAACCGCCGCATAAATATATATTTCTGATTACTGCCATCAATGTCGAGCATGTCCCGGCCATGTTCGCCGTGAATACGATGTTTTACACCGGCCAGTAATGCGGGGATGACATATTCGATAGTACCCATATTTCGGGTATGAACAATGGTGGGGGTTAGTTGGCGAAGCAGCTTCCAGAAACGGTATTGGGCACGCAGATCATTGCCCGGCTGTTTATTCAGTGCATACACCTCAACATCGGGGCGAGTTATTCTTTTAACAAAGTCGGTGTAATCTGTCGCACAGATAATTGCATGTCGGTATCGCTCTGGTGGCATATGGTTAATAATATTCACCACACCATTCTCCAGCCCGCCAATACCAAACCGGTAGACCACGTGCACCACCAGTGGCGCACTACTCTCCATGCGCGGCCCTGATTTTTGCCGCCACCACATCTGCCGCCGCCTCTGCAAAGGCACTATTCAACGCCACTGCCTCTTGACTGTAAGGGGAAATTACCGTGATTAAAGCACCGTATGTTGGCAACCCACGTAACCGTAACATCGCCTCCGCCAGTTTTGTCCGCATATCACCGGCAACAAACCCGCTCTCCATATAGTTAAAATAGAGCAGTGACAATCTCTCTGATTCAGATTTCACCACCATTCGTGGTACATCAACCTCTTTACCCCCTAAAGTCACAGTAATCGTACCGTGTTCTACCACATGCCAATCTGTATCGTGCTCATCCAGCATTGAGTTGTGATAATTGACCAGCTCATGATCCTGTTGCTGCGAATTGTAATAGGCGATGTAGAGTTTCACCGCGCCCTGTTCCGTACGGTAATTTCCCGCACCATCGGCATCAAAATTTCTATAAGCGGGAATCCAGTCAGTCACCATCGGCTCACCACCCGCCCACCCAGGGACATCAGGCATCTCTACAGAGTAATCTTTCCCATTCAGTTGTGACTGTTCAGATGAGTAGTGGTAGTAAAGTGGCCACACCACTGACAGCGTTAACGCCAGCAGCAAAACGGTAACTGCTTTACTAAAGGAGCCACCACGATTTGTATTGCTATCAAGTGCAAATGAGAGCGGCGACTCATTCGGTACAGGATCAGCAAAAAACGATCCCAGATAAAACATGGCACCAATCACTATGCCAAAAAATACCCATCCATAGATCAGGTGATCAACACCCACAGCCAATGTCATGTCACTGTAATGGCCAAGCAATACAATCATTGATGCACGCATGCCATTGGCAATTACCGGCACAATCAGCGATATTGCAATAAATAGTAGACGTTTCCAAAGCTTGGTGTAATTCAGGTAGGCATACAGAAACCCCAGCATAAACGAAGCGATCAGATAACGTACACCACTACACTGCTTAACCACTGACCAGGTACCGGTGGGCAGAAAAAGTAACTGCCCCTCCTGATATACCGGCACCCCCACCATCCTGACGGCTGCAACGGTAAAGTTGGCGGTAAAATCGATGAGATAGGGAATAAGTTCATCGCCCGCTGGCACTAAGAAATAGAGCAATAGCAGTGGAAAGACGATTTTCTTTGTCACCTGCCAGCCGAGCACACTCAATACAATCACCAAAAATAGCGTGACCACTGCCAGCTGTTTAAATAACAATATGTCAATATAGGTTGCGAACAGCCAAGCCAATCCCACCACGACCAAAAGTGGCAAAAAAAGATATGTAGATGTTGGTCGTAACGGTTTTAATACTCGCCGCTCACGCCAAACGAGCCACGCACTTAAAGGGGCAACAAAAAAGCAGTGGGTAAAGGTTTGTGAGTTTGCCCAGGTTGCATACATAGTGGTGAAGGTTGTCCAGAATGCCCCAACAATCACCAGTGCACTCACGGCAATCATCATGATGGATGTACGCCACTTTATCTCCATGTCAATTCCATTTACACTTTACCTTCACGCTCTATAATCTCCAGCATCCTGTTGGCATTTAACTGCCAATCATACTGCTCCAGGCCACGGCATACAGGCGCTGATCTGCGTCGTGCTGCCCGTGGCTGATGTAAAATTTTCTGTAATAACTGACACCATGACTGTTCGTCACTTGCCACATAGAGATTATCGCACTCAATATCAATCCCCTCCATTGCCTTGTGAGATGCGATACAGGGCGCACCTGCCGCCAACGCCTCTAATACTTTGTTCTGAACACCACGGGCCACCCGCAATGGCGCAACCGCAACGTCTG
>JAKFXL010000047.1 GCA_021731365.1 Gammaproteobacteria bacterium | reverse complement strand
CCAATACGACCCGTGACCGAATTTTAGCCATCGTGGCTTTGATGGAAGAGGCCACTACCAAGGCAGAGGCGGTGTTGCCCAAGGTCCAGGTCCCCGCCATTCTGGGGGTCGTGTTCCGCCACCCCTACTGTAAAGTGCGTTTTCTGGAAGAGGCTGGACTTGGCTCCCGGCCCACCTGCACCAAGTATTTGAAGGCGTTGTCCGGCATCGGCTTGCTGCGCGAGCAGGCTGTCTGGCGTGAGAACTACTATATCAACGATGCGTTTTTCAATGTTTTGGTGAAATAGCCCGACGGCTCATGTTGAAAATGTTTACATGAGCCGGTCATCATTGAAAGAATATTCAATTATCTTTACATGATAGAGCGCTCATGTAAAAAACTGGTGAGCGACAGATGACCGAAGACCAACTGGAACAGGAGACCCTCGGCTGGCTGGCCGATGTGGGCTACACGCTGCTGTATGGTCCTGATATCGCGCCCGGCATCGCCGCCGACAAGGTGACTGGCGAGATCAGGGAGATGGCCATCGGTTATGGCAGCAGCCAAACACGCAGTGACTACCGCCAGGTGGTGCTGGTGGATCGGCTGCGGACTGCGGTCAATAAGCTCAACCCCGCCATCCCTGTTGCCGCCCGTGACGATGCGATCAAGCAGGTGGTGGATCTGGGTATTCCGGTGCTGCTTTCCGCCAACCGCCGCTTTCACCAACTGCTGGTGACGGGTGTGCCGGTTGAGTACCAGCAGGCGGGCGAGACCCGGGGGGACTTTGTGCGGCTGGTTGACTGGGCAGAACCTGCCAAAAACGAGTGGCTGGCGATCAACCAGTTTTCCATCAAGGGCAGCCACCATACCCGCCGCCCGGACATCATTCTGTTTGTGAATGGCCTGCCGCTGGTGCTGCTGGAGCTGAAGAACCCCGCCGACAAAAACGCCGACATCTGGAAGGCGTTTGACCAGATTCAGACCTACAAGGCGCAGATTCCGGACCTGTTCCAGTACAACGAGCTGCTGGTGATCTCTGATGGCAGCGAGGCACGCCTGGGCGGGCTGACCAGCAATGCCGAGCGTTTTATGCAGTGGCGCACCATTGACGGGGTGACGCTGGACCCGCTGGGGCAGTTCAACGAACTTGAAACGCTGGTGCGTGGCCTGCTGGCCCCGGCCACCCTGCTCGACTACCTGCGCTTTTTTGTGCTGTTTGAGGATGACGGTACGCTGGTGAAGAAGATTGCCGGGTATCACCAGTTCCACGCGGTGCGTGCTGCCATCGCTCAGGTGGTGGAGGCCTCGCGCCCCGGCGGCACACACAAGGGTGGTGTGGTCTGGCACACCCAGGGCAGCGGCAAGAGCATCACCATGACCTGTTTTGCCGCGCGGGTGATGCAGGAGGCGGCGATGCAGAACCCGACCATCGTGGTGATCACCGACCGCAACGACCTGGACGGCCAGCTGTTCGGTGTCTTCTCCCTGGCGCAGGATCTGTTGCGGGAACAACCGGTGCAGGTGGAGACGCGGCAGGATCTGCGCGCCAAGCTCGGCAACCGGCCGTCGGGCGGCATCGTCTTTGCCACCATTCAAAAATTTATGCCGGGCGCGGATGAAGATACATTCCCGGTGCTCTCCGAGCGCAGCAACATCGTGGTGATCGCCGACGAAGCACATCGGACCCAGTATGGCTTTGAGGCAAAGCTGAAGAGTGTCAAATCCCCCGTAGGTCGGGTTCACCCTAAAGAGTACAAGAGCGATAGCGTAACCCGACAGCCTGCCGATGAAGCGTCGGGTTACGCTGCGCTCTTGTCCCCGAATGGGGGAACCCGACCTACTGAGTTCAGGTATCAAGTCGGCTACGCCCAGCATCTGCGCGATGCGCTGCCCAACGCCACCTATGTGGCCTTTACCGGCACGCCGGTTTCGTCGGAAGACCGCGATACCCGCGCCGTGTTTGGCAACTACATCCACATCTACGACATGCAGCAGGCCAAAGAGGATGGCGCGACGGTTGCCATCTACTTTGAGTCGCGGCTGGCCAAGCTGTCGCTCAATCCCGATGAGCTGCCGCTGATCGATGCCGAGGTCGATGAGCTGGCCGAAGATGAGGAGGAGGACCAGCAGGCCAAACTCAAGAGCCGTTGGGCGGCGCTGGAAAAAGTGGTGGGGGCGGAGCCGCGCATCACCCGTGTGGCCGCCGATCTGGTCAGCCACTTTGAGGAGCGCAACAAGGCGCAGAGCGGCAAGGCGATGATCGTTGCCATGAGCCGGGAGATCTGTGTGCACCTCTACAACGAGATCACCCGGCTGCGGCCGGAGTGGCACAACGCCGACCCGGAGCAGGGGGCGATCAAGATTGTGATGACCGGCTCGGCCAGTGACAAGGCGCTGCTGCGGCCGCACATCTACAGCGGCCAGGTCAGGAAGCGCTTGGAAAAACGGTTCAAAGACCCGGCCGACCCGCTGCAACTGGTGATTGTGCGCGACATGTGGCTGACCGGCTTTGACGCCCCGTGCGTGCATACGCTCTATGTGGACAAGCCGATGAAGGGCCACAACCTGATGCAGGCCATCGCCCGCGTCAACCGTGTCTTCAAGGATAAACAGGGCGGGTTGGTGGTGGACTACATCGGCATCGCCAACGAGCTGCGCAGCGCCTTGAAGGAGTACACCAACAGCCAGGGGCGCGGCCGCCCGACAGTGGACGCGGCTGAGGCCTATGCGGTGCTGGCGGAGAAGATCGACATTCTGCGGGGCATGCTGCATGGCCACGACTACAGCGAATTTCTCACCACCGGCCATAAGGGGCTGGCCGGTGCCGCCAACCATGTAATGGACGAGCGGGACGGCAAGAAACGTTTTGCCGACACCGCCCTGGCCATGAGCAAGGCCTTCAGCCTCTGCTGCACACTGGATGAGGCCAAGGCGGTGCGTGAGGAGGTGGCGTTTTTTCAGGCGGTGAAGGTGATGCTGACCAAGCGTGACATCAGCCAGCAGCGACGCAGCGATGAGGGGCGCGAGCTGGCGATCCGCCAGATCATCAACTCTGCCGTGGTCTCGGAAGAGGTGGTCGATATCTTCGACGCGGTGGGGCTGGATAAACCCAACATCGGCATCCTCGACGACGCCTTTCTGGCTGAAGTGCGCAACCTTCCCGAACGTAATCTGGCGGTGGAGCTGCTGGAGCGGCTGCTGGAGGGGGAGATCAAGAGCCGCTTTGCCGGCAATGTGGTGCAGGGAAAGAAGTTCTCCGACCTGCTGGTCGATGTCATCCGGCGCTACCAGAACCGCTCTATAGAAACAGCACAGGTCATCGAAGAGATGATCGCGATGGCCAAAAACTTCCGTGACGTTGCCGAGCGCGGCGAAGCACTGGGGCTGACGGAGGACGAGATCCGGTTTTACGATGCCCTGGCGGACAACGAGTCCGCGGTGCGGGAACTGAGCGACGAGACCCTGAAAAAGATTGCCCATGAACTGACCGAAAACCTGCGCCGCAACCTGAGTGTGGATTGGTCAGAACGGGAGAGTGTACGTGCCAAGCTGCGGCTGATGGTCAAACGTATCCTGCGCAAATACAGATACCCACCGGACCAGGAGAAGGCGGCTGTGGAGTTGATATTGCAGCAGGCTGAGGTGTTGGGTGAGGCGTGGTTTTAGGGGGAACCCCCTGTCACTCGCACAATAACGGTCTGGCTAAAGCCCATTATTCACTGCGCCGATACCCTTTTTAGTTGCGGCAGAAAATATAAACATCTATTATTGCTGTAGACACTCTTTGGAGCGTGTAACCATGTACAGAAACAGCGCGATTAATATCGATGTAACTCATCAGCGCCAGCGGGTTTTAACAGAGGCGGTCATCAATGCCGCCGAGATCATGGGGCTGAATCAGGCCCTGCTGGCACAAACGATTGGCGTCAGCGGCTCCTCTGTCTCACGCATGAAGACGGGGGATTATCTGCTCAAAGAGAAGAGCAAGGAGTGGGAGCTGGCCGCACTCCTGGTCCGGCTCTTCCGCAGTCTGGATGCCATTGTGGCGGGGGATGAGCGCTCGCTGCGGTCATGGCTTAAAGGCTACAACACCGCACTCAAAGAGATACCGCTGAATATCATTACCACCGTTTCAGGACTGGCAAAAACTGTTGATTATGTGGACGCCTACCGCGCTCGAGTCTGAGGTTCGCCGCCGCGTGGGGGCGGCATGGCGGGTGGTCGAGGGGCAACATACCGTCTCAACACGCAAACTTGTGGCCACCCAGGATGATCAGGCGCTGCTGGAGGATATTCTGGAGGCGACAAAACCACCGGTGCCCCAGGAGGCAGCAGGGCTCCACTACCTGTTACACACCCCCTTCCGCTACGATGCCCCCTATCCGATTGGCTCACGTTTTCGCCGTGCCGGCTCCACTGAAGGTGTCTTTTACGCCTCTGAGCAGATCCGCACTGCCCTGGCCGAGTATTGCAACTACCGAATCCGATTTTTCAACGAGTCCCCCGCCACCATCTTGCCCTGCAACCAGGAGTGTTTGTCACTCTTTTCAGTGGATTACAGCTCTACCCGGACGGTGGATCTCACCCAGCCACCCTTTTTAAATGAGCGGCAGCGCTGGACCCATGCCACGGATTACCTGCCCACACAGGCGTTTGCTGATACGGCCCGGCAGGCCGGTGTTGAGATGATCCGTTATGAGTCGGTGAGAGATATTGAACCCGGGATCAATATTGCCCTGCTCTCCCCCGCTGCGTTTGCATCAAAGCAGCCTAAAACGGTACAGACCTGGTTTCTCTATCTGTCAGAGGCTGAGGCCAACTGCAAACGTGCCAATGCCAATAACCACAACGAGCAGTGGACATTTAAACAGACGCAGTTTGCGGTTTAAGGGCGGGGACGATCAACGTTACGAGGAGCGGGAGCTGGCGTGGTTGACTAAGCAATCCACGCCACCCCCGCCATCCAGCCCGTTATAACTTCTGTTTGAGCAGCTGATTGACCTGGGCGGGGTTGGCCTTGCCCTGGCTTGCCTTCATGATCTGCCCCACCAGATACCCCAGCATCTTCTCCTTGCCGGCCTTGTAGTCGGCAACCTGCGTCGGGCTGTTGGCCAGCACCTCATCGATGATCTTTTCGATAAAGCCCGTATCCGTCACCTGCTTCAACCCCTTGGCGGCGATGATGGTATCGGCGTCGCCCTCACCTGCCCACATGGCGGCAAACACCTGTTTGGCGATCTTGCCGGAGATGGTGTTGTCGACGATGCGTTTGATCATCAACGCCAGCATTTCCGCTGACACCGGGCTGTCACCCAGCTCTTTACCATCACGGTTAAGGGCACCCAGCAGCTCACTGGTCACCCAGTTGGCCGCCAGTTTGGCCTCACCGCCAGAGGCCTGCACCACGGTCTCGAAGTAGCTGGCCAGTTCACGACTGCCGGTGAGGATCGCCGCCTCGTCGCCCTTGAGGCCGTAGTCCTGTTCGAAACGCTGTTTTTTGGCGGCAGGCAACTCGGGCAGTGTGGCGCGCACCGCTTCGATGAAGGAGTCTTCGATCACTACCGGCAACAGGTCGGGGTCGGGGAAGTAGCGGTAGTCAAACGCCTCCTCTTTTGAGCGCATGGAGCGGGTCTCATGTTTGTCGGGATCATAGAGGCGGGTCTCCTGGACGATGGTGCCGCCGCCCTCAATCACATCAATCTGGCGCTCCACCTCAAAGTTGATGGCCCGCTCTATGTAACGGAAGGAGTTGAGGTTTTTGATTTCGGCGCGGGTACCAAAGGCGTGCTGCCCCTTGGGACGAACGGAGACGTTGGCGTCGCAGCGGAAGGAGCCCTCCTGCATGTTGCCGTCACAAATCTCCAGATACTGCACTAGGGCGTGGATCTTCCTCATGTAGGCCACCGCCTCTTTGGCGGAGCGCATGTCCGGCTCGGAGACGATCTCCAGCAGCG
The DNA here is from genome assembly GCA_021731365.1 of Gammaproteobacteria bacterium. Taxonomy (GTDB): domain Bacteria; phylum Pseudomonadota; class Gammaproteobacteria; order Tenderiales; family Tenderiaceae; genus JAKFXL01. The sequence continues at coordinate 40,935 of JAKFXL010000047.1, read as the reverse complement.
GGGTGCCAGCGCGGTTGAGATCGATGCCGGTAAGGCCAGCAAAATCCTCGTGCAGCGACTTGCCCGCATCCTCTTCAAGGTGGGCGCGGGTGATGCCTACTATTTTGATGGAGCCATCCTCCAGCTCGATCTCAAGCGCTCCACGGCCCACGATGGGCAGGTCGTGCTGGCTGATCTGATAGCCTTTGGGCAGATCGGGATAGAAGTAATTTTTACGGGCAAAGATGGAGCGTTGACCGATCTCGCAGCCGGTGGCCAGTCCAAACTTCACCGCCATGCGTACCGCTTCGGCGTTAAGCACCGGCAATACACCGGGCAGTCCCAGGTCGACGGCACAGGCCTGGGTATTAGGCTCCGCGCCATACGCAATGGCGGCACCGGAAAAAATTTTACTCTGGGTGGCGAGCTGGGCGTGGATCTCCAGGCCAATAACAACTTCCCACTGCATATCTGTTACCTCATCCAATTATTTTTAACGTGGCACCAAACGCCACAGCGAGTGCAACCGCCTATTTAAACCCATCAGGCAGACGGCTGTGCCAGTCGCTCACCTGTTGATACTGATGGGCCACATTGAGCAGCCGCGCCTCATCAAAGTAGTTACCGATCAGCTGCAAGCCAACAGGGCGGTTGCCCACAAAACCGGCCGGGATAGACATGCCGGGCAGTCCGGCCAGGTTGGCGGCAATGGTGTAGATATCAGAAAGATACATGGTGACCGGATCGCTGCTCTTTTCGCCGAGATTAAAGGCGACCGTTGGCGCGGTGGGGCCCATGATCACATCCACCTGTTCAAAGGCGCTTTTGAAATCATTGCTGATGAGCTGACGCGCCTTCTGCGCCTTGAGGTAGTAGGCGTCGTAGTAGCCGGCGGAGAGTACGTAGGTACCGATCATGATGCGACGTTTGACCTCCGGGCCAAACCCTTCGCCACGGGAACGTTTGTAGAGGTCCATCAGATCCTTGGGATCTTCACAGCGGTAACCAAACCGCACCCCGTCAAAACGGGAGAGGTTGGAGGAGCACTCCGCCGGGGCCACCACGTAGTAGACCGGCACCGCCAGATGGGTATTGGGCAGGCTGATTTCGATCACCTCCGCCCCCAGCTTTTTGTACTCGGCAATCGCCGCCTCCACCACCCGGGCAACACCTGCATCCAACCCTTCACCAAAATACTCCTTGGGCAGACCGATCTTCAGCCCCGCCAGGGGGTTATTCAGCCCGGCGCGGTAGTCGGGCACGCTGCGTTCCAGGCTGGTGGAGTCACGTTTATCAAAACCGGCCATGGCCCCGAGCATGATGGCGCAATCTTCGGCGCTCTGCGCCATCGGCCCGGCCTGATCGAGGCTGGAGGCAAAGGCGATCATGCCGTAGCGTGATACCAGTCCGTAGGTGGGTTTGAGGCCGGTGATGCCGCACAACGCGGCGGGCTGGCGGATCGAGCCACCGGTATCGGTACCGGTGGAGGCCGCCGCAAGACGGGCGGCCACCACGGCGGCAGAGCCACCGGAGGAGCCACCGGGCACGGCGTTAAGATCCCAGGGATTCCGCACCGGACCGTAGTAGCTGGTCTCGTTGGATGAACCCATGGCAAATTCGTCCATGTTGGTCTTGCCCAGCATCACCACACCGGCCTCCTTAAAACGGCTCACCACGGTGGCATCGTAGGGGGCGACAAAGTTGTCGAGCATCTTCGAACCACAGCTGGTGCGGACACCGTCGGTGCAGAAGATATCCTTGTGGGCGATGGGGATACCGGTGAGTGGTCCGGCGGTACCGGCCTTGATGCGGGCATCCGCCGCCCTGGCCGCCACCAGCGCCTGCTCTGCCGTTACCGTAACGTAGGCGTTGACCTGACCATCGAGCTTTTCGATGCGCTCAAGATAGGCGGTGGTCAGCTCTACACTGGAAAATTCGCCCTGTTGCAGGCCTTGCGCCAGTTGCGCGACTGTTTTTGTATGCATTTGAGGCTCTTTAAAAGTATTCGTTAAATCGGTACGGGGCTACCCAGTTACTCAATCAAGCACTTTGGGGACCAGGTAGAGTCCGTCGGCCACTTTGGGGGCGATCTGTTGAAAATGGTCACGCTGATTGGACTCTGTCACCTCATCGGCACGCAGCCGCTGTACCGCGTCAAAGGGGTGGGCCATCGGTTTAACACCGTCGGTATCTACCGCCTCCAGCTGCGCTACCAAGCCAAAAATATTGGAGAGGTTGCGGGCATATTCGGAGATATCTTTTTCAGCCACCTCCAGCCGTGCCAGATGGGCAATTCTCTCCACATCACTGCGCTCAAGGCTCATTTTTCAGACTCCAGACATTAATATAGTGGGTAAGGGTGGCAAAGTTACCATAATTCCCCCCTCCTGCTCACCACTGATCTGCATCTGTTTGGGGGAATCACACCACTCCAAGCACTGCTGGCGGCGGTGAAATGGGGCAAATACCCTTTTGACTTATCAGGTAAAATGGCCGCACCTGTTACTCTGCTTTTACCGTGAGTCGCTGACAACCGCTCCCCCGAGGTTAACGTCATGAATCAACGTTTTACCCTGCACTTCTCCCATCTGCCGGTTGTACAGCGGCTGCTCTATACCGGCGCGATTGGTGTGCTCAGCTTTGGTTACCTGTTTGCGATGATCTACATCTTTGAGTCGCACCACAACCGGGACGGCAAACCGGGGCTGTCGGTACAGGACATCGTCATCGCCTACAGCGGCAGCAAAACCGGCACCAAACTGGAGGCGGCGCTGAAAGGGCCAATGTCGGGCATGTTGCCTGCCGAGGAGAATGTGCGGATCATCGCCTGGCTGCACGAAGGGGCCAAACAGGCGGCCTATGATGGGGATCTGAAAAACATCTTTAATGACCGCTGCATCACCTGTCACAACAGCCGTAACCCGCACCTCCCCTCCCTGGAGAGTTACGACGGGATCAAAAAAATGGCGGCCGAGGATACCGGGGCCGATATTTTCACCCTGGTGCGGGTCTCCCACATCCATCTGTTTGGCCTGACCTTTATCTTTTTTGTGGTCAGCATGGTCTTTATTCACGCCTACCTGCGCCATGAGTGGCTTAAGATCACGCTGATTGTGATCCCGTTTGTATCGATCATTTTTGACATCCTCTCCTGGTACCTCACCAAGGTTTACCAACCGTTTGCCTGGGTGGTGGTGGGCAGTGGCGCACTGATGGGGCTGAGTTTTGCCGCTCAAGTACTGATCTCCCTCTACCAGATGTGGTTTTACAAACTGCCAGACGAGGTGCAGCAGCAGTTCTACTGCGCCATGCCCCAACGCAACCCCCGGTGATACCTGTGATACCGGTTCGGCGCGGTGTCTGGGCATGGATGGTAGCGCTGCTGCTGATCAGCGGTTGTGATACCACCCCTCCACCCAGCCATCCAGCTAACCCGCCCGTCAGCGGCAAGGCCCGTGTTGGCGACCCCGCCGCAGGCAAGGTGCTGGCTGAACGGTGCGCCACCTGCCACGGCCTGGAGGGGGCGGATGCCCGTAGCGGTGCCCCCTTTATTGCCGGGCTGGAGCAGGCGTATCTGGTCCGCTCACTGCTTGCCTATCAGGTGGGTGCGCGCCAGGATCTGGCCATGCAGGCGGTGGCTAGCGCCCTCAATCCGCTTCAACTTGCCGACATCACCGCCTGGTACGCCACCCTTGAGACCCCCTGGCGCGGCGCGGTCGCCGACGATCAGTCCAAAGCTGTGCTCAAGGACAAACAGGCACGGGCTGCGGCCCGAACACTCGCCGTCGTCTGTGACTCCTGCCACGACCGCGCACAGCTCTACCGTCAGCAGCAGGCAATCCCGACATTGGCGGGCATGCCGCTGGAGTATTTTGTACCGAGCCTGAAGAGTTACCTCAACGGCAAACGCCACGACCCGATCATGGGGCAGTTTCATCTCTCCCTGAGTGACCGGGATATCTACAACCTGGGTGTCTGGTACGCCCATCAAATCCCCGTCAAGGCACCAGCCCCCAGCCAGGGCAACGCCACCGCGGGCAAAACGGCCGCGCGCCACTGCGCCGGTTGCCACGGTTATGATGGCAACAGCCTGAACCCAAACGTGCCCAACCTTGCGGGCCAGAGCGCCGACTATCTGCGTAAGGCGCTGACACAGTATCGTGACGGTCAACGCAACAGCCCCCTGATGAAAGGGCCCGTCAAAAACCTCAGCGATACCACCATCGCCAATCTTGCCGCCTACTACGCCCGGCAGCAGCCGGAGTCGCCGCTGCACAAAACCCTCAACCAGCCCCAGGCATTCAACCCGCTGGCCGACGGCAAACGTATCGCCAGCAACTGCGACAGCTGCCACGGTGCTGACCGCAGCGCTGTTGTGCCCGCACTCACCGGACTGAGTGTGCCCTATCTGGTGAGTGCAACACTCGCCTACCAGACCGGCGAACGCCAGCACACCACCATGCAGCAGATGGTCGCCTACCTGAGTGATACCGACATCGAGAAGGTCGCCTACCACTACGCCCTGCTGCCACTCACCCCAACCCCGCCGACCAGCGCTGGCGATACCCGTACGGGTGAGGCACTGAGCAGCGGCTGCACCCTCTGCCACGGTGAGCGGGGCATCAGCCCGACGCCCGAGACCACCCCCAGCCTGGCCGGGCAGAGCGCTGCCTATCTGATCAGCGCGGTTCAGGCCTACGGCAGTGGCAAACGGGTAAATGAGGCCATGGCCAAGGTGGCCGCCGAAACCGATACCTCCACTCTGCAGCAGATTGCCCACTATTTTGCCGCACAGGCACCACAGCAGGTAAAGACCTGGCTGCCGGAAGAGGCAGAGATGATCGTGGAAAAAAGATGCAGCCGCTGCCACGGTGACGGCGGCATTAGCACTACCCCCGGTGTGCCACGGCTGGCGGGACAGAGCGAACCTTATATAGTGGTCGCCATGAAGCAGTATCAGCAGGGGATACGCAAAGATGCCGAAATGGAGGCGATGGCCTACGGTTTGAGCCTGATCGAAATCAAGGCAATTGCCGCCTACTACGCCAGACAGCCATCAACGGTGCCATGACTCTGACGGCCATTTGCCATACACTGCTAATCAACTCCACTCAGCGGCCCACGACACCGCAGGCAAACAGCAATGGCCTATTTCACGAAAAACTACCACCCACCTGGCACCTCCCCCGGCACCCTGACGGCCCGTGAGACGGAGGCAACACCCCCCCGTTTTCACCTGATTGGTTACAGTGATGGCCAGCTCACAGAGCTGCAACTGGATAATCCCGCCGCCTGCAAAGAGTATTTAACACACTCCACCAGCACCTGGATTCACATTACCGGGCAGGTACAGCCCGCGCTGCTGGAGGCGCTGGGCACGGCATTTGGCCTGCACCCCCTGGCACTGGAGGATGTGCTCAACAGTGGCCAGCGCCCCAAGGTCGACGAATATGATGAGCAGCTCTTTATCACCCTGGCGGTGCCGGTGGGCAGCAGCGACGCCATTGAGGTGGAGCAGCTGTCACTGTTCCTCGGCAGCAACTACCTCATCAGCCTCTACCCTGGCGACGATTCACTGCTGGAGCCGATCCGCAAACGGCTACGCAGCCATGGCGAGCGACTCTCGACCCAGAAGGCCGACTACCTGCTCTATGCCGTGATCGATCTGGTGGTGGATATGGGGTTTCCGCTATTGGAGGCGTTTGGTACCACCATTGAGGCACTGGAGGACCGGCTGCTCGAATCCCCCAACCGTCAGACACTCGGCCAGATCCACACCATTCGCCGTGAGCTGTTGCAGCTGCGCCGCATGATCTGGCCCCAGCGTGAGGTGATCAACCACCTGCTGCACGACGATCAACCCCTCATCCAACATACCACCCATATCTATCTGCGCGACTGTTACGACCACAATATCCAGATTATGGATCTACTGGAGAACTACCGCGACATGGCCAGCAGCATGCTGGATGTCTACCTCTCCTCCGTCAGCAACCGACTCAGCGACACCATGCGTGTGCTGACCCTGATCGCCACCATCTTTATGCCACTCACCTTTGTGGCGGGGGTCTACGGCATGAATTTTGGCAACAACAGCCACAGCCCGTGGGCGATGCCTGAGCTCAGCTGGTACTATGGTTACCCAATGGCGTGGGGCATTATGGTTACCATCGCCGTGGTGATGCTGGTTTTTTTCAAACGTAAAGGGTGGTTACAGCGCAACAGTGACATCAATGACAGATAGTCTGATTACCGTCGGCTGGCGTGAATGGCTGGCACTCCCGGAGTTGGGTCTCCCCTGGATTAAAGCCAAGGTAGACAGTGGTGCCCGCACCTCTGCCCTGCACGCCTTTTTCATTGAACCCTACAGTGACAATGGTATTGCCATGGTTCGGTTTGGTATCCACCCAAGACAGCGCCGCCGGGATAACGAGGTGATCTGCTGCGCGCCGGTTGTTGACGAGCGCAATGTGACTGACTCTGGCGGCCACAAAGAGCGCCGTTATGTCATCAGCACCCAGCTCTCTGCCGGCAGTGAGACCTGGCCCATTGAACTGACACTCACCAACCGCGATACCATGCGGTTTCGCATGTTACTGGGACGCACGGCTATGCAGACACGTATGCAGATCGACCCCGGGGCCGCCTACCTGCTGGGTAAGCCCAGTCGCGAACAGCTCCGTGGCCCCATCATTACACTATAATTACACAGGGCTATGCTGGCATCAGCCAGCGGCCACACTATAAGGGAATATCTATGAAAATCGGTGTCTTATCCTGCAACCCCAAGCTCTACTCCACCCGCCGGTTAATTGAGGCAGGGACTCAGCGTGGCCACGAGATGCACGTCATTAATACCCTGCGCTGCTACATGAATCTTGCTGCCGACAAACCGAGCATTCATTACAAAGGGGCCGATCTGGTGGGATACGACGCCATCATCCCGCGCATCGGGGCCTCTATCACTTTCTATGGTACCGCCGTGGTACGCCAGTTTGAGATGATGGGGGTCTACTCCATCAATGAGTCGGTCGCCATCAGCCGGTCCCGCGACAAACTGCGCTCCCTGCAGCTGCTGTCACGCAAGGGGGTGGGTATGCCGATCACCGGTTTTGCCCACTCCCCTGATGATGTGGAGGATCTGATCAAGATGGTCGGCGGCGCACCGCTGGTGATCAAGCTATTGGAAGGCACACAAGGGATCGGCGTAGTACTGGCCGAGACCAAAAAGGCTGCTGAAAGTGTCATCGAGGCCTTCATGGGACTAAAAGCCAACATCCTGGTACAGGAGTTCATCAAAGAGGCGGGCGGTGCCGACATCCGCTGTCTGGTTGTTGGCGGCAAGGTGGTCGCCGCCATGGAACGGCGTGCCCAAGAAGGGGAGTTCCGCTCCAACCTGCATCGCGGCGGCAGCGCCACCCTCATCAAGATCACACCCAAGGAGCGCTCCATGGCGATCCGCGCCGCCGCCACCCTCGGCCTGAATGTTGCCGGTGTTGACCTGCTGCGCTCCAGCCGTGGTCCGCTGATCATGGAGGTCAACTCCTCTCCCGGCCTTGAGGGGATTGAGGCCGCCACTAGCAAAAACATCGCCAGCATCATCATTGAGCTCATCGAAAACAACGCCAAACCGCACAAAACACGCACCAAGGGCAAAGGTTAATGCAATCGATCACCATCAACGGCACGGAGGTCAAACCCGGCAGCCGCATCACCATCGATCTGCCCGTCGGCAAACTCTATACCCACACCCCCATGTCAATGCCGGTGCATGTCATCCATAGCCGCAAACCCGGGCCGAGCCTGTTTGTCAGTGCCGCCATCCATGGCGATGAGATCAACGGCGTTGAGATCATCCGCCGCCTGCTCAAGTTAAGCGCACTCAAACAGATGCACGGCAGCCTCATCGCCGTGCCCATCGTCAACGTACACGGTTTTATCAACCAGTCGCGCTACCTGCCCGATCGCCGCGACCTTAACCGGGTCTTTCCCGGCAGCGAAACCGGTTCACTGGCAGCGCGACTGGCCAGCATCTTCATGCGTGAGATCGTCGCCAACAGCACCCACGGCATCGATATCCACACCGGGGCCATCCACCGCAGCAATCTGCCACAGATTCGCGCCAACCTCGACGACCCGGAGACCGAAAAATTGGCGCGGGTCTTTGGTACCCCGGTGATCATCTCCTCCTCACTACGCGATGGCTCACTGCGCGAAGCCGCCGCCGAAGCGGGCATCCCCACACTGCTCTACGAGGCCGGTGAGGCGTTACGCTTCGACGAAATAGCCATCCGCGCTGGCGTCCGGGGGGTGGTAGAGGTGATGCGTACATTGGGCATGTTACCCGCCAGCCGCCGCCATCCGGGCCAGATTGATCCGGTCATCACCAATACCACCCACTGGATCCGTGCCGCCAGCAGCGGTATCCTGCGCCCCATGGTCAAACTGGGCGGCCATGTGGCTAAAGAGAGCCTGCTGGGGGTCATCTCCGATCCATTTGGCGAAAAAGAGGTCCAGGTCAAATCCCCCTACAACGGCATCATCATCGGCCGTACCAACCTGCCGCTGGCAAACGAAGGTGATGCACTTTTCCACATTGCCCGCTTTAAAGAACATCATGAGGCGGCTGCGCTGGTGGAGGAGTTTAACGACCACCATCTGCCAGAGGCCAACGAGCCACTAGGACCCGAAGGGCCCATCATGTAACCGGCATGTCTGTGGGGATTAGAGGGGCGTACTCCTACACCTATCTTAATACTGGATAAATGTTAGGTAGTAATAATCACCTCACCACACAGATAAAGGATGAAGACACAGTGAACGACGCCAAAAGCAACCAGATCCTGATCACCATTCTTGAAAAAAGCAGCTACCTGACTCATCTGATCATCAGTATCGCCCTGATGATTGCCACCGTGCTCATATCACTCTACTTTTTTCAGCAACTCTATCAGGCGGTAGTGTCACACACCCTGATTGACGGCTTTCTACACGCGCTGGGCATACTGCTGCTGCTCTGGACTATATCGGAGCTAATCGTCACCGAAATCCGTTTTTTACGGGGTGAAGATGTCAATTTTGCCGTTTTTGTCGAAGTCGCGTTAGTGGTAATGGTGCGGGAGATCATCATGCTCCCCATCGAAAACAAACACCCAACCCCAACTGAAGTGGGCATTTGGGTGGGCGCAGCCACACTACTGGGACTAACCTACCTGTTTATCCGCCTGGGGCAGCGGGACAACAAGCCCCCTAAATAATCTCTACCGCAGGCAATCACATTTAAACACACTGCCAACAGACTAAGCATCACCACCCTCCTGCCGTTACAGAAATAGAGACAGTGTCAATCCAAGGGGCAATAATCGCTACAGATAAAAACAGCCGGTATATGTCCAACAGTGTAAAAACGGCGTGACATTTGAGACAAATTAAGGTCTATTTAAGTAAATATTAATATACTCAACCAATCAGAAACTTAACGGAACAACTGCGGGGGCGGATGTTGCAAACAAATGAAGTGATATGCCAGACGCCAATAACAGACGACCTACAAATAAAACATATGGCAACCCCACTCCCCCCCCCAGCCTAGTGGACGAGCACAGTGAACGCTGGGCATTTTTTCTATTTTTATCATTCCTATTAGTACTCTTTGGCACCGCCATATGGCTGGTATTTGGCGACCACACCGCTCCGGAACCTCCGCAACCTGAAATATCACTCTCAGGCACCGAGCAGTTCATCACCATTCATGAACCAATCCAGCCACTACCTTTAACCGTCAAACTCAACCCTGACAAGGTTGCGTTAGGTAAAATGCTGTTTTCTGACACCCGTCTCTCTCAGGACAACACTATGGCTTGCATCAGTTGCCATAACTTAAGTTCTGGCGGGGCAGATGGCAAACAGGTCTCAACAGGGGCAGGAGGCGCACGGGGCCAAGTTAATACATTGTCTGTATTTAACTCCGCCTACCAGATTGCCTGGTTCTGGGATGGCCGCGCCGCCACTTTAAACGAACAGATCGATGGCCCCATACACAACCCCCTGGAAATGGGGATTACATGGGACCGACTGGAAAAAAAGTTACAACAGATCACCGAATATGAGACGCTTTTTGGCAAAGTCTATGCCGATGGGATTAACGAAGAGAACATCAAAGACGCCATCGTTGCCTTTGAACAATCTTTAATCACCCCCAACTCCCGTTTTGACCGTTATCTTCGCGGCGAAACAGACGCCATTAGCGAAAACGAAAAAACCGGTTACCAGCTCTTCAAGGATTACGGCTGTGTTGCCTGCCACCAGGGCATGAACATCGGCGGCAATATGTTTCAGATCTTTGGTGTTGCTAAAAACTATTTTGAGAACCGGGGTAACATAACACGTGCCGATTTAGGACGTTTTAATGTCACGGGCCGGAAAGAGGACAAGTACCGATTCCGGGTACCCAGTCTGCGTAACGTGGCACTCACCGCGCCCTATTTTCATGATGGCTCAAGGGACACCCTGGAACAGGCCGTACACATCATGGCCGAATATCAGCTTGGCCGCACCATCCCTGATACCGATGTTGCACTCATTGTTAGTTTTTTAAATACCTTGACCGGAGAGTACCCCTACGAAGGGATAAAATGAGCAGTGTATTCCGACAGATCGCCATTATCCTGGTTGCCTCAGCGGCACTGGCATTCCTCTATATTAATACTCAGGATAACCATACACAGCGATACAACCAGGTCATTGAACTCTTAGGAAAAATAGAACAGACCGACGCCACCTTTAATCAGGATATTTTAAAGGTACGTTATAACCTGTTAATGCATTACGACACTCTCAAAAACGAACAGCTCAAGATGTTGGCGCTGCTTCAACAACTTCAGATCCATGAGTTTAATACTCAACATCACGGCGCGGAATACAGCGACCAACATATCAATGCACTTGAGACTCTGATTAAAAATAAAATCGACGTCGTCGAAACCTTCAAATCAAGAAATGCCATCCTAAAAAACTCCTCACGCTATCTGCCCGCGGGCGTTGAAAGCATGATTAAAAAAATGATTGAACAAAATGTCAGCACAACATTAATCAACCAGATATACGGTTTGCTCAGCAACACCTTAAGTTATAGCGTCACCGCTGATGACGCATTCAAAACACAGGTCCTTCAGATAATAGATATTATCAATGCCAGCCGCTCACATTATCCAGATGAACTTCAGCAGACACTCGATCATTTGCTGCTACACACCCATATGATCCTTAACGAAAACCCCATCGTAGACGATCTGGTCGGGCAAGCCACCAATACCAACATCGCCCAACAGCTCAACAATCTATCAAGCAACTACAGCTACTACCACAAAATAAAAAATGACGAAAACCGTATCTACCAACGTTATCTGTACGTCTTTACACTGGCGCTATTAGGTTATATCAGCTACATCGTTTTACGCCTACGCAATAGTGCGGCAAAATTAAAACGTACCGTTACCGACCTCAATTACCAGAAATTTGCCATGGACCAACACTCCATCGTCAGCATCTCCGACGTTAGCGGGAAAATCCTTTATGTAAATGAGCGGCTTATTGATGTCAGCCAGTACTCACGAGATGAGCTGCAGGGGAAAAACCATAACATTCTCAGCTCTGGACACCATCCACCAGAGTTCTTCGAGGCAATGTGGCGCACTATCTCCAGCGGCAAAGTCTGGAATGGTCAGATAAAAAATCGCACTAAAAATAATCACTACTACTGGGTCGATTCCACCATCGTTCCCTTTATGGATGAAAACAACAACCCCTATCAATACATCTCCATTCGCACCGACATTACCGAACACAAAAATCTGGAAGAGGCGCTGTTCCGTGAAAAAGAGCAAGCCTTAGTTACACTACAAGCCATTGCTGATGGTGTTATCACTACCGACATACATGGCAAGGTTGAGTACATCAATCCCCAGGCAGAACATCTCACCGGCTGGGGCCATACCCAGGCAAAAGGCCTCGATCTGAACCAGATATTTTCCATTCACGACCAGATCAACGCCACACCCATTACCAATTTGGTAGAACTCTGCCTGAAAGATGAAAACAACCTTTTAGAACCTAACGTCATCCTCACCAACCGTTACGGCCATAACTACGCCATCGAAATTGCAATTACACCACTGCTCAACCGTGATAACCGCGCCATCGGTGCTGTTGTTATAATGCACGATGTCACTGCTGTACGTACGCTGGCGAGTCAGATGAACTATCAAGCCTCACACGACGCCCTGACAGAACTGATTAATCGACGGGAATTTGAACGCCGCCTCAACCTGTTACTGGAAAGCACCCAGACATATAATTACGAACATGCACTCTGCTATCTTGACCTTGATCAATTCAAACTGGTCAATGATACTTGCGGCCACATTGCCGGTGATGAGCTACTACGCCAATTAGCCACTGTGCTATCGAACAACATACGTGATCGCGACACACTGGCGCGGCTGGGTGGCGATGAGTTTGGAATACTGCTGGGTGAGTGTTCACTATCAAAGGCCAAAGAGATTGCTGAAAAGATCTGTGCCATTGTTAAAGATTTTCGTTTCGTCTGGGGCGACAAAGCATTTGAACTCGGCGTCAGCATCGGCCTGGTAGCCATTACAAAATCCAGTGAAAACATCACCAGCGTCATGAGTGCCGCAGATACCGCATGTTATGCTGCTAAAGATAAAGGCCGCAACCGGGTACACGTCTACCATTCAGATGATAAAGAACTACAACAGCGTTATGGTGAAATGCAGTGGGTGCCCCGGTTGGCTCAGGCACTCACAGACGACCGTTTCATACTCTATTGCCAACCTATCGTGCCCACCTACGACAACGATAAAATAGGTGCCCATTACGAAGTACTATTACGAATGGTGGATGAAAACAACCAGCTGGTACCGCCTGGGGCATTTATACCCGCTGCAGAACGCTACAACCTGATGCCAACAATAGACCGTTGGGTCATCCGTAAAACATTTTCCATCTACCAGAAATACGCCCACCACAACCCCGATATGCAACATGATATATGCTGCATCAATTTATCCGGCGCATCGCTCAACGATGAGCAGTTTCTGCAGTTTCTCCATGAACAGATAGACCACTGGCAGATGCCATCCAACGTGATCTGCTTTGAAATTACCGAAACCATCGCCATCGCCAACCTCGCCAAGGCAGTGCACTTTATTAAAGAGCTGAAAAAACGCGGCTGCCGCTTTGCACTTGATGATTTTGGCAGCGGCCTCTCATCATTTGCTTATCTGAAAAACCTGCCCGTTGATTACCTGAAAATAGATGGCAACTTTATCGTCGACATCGTCGACGACCCCATTGATTTTGCCATGGTCCGCTCCATCAACGAAATCGGCCACGTCATGGGTATCCGTACCATTGCCGAATACGTGGAAAACAACAAAATCATCTCAAAAATACGCGAAATAGGTGTTGATTACCTGCAAGGTTTTGCCATCTCAGAACCCATGCCCATTCATAAGTTTATGGAACAGCGCCTCATCAACACACAACAAACAGACCGCTAAACCCCCGGCAATTCACACCCAATGTTGCAAACAACTGTAAACTGACTGCTGCCAGATATCTCTTTTTTATTACATCGTGGTACATTTCTACCACTAAAAAGACCAAAGAGAACGGCTAACATGACCCCAAAAAACCATACATGGAAGTTTGCCCGCGTCAGCGGCTTTGACCAAGTTGTACTCGAATCGGGCAGCGACCTGCTCGCACTTGACCAGCTCGACCAGAAACTGTGGGTAGCACTCAGCTGCCCCACCACCGGCGTCGAATTTGATACACGCACCCTGGCCCTTATCGACAGCGACAACGATGGCCAGATCCGCGTGCCTGAAATACTCGCCGCCATCAAATGGGCCGCCGCACGACTCAAAACCCCTGACTCACTGCTCAACAGCAGCGACACACTCCCCCTGGAGGCCATCAACGATACCAACGAAGAGGGGGCACAACTGTTAGCCTCAGCAAAACAGATACTCGCCAACCTGGGAAAGACAGAAGCCACCGCCATCAGCGTGGCCGACAGTGCCGATACCACCAAAATCTTTGCACAGACCCGCTTCAATGGCGACGGCATCATCACCCCCGCCACTACAACAGATGACGAACTACAAACCATCATCAAAGCAGTCTGTGACAACATTGGCACCACCACCGACCGTAGCGGCGAGCAAGGGATCAACCAGGAACAGCTCGATCAGTTTTTTAATGAACTGCAGGACTACTCCGACTGGTGGAAAAATGCCGAAGAGGCCGACATCGCCCGCCTCCCCCTGGCCGAAAAAAGCGAAGCCGCCGCCACCATCATCACCAAAATACGCGCCAAAGTAGAAGACTACTTCACCCGCTGCCGCATGGCCGCCTTCGACAACCGTGCCACCGCCGCCCTCAATCGCAACGCCGAAGAGTACGAAGCACTCGCCAGCCAGTCACTCTCCGCCAACGGCAGCGAAATAGCCGACTTCCCACTGGCACAAATCGCCGCTGACAAACCACTGCCCCTGCTCGAAGGCATCAACCCCGCCTGGGCAGAGGCTATTTCACAACTACACACAGAGGTCATCGAACCGCTGTTTGGTCCAGGCAAACATGAACTGAACGCCGCAGAGTGGCGTGACATCGTCGAAAAATTCCAAGCCTACGAAACCTGGCTCCATGAGAAAAAAGGGGCCGCCGTCGAAACCCTGGGGCTACCGCGCATACGCGAACTACTCAGCAGCGATACACACGCCCGCCTCATCACACTCATCGCTGAAGACAAAGCCCTGGAATCAGAGATGAACGCCATCGACGCCGTAGAACGGCTAGCGCGTTACCATCGCGATCTCTATCCGCTGCTCAACAACTTCGTCAGCTTTCGTGACTTCTACTCACCCACAGGCAAGGCCATCTTCCAGGCCGGCACACTCTATCTTGATGGCCGCAGCTGCGACCTCTGCGTACTCGTAGACGACGCCGCCAAACATGCCACACTCGCCACCCTCAGCAAAGCCTACCTCGCCTACTGCCAATGCACGCGCAAAGGCAGCAACGAAAAAATAACCATCGCCGCCGCCTTCACCGGTGGCGACTCCGACCAACTCATCGTTGGCCGCAACGGCATATTCTATGACCGCAAAGGGCAAGACTGGGACGCCACCATCACCAAAATCATTGAAAACCCCATCAGCATACGCCAGGCAATACTCGCCCCCTACAAACGCTTTGGCCGCATGATTAATGATCAGATCGAAAAAATGGCCTCCGCCCGCGACAAAGCCGCCGCCGACAAAGCCGCCGCCAACATCAGCACCACCCAAAAAATAGATACTGGCAAACCCCCCACCCCGTTTGATATAGGTAAATTTGTCGGAATCTTTGCCGCCGTCGCCCTCGCCATCGGCGCACTTGGCACCGTACTGGTCAGCATCTTCTCCGGATTTGCCGCACTCGCCTGGTGGCAAATGCCACTCGCCATACTTGGCATACTCACCCTCATCTCCGGCGCATCCGTCATCCTCGCCTGGCTCAAACTACGCCAACGCAATCTGGGCCGCATCCTCGACGCCAACGGCTGGGCCGTCAACGCCCGCGTCAAAATCAACATCCCCTTTGGCGCCTCACTCACCGGCACCGCCAAACTACCCGCCCACGCCCAACGCCGGATGTCCGACCCCTACAAATCAAGCAACACCGGCGCATGGATCTGGATCATCCTCCTCATCACCCTCGCCGTAGGTGGCGCGTACTACTACACAAAACTAAAAACCGATACTGCACAACCCAATGCAGCGGCGGCATCCACAACACAAACAACAGATAGCATTCAGTAAATTTCATATAAGCAAAACACTCCCACCGTTGTTGGTGGGAGTAACAACCTCAATCCCCCGTTAAAAGCTTCAGCAGTTCACACTCCATTGAGAGTAATCAGACTCATTTTCAAACTTATCCCCGCGGGTGCGGGGGAAACGCAACCAGTCAGAGGGTAGCGGTGTATCTGCAGGGCCTATCCCCGCGGGTGCGGGGGAAACCCAGAGGCGCTGCGTGATGAGTGCCGGGCGGAGGGCCTATCCCCGCGGGTGCGGGGGAAACATATTGCGTACCGCTGAGATGGCTTTGATGATGGGCCTATCCCCGCGGGTGCGGGGGAAACTCCAGCGCCCAACCGATGCTGGATAAACTTCGGGGCCTATCCCCGCGGGTGCGGGGGAAACGACGTTGGTACTGGCTTTGATCCTTTGTAAGCGGGCCTATCCCCGCGGGTGCGGGGGAAACGTTGGCCGAGAATATAGATCGCTTGCCGGTCCGGGCCTATCCCCGCGGGTGCGGGGGAAACATCAACGCCTTGTCAAATAGATACTGCAACACGGGCCTATCCCCGCGGGTGCGGGGGAAACGGCGGGGGCTTTGCCATTACCATTATCTGCGGGGGCCTATCCCCGCGGGTGCGGGGGAAACTCTGTTTATGGTTCATCAAAGGAGGTCGATAAGGGCCTATCCCCGCGGGTGCGGGGGAAACCAAGCCGTTAACGAGCTGGGGCAGTCGTATACGGGCCTATCCCCGCGGGTGCGGGGGAAACCATCCGCCGACAGCCCCGCCGCCTTGACCAAAGGGCCTATCCCCGCGGGTGCGGGGGAAACGGTCGTATGCGTCTTGTGTCGCTCCGTATGCGGGGCCTATCCCCGCGGGTGCGGGGGAAACCAGCGTGGATAAATAGCTGCCCGGACAAGCTCGGGCCTATCCCCGCGGGTGCGGGGGAAACTTGCCTTGACGTGTGTTAAATATTACCAACATGGGCCTATCCCCGCGGGTGCGGGGGAAACAAGCGCCGGTGGACGCTGCCCGCGTGACGTATGGGCCTATCCCCGCGGGTGCGGGGGAAACGTAGCGGACTGGCCTGTTGAATAACAATAGCCGGGCCTATCCCCGCGGGTGCGGGGGAAACGTCGCTAGCCGTGGCCAGTCCGTATCCTCCATGGGCCTATCCCCGCGGGTGCGGGGGAAACTGGATGAAGATGACAGCAGTGGAATCTAAGGCGGGCCTATCCCCGCGGGTGCGGGGGAAACGTCGATAACTGTACGGGGGTGTTGGATGGTAAGGGCCTATCCCCGCGGGTGCGGGGGAAACGGCATGGGTGAGAAAAAACGCAACTGGCGGAGGGGCCTATCCCCGCGGGTGCGGGGGAAACGCCGTTCCGTTTTCGTCGGCCTTTGCTGGACAGGGCCTATCCCCGCGGGTGCGGGGGAAACCCGGTGATGATGGATGTGGCAATGTCGGAAGCGGGCCTATCCCCGCGGGTGCGGGGGAAACTCACCCACAAACACCTCCCCCGTGCTGCCCGCGGGCCTATCCCCGCGGGTGCGGGGGAAACGTTGCAATACGTCGCCGGGTTGGCCCTGTCAGGGGCCTATCCCCGCGGGTGCGGGGGAAACCACCATGACGGCTGCCCGCATTGGCATATGTTGGGCCTATCCCCGCGGGTGCGGGGGAAACACCAAAATATACTGTGCCACCACGACTGACCGGGGCCTATCCCCGCGGGTGCGGGGGAAACACCAAAATATACTGTGCCACCACGACTGACCGGGGCCTATCCCCGCGGGTGCGGGGGAAACTCGATGAGTGACCAATCCCCCACTGATATTAAAGGCCTATCCCCGCGGGTGCGGGGGAAACAACGGTATTTACTACATCGATATCCCAATATGGGGCCTATCCCCGCGGGTGCGGGGGAAACCGATTGTCATCAACGGAAACATCATCGTGACGGGGCCTATCCCCGCGGGTGCGGGGGAAACGACTTCAGCCGCTAACACCAATGTAACGTGTAGGGCCTATCCCCGCGGGTGCGGGGGAAACTACGCCGATCAGATCCGGGCGCTGCAATCCCAGGGCCTATCCCCGCGGGTGCGGGGGAAACCCTATTAATTTCCACCCGGCATTTAAATATTGGGGCCTATCCCCGCGGGTGCGGGGGAAACACCATCACCGACTTTGCCAGCGTGCCCCAGCCGGGCCTATCCCCGCGGGTGCGGGGGAAACTCATCGATCTTTGACTGGGCGCGGCCGATGCCGGGCCTATCCCCGCGGGTGCGGGGGAAACTGAATAGGTCGCGGGCATTTTGCCGATCACCGGGGCCTATCCCCGCGGGTGCGGGGGAAACTTGTAGGTAGCCCAGCACATGCAATAAGATATGGGCCTATCCCCGCGGGTGCGGGGGAAACTGGCGTGAGGGGGATCCCAGTGGAGGCGCGGCGGGCCTATCCCCGCGGGTGCGGGGGAAACAGGGTAACTGTGGCTACGACCGTGGCGGCTGCGGGCCTATCCCCGCGGGTGCGGGGGAAACCAACCCGCGCCAACTGAGTACTGGCGCATCGGGGGCCTATCCCCGCGGGTGCGGGGGAAACTACGCCGATCAGATCCGGGCGCTGCAATCCCAGGGCCTATCCCCGCGGGTGCGGGGGAAACGGACAAGTCGCTGTCAACAGTGCTCAGGACTCGGGCCTATCCCCGCGGGTGCGGGGGAAACGGTTTTTTTTCGTCCCAACCAAAAACTGGCCGGGGCCTATCCCCGCGGGTGCGGGGGAAACAGGGTGCGCTGCCCGGTAGGTGCCAGAGTACGGGGCCTATCCCCGCGGGTGCGGGGGAAACCAGTCGGTGCAACCGACTGTGTCGTTTCTGTCGGGCCTATCCCCGCGGGTGCGGGGGAAACCTCCGGAATCAGCAATTGTGCCGGGATCCGCTGGGCCTATCCCCGCGGGTGCGGGGGAAACGGAACTGGCCGGGATGATGATGTTGCGGATGCGGGCCTATCCCCGCGGGTGCGGGGGAAACACTTCAACAGCGCCTCACTTGCTGGTACTGGCGGGCCTATCCCCGCGGGTGCGGGGGAAACAGGATTATGTCAGCAATGTCGGTTCCTGCTGTGGGCCTATCCCCGCGGGTGCGGGGGAAACACTGCACGATTGGCGGGGCTACATCTGGCACCGGGCCTATCCCCGCGGGTGCGGGGGAAACTGCCATCAGTCACCCACCACGAATATTTCACGGGGCCTATCCCCGCGGGTGCGGGGGAAACACTGTGGGTGGACATTTTCCTCAAGAAGCTTTGGGCCTATCCCCGCGGGTGCGGGGGAAACCATCCTTTCCAGCATTTTCCATTACTCTAACCGGGCCTATCCCCGCGGGTGCGGGGGAAACGCCTGCTGCTGTTCTTTTGCCCGGGCCTCATCGGGCCTATCCCCGCGGGTGCGGGGGAAACTTCTTCAGATGATGAAGATTGGTGGCGCGTGAGGGCCTATCCCCGCGGGTGCGGGGGAAACTCATATGTCGCAGTAGTGTACCAGCTCAATCCGGGCCTATCCCCGCGGGTGCGGGGGAAACAACAACTCACGGAGCGCCAACATGCAAAATTGGGGCCTATCCCCGCGGGTGCGGGGGAAACTTGGTACCGCAACGGGTGCAACCACAGGATACGGGCCTATCCCCGCGGGTGCGGGGGAAACGAACGGCTGTACAAACGGCGCGCCGGTGGTCAGGGCCTATCCCCGCGGGTGCGGGGGAAACCGCGGGCGCGGTGGTCTCGTGGCCCTCGGTGCGGGCCTATCCCCGCGGGTGCGGGGGAAACACGCTCCAGCTGGCTATCGATAGCATCCACCAGGGCCTATCCCCGCGGGTGCGGGGGAAACGCCTGCTCTTGTAGGCTGGCCACATATTCTTTGGGCCTATCCCCGCGGGTGCGGGGGAAACTTATACAGCTCTGCCCTAAGATTTCCGAGTGTGGGCCTATCCCCGCGGGTGCGGGGGAAACGGCCCGCTTTCTGCTGGGAGTAAAACTTACAACGGCCTATCCCCGCGGGTGCGGGGGAAACACAGTTTCGGCCTTGAGAAAACCGGTCCCTTTGGGCCTATCCCCGCGGGTGCGGGGGAAACGTTTCTGCCTCCTGTATCGCTGCCCGCTGTCTGGGCCTATCCCCGCGGGTGCGGGGGAAACATAATGTCCACCGGAATCGTTGTAGATTTCAACGGCCTATCCCCGCGGGTGCGGGGGAAACCCTGGTGTGTTGGCTTGACGCCAAGGGTACTCGGGCCTATCCCCGCGGGTGCGGGGGAAACTTCAAGTCGTGACATATGATTCCACCGCGCTCGGGCCTATCCCCGCGGGTGCGGGGGAAACTTCTTGCTATTGAAGGAGAGGTTTTAAGCATTGGGCCTATCCCCGCGGGTGCGGGGGAAACTCATCCATCTGCTCTTTCAGCACGTCAAATGGGGGCCTATCCCCGCGGGTGCGGGGGAAACACTATCTGTGAGTAGTAGCTTTATTGACAAGGGGGCCTATCCCCGCGGGTGCGGGGGAAACGCCAGCCGGGTGAGTAAAAATATCGGTTCAGCGGGCCTATCCCCGCGGGTGCGGGGGAAACTCTCCTAGATAAGCCCATAATCTAGAAAAGAAAACATCAAATTACATCCAAATTATTAAAGAACAGTTTACAGCTGTCGGCGTGTTAACCATAGGCCATCAATTTCCACTAATTCACGAGAAGGGGAACCCAGTGTTTCGATTCCTACCCCTCCCGTTTCGTTGAGATCGCGCCAGATCATTATGAGACTGCCTCGAGGTTCAGAGTTGTGCCATCCGCCCAATACTTGCCAAGTGCGCGTGCGCACACCTGCATTCATACGTGGTGAGATATACACCGTCGGTGCCACTTCAAGCATGACCGAGGCTAAGAACCCGCGATATCGGTCTGCTACTTCACGCGTCACTATTACTGTCAGTGCCACCCAGCTCCTCCATTCGTATCACTTTCTTGATACTGTCGATCATTGATGGGATTACGTTTTGCTTACGAAATACCGTAGCCGCTTCGCGCCTGACCAAACGGTCTATGGTCGAATCATCCGACTTTGCTTTCTTGGCAGCAGTAAAGGCGATATGCAGGGTGATGGTGTCACGATAGAGGTCGGCGATGTCCAGTACAAAAGACTGCCCCGAATCTTCGTGAATAAACCCAAGCTGTGGGATAGCTGCCACGGCCTGTACAGCAATGGCAGCAGCAGCTTGTACCGCTGTCGCCGCATGGTTGATGGCCTGATTTGGAATGTCTGTCGCTTCGGGTTTGGCTCGGTCATAATGCCGCCCTTTCCATTCGATGCCATATTTCTCTGCCATTAAGCGGTAAATGGCTTTGACGCGTGAACCCTCAATGCCTCGTAAGGTATCCAGATCACGATGAGGCAACACTTCACCCAAGCGCAGGGCATACATGTGGCGCGCCACACTGATGCGGCGTCGCGGAGTTCCCCATAACTCAGCTTGACGACGGGCAATATCAGAACGATCCGGCATGAGCGCTGGTGCGGTGTACGTACGCACACCATCCTGCCCGACTGCTGCCATCAAGGTGCCATGCCGCGCTAATAGTCGTAATGCATCGTGCGTCACACTACTGCCGGGGCCGAGTAGGATCATCGACACGGCCTGATGGGGAATCTGATCGATGTGCGGGGTGAGAGTGTTCTTGCCTGCCATAAAGTTGAGGCAGCCATCGACAACACACAATTCGCCACGTTCCAGCCAGACCAATCCGTGTCGATCCGAATGCGGGATACGAGCCGTTTCAAGCCCTAGTCGCCCCTTCAGCATGAGCGTGCTGGCTTGAGCAGCAACATGCCAAAACCAAAAGCACGATGTCGCCCAACACCTCGTGCCAACAGGCGTGCAAAAGCTTCCGGGTTACCTACTTGCAACTGCCCTTTGAATACTGCATCCGGGCCAGTAACAGCCTGCGATTTCCGTTTGCCATTTTCGCCAGTGCTTGCCTTGCGTAATACACGGGTTAAACGAAATTCATCCATTTGTGCCTGGATAATTTGCGCTGCCCCATCTACAGAAAATTGCTTGGCAAGCCAGCCGCTATAAATCTCGGCACGCTGGGCTATCCCACCACCTTCTGCTGCAGGAATCGCATCAACAGCGTGCAAGAAGGCATCACGTTCTCGCCCATCTTTAGCGCGGATAACTGGTCGAATTCGTACTTCAAATCCCAGTACCTGACCTTCTTTCCATGTGTTAGGAAATGGACGTGCATCCAACTCATTCAGGCCTAAGGCCCGTGCAACATCCGGCATGGCCAAGCTGGCATGTTGACGCAAGGTTTCCAGATTCTCATGAGTATAGGCAAGCAATCCTTGCTTGTTATCCATATAACGAAATGGCTTGGGGGCTTGTTCACCAAATGCGGCACTGAGCAAACCATGCAAGGCGTATCCGTAATCACCGTCTGGTGATAACACGCCATGGCGTGTCGCCCAAGCCGCAAGTGCAATAGGATCGGGTTGCAAGCGCATCAATTGAAAAGTCATGTTTGCACTCCTTGTGGTGTAAAACTGCCCTCACGTACTGGCCGCCAACCACCATGCACACCGCTGGTCCAGTTACGTTCATCACACAAATCAATCAGGCGATCTCCGGCAAGATTGCCTTCGCCGTCCGGCCATTGCATCCGTAGCGATTGCTTGCAATCAGTTTGCGGAGGGTGTGCGAGTTGCAAGGCATGTAGCACGTTGTCGGCTTCTTGCCATCCGGCAGAAATCCGTTTGCTGGGCAGGCAGGGTTTGCGACCGATAAATAAAGGGCGCGCAGGGTGGTCAAGTGCAAGAGCAAGATCGTCCAGCGTGGGAACTTCTTCCGAAGGTTTCAGCCGCAGAGCGACTAGTACGTTAAGGCTGGCGTGATAGTCGCGGTAGCGCAAATGAGGCCCATTATAAGTACCAGCGCCTCCTCGCCGTTCTTCAGGCACACCCCAGGTAGTCCAACCTTTATCCTCTTTTCCCAGTTGTGCGGTTTGAAAATCGGTGAGGCGTTGTATCGGCGTATTCAGCCGCGCACCGACTACCAAGCGGCTCTGCAAACGATCATGTAATTCGCACTCTTCCCGCCGCCAGCCGAGCGCGTTGGCAAACAATCCGGTAATCATAGAAAGCGCCGGAAAGTCACGAATCACGCCGAGGTTGTCGATGGTCTCACCGCCAAAGGCTATAAGAGGTGCTTCTAGTCGCAGTAATAAATGACGTGGCATTTCAACATGCTCCCTGCCGCACAATCTCGCTTGCCCATTCACCAAGCTTGGCAAGGTTAACGCGTTCGGCATTTGGCACATCAACAGCATCCAGTGCCAGAAAACGCCGGGCCAGAGGTGCACCATAGGCGTCATCCATCGCCGAGATTTCTTGTGTCATGCGCGTCACAGCACGTTGGCGGATAGTCTCAGTATTGCCTTTGACTTCCAGCGGTAACGCATCGTGAAATGCACCGGCCAAGCTGCGTGGTTGCCAATCACCCGCTTCCACCAGCATGAACTTTGCCCAATCGAAAGGTGCAGTCGAGCCGCGTTTTGCACCGGGACTGACAGTGGCAATAAGATGCAGCAGATGTTGCACCACCCGCCCCGCCAGTTCGCGGTGTTCCGCCGATGTGCCATCAGAAAAACAATTCTTGGCGTCGATGCCTTCCAGGTTTTCGAGTAATTGCGGCACATCCACTACTACGTAGCCGTAGTAGAGACCGGAGGCAAGTTCTGTATCGAAAATTCCAGCAGAACCTAACTCACCAGCTTCCTGAATGAGATCATCGACTACGGTGAAGTAATCGTTTTCGACTTGGGCTTGATGAACGGTGAACGCATGAGCGACAGAAACAGAGGCCTCACGACTGGCGAGAATATCTGAGGTCACCATGCGACCGAACAGGGCAGATTCCAATCCACTGCCGTGCTTGATTGCCTCGATGTTTTTCTTCTCGTCTTTCAGTGCGCTGATAATTGCTGCCTTGAGCGGTTTCTCATCGTCGCAGCTTTGCGCCAGCTCGGTACAGCGGCGAACCAGATAGTCGATTTCAGGTTTGCCCAACAGCACGGCTTGCCCGGTTTTCAGGGCGTCTTCACCTTTTTTATCCTTGCCGCTCTTGTCCAGTAGCCCCGCATCGCGCATCGCTTCAACGGCAGCTTGCGCCAGCGCGGCGGAAATGCCATTTTCCTGAATGCGCTTACTGATGAGCTCCAATGTTGATCGCGAACGAACCGCCATCGGTACATTCAGATTGGACAAGGAGAAGTGATCTTCCGTGACACGCCAATGCCGTTTCAGGCATTGCGAAGAAATGCGGGTGCGCACGGCGTCACCCAGCGGCAAACGTTTCGCCAAACCGGCATCATCGCGATTCAGTAAAGAGGCTGGGTAAGCGTGCAGGGTGTGAATTTGAATAAAACGTGGCAGTGACATAGTCGATCTCCAATTATTAAACTGTTAGTGTTTTGGTTTTTTAACTTCAGCAGAGAAAAATCGTCCCGCAATTTTGAGTCGAATGTCTTCAGCTTTCTCCTCATCCCATTCTTGGTTAAGAATCAATCCTCCCAACTCGTACCAATTGGGGGCAATGCCCTTGCTGGCAATCAGCCGCAACAGGCGCGGCAACAGTTGGCGAAAAGCATCGCCACGGGAGGTAAGTAGTTTGGTGACACGAGATTCGGATACGTCAGCCTTGCTGAATTGCTGCCCCAGACTCTGGCTGGCATCGTGTCCAGCCAGTGCCATGCCATGCGCAATCAGTGCCCAGAGCCGCCATGTTTCGGGCCTCCATGTGTCCGGGTCAAATTCGGCGTAAATCAAGGCACGCGACAGCGCTGCTATTTGATGTGGACGCAATTCGCCATCGGGGTCGAGCCGTGCCAGTGCGGCACGCTCGCCATTATCCAAGCCGTGCGCGTCACCCGAAAAACGTGAAACTTGCGCAATGATGCGAGCCAGACGTGAGATCGGTTGCTCCTTTCTCTCTATAGAAGTGGGGGCGCCATTGTTTGATTGTTCGGGCGGCTCCAGTGGAACAGCATCAGACAGGCTCATGTGCGATCTCCTTGTTGGTGGTTAGCTGATGATAATAATTTGCAAGCGTGGGAAATGTTTTGTCACTACGCAATCCGCCATGAAATCTGGTCAGCGCGGCTGATCTGGCGCGGTATCGTTGCTCTCCACCTTGCGGCCCTGCGATGAATGCCGTCTTGAGGATTGCTTCGGCACGATCCACCATGAAAAGTAGCCATTGCAAACGCTGGTTTTCGGGGTCGTCAGATTCTATTTCCACATTGAGTTCTTCAAAGAAACGGGGGTCTTCGGCTTGTTCAAATGTTTTGGTGAATACAGCCGCTTTATCTTTGGCGCTGTCAGAAAACTTATCTTTAACTGCGCCTTGGTCAAACAGTGCAGCCAATGCAGTCCACAATACACTGCGCATTTTCCCAATAGCATCGACGCGCTCACCAGCAACCTTCGCCAAGAGATCAGTTTTCTTTTGGCGAAGCATGTTGCGTACCTTGGGTGAGATTGGAATACGACGTTCGTGGTAGCCCTCCGTTTTTCCTTGTCCTCGCGTCACCCCTTGCGCCAGAACCATTATGCCCGCCTCGCCATCAGCGGCATTAGGTATTTGGGCGATGGGACTACGAAATTTATTCCCAAAAAGTAGTTCTGCAGCTAAGCGATAGTGGAACCCATCAGAACCGATGGTTAAGGCTTTGCCCGCAGCCGTGTCTATAGGCATCCAAGGGTCACCAGTAATTCCGTTGCGCTCTTTGGCTTCGATACGCGCAGCTTTACTTCCCGTAGCAACCGCACTAATTGATTGCCGACCATCAGGCTGAACCAGCCTGATCCGACGGCATATTTCGATATAAAAAGGATCGAGAGATGCGAAAGCCAAGCTGCTCTCACCGCTCCATATTTTTTGCCAGACGAGTCCAATGCCACTTTCATTTTGCAATCCCATGAACTCGACTATCTCTCTCCTGTGCTTCAATAGAACCGCCACATCCCTTTGCCAACGTATGCCCCAGTACCCAATGGGTACAATACCTATTGCCGGACGGCTAGCAAACCCGCCATTCATGCGAGAGATACCATAGTTTCCTGCGCCCAAAAATCCTTCTTGCGTTTGCAGGCTGATTAACGCCATTACCCAATCATCTGGAAAAACTTGCCGCATCCGTGCTGCTTTCAAATCATGGTTTTTTGAAGTCACCAGCATGTCCAACTCGTCAGGCGCATAAAGGGTATTTTTCCAATCACTTACCTTGCCATCCGGCACAGGTGCTTGCATGAAAGCTGGTTTATCATGCAGTGCAATCAAGCACCAAGCCGCGCCATCCGGGTGCTCCGGCGTAAGTGCCAGCAGCGCTGCTTTCCATTCTTGTTCTGTTTCAAAGGGCTTGTCTCGCCCAGCATGATGCAATGCCATGGCGGCGAGTTGCACCAGAAAAGCGTGCCACGGGTGGCGTTGGTGCGGACGGAGCGCGGGGAAGTCGCGCACTTCATCACGCGCAAGTGCCACAAACAGGCCAGGCAGGCTGTATTTAATAAGTTGTCCGTCATCCACCAGCCGGGCGCGGATCAGTGGTTCATCGAGCAGGGAGTATTGAAGTATCACGGTAGTCCTCCAGCATCATTAAGTTAATCATTTTTGAGGCGTTCTAGCCCAAGTCGTGTATAGCAAAATTGTGTATCGCCCAAGCGAAAGGTAAGACTTGTTGCGGTTTGGTTAATGTCGCTTGGCTCTGCATCGGGCGACAAGCCTTTGGGTAGCAGGTGATAACGAATCGGCAACTCTTTGAGAGGTTCACCGAATGGGCTCGGCCACTTAAGATCAAAGTGCAAAATCCTGTCTTGCGCACCAAGACGGGTAGCAATTTTTACGTCGTTGGGAAACTCTTGCTCACCAAAGGTTTGCTCAACGTCTAATGCGTGCAAGTGCCCAATCGTTTGTTGTGCGCCGGTACCGCCTTCGATTCTCTGCCCCAAGGTTTGCCATGCGTCCCCATGTTCATTTTGGATAGAGCACAGTTTATCCGGATGAGTGGCAGCTTCTACGAGGTAGCGATTGTCAGCAGGAATTGACACAACAGGACGCTCAACAAGCAATGCCCGTGTAGCTTCCAGCACACGCAGGTCGGCATAGACTCCGCCGCCATTGTGAAACATTCCCAAACCATGCTGTGATTTTCCAATTAAGGGGTTGAGGTCATTCCCTGCTGGCGTTAATACCCAAGCTTGTGCTGTTTGAAATGCCTCGGGACGTTCTGGCGTTGGACGGTTATGACGATGCAGACGACCGATGCGCTGCAACAATACGTCCATCGGGCAGAGGTCTGTAATCAGCACGTCAGCATCTATATCCAGACTTTGTTCAAGTGTCTGTGTCCCCACTACAATCAACGGGCCAGATGGACGTTGTTTGCCGAGCTGCGCTTCAATAGCTTTGTCCATGATAGGTCGATCTTGCCTGCTGAATCGACTGTGATGAAGCGTGGGAATTCCGTTCACCGTGAACAGCCACGCCTTATCAGTAATACCCTCCTCAATGGCCGAGAGTGTGGCGATAGCCGTAGGTACGGTGTTGCGTATCACCAGCACTTTTGCACCGAGCTTGGCAGCAGCTATTGCCATGTTTGCGATCTTATCGGGGGAATCAATAATGTCATGCGCCGTCCATGTCACCTGTTTGGTGTTGCCACTGGCATTAACAGTTAACGTTTTATTATTGTCAGAAATGGCCGGGTACGGAACGGCACACGCAGCTTCGAAGGTCATGGGTTTGGCTTGTGGTCTCTTCACATTTGCGCGCAAGGCCAGGTAACGGTTGCGCGCACTGGAACCGAGCGTTGCAGAAAGCAGCAATGCCTGCCCGCCATTATTCAGATGTGCCTTGAGCAAGTGCTCTAACAATACTGTCATATAAGGATCAGAAGCATGAACCTCATCCACCACCAACAAGCTGCGCGCCAGCATGGCATGACGCAAGTGGACATGGCGCACTTGTAATGCACCCAGCAATGCTTGATCGATGGTGCCAACGGCAATTGGCGCAGCAAGGAAACGTTTGGCAGATTCTGCCGCCCAACGTTGCTGGGCTTTGGCATCATTAGGATGATCTGACCACAGCACCACAAAATCAGGAAGTTGCTTAACATCTGCCCCATCGGCACTGACATAACCGGGCAAAGCGCGCACCGTGAGTGGCGGATTTTCCGGCCAGAGGTTTTTGACAGCGGCTTGAACTCGGTTATAAACCTGCGAGGCGGCCACACGGGTTGGCAAAGCAAAATACAGGCTGTCCACCAGCCCGGCTCTGAATAGATTCACAAATCGCCATATGGCCGCTTCAGTCTTACCGCTGCCAGTTTCCGATTCAAGAATCACCAACGGTCCAAGGTCATCATCGCTCATAGCCTCTTGAATAGGACGAGGTTCTGCAATACCGAAAGTAGCCGCAAAATTGGGCGAGCGATCATTCAGCTTGCTGCGCCAATCCTCAGCATCCAAGCCAATGGTAGTGATAGCCTTACGCGCTTTTTCCTTGGCGGTGGCGGCTCTATTCTCTCCTTCTTTAGAGTAGGGAAAGAAATCCATATCCGACCCCAGCCAGTCAGCCAATTGCACAAGACCTGCAAACAAATGCCCAAAGGCCGGGGCATCGGGCAGTGGCTTGCCGCCTGATTCAAAGGCTTGCGGGTAATTTGCTACGGCACGTTCGCCAATATCCTGCAGCACGACGGCAGGATCGTAAGCACCCGCCACCTGTTTCCAGATATTTTTATTCCAATCACCGGGGTTGTCCTTGATCGGGCGACCGTGGTGGCTGATGCTGGCGATCAGCAACGGCTCACTTGCATCACCCCAGGTACAAATCTGTTCAATCAAAAATTCAATCGGCTGTCGGGCCAAAGCTTCATAAAACAGCCTGATTGCTTCAATACCATGCCCCGCATGAAGAGGCCAACCTTTGGGGATGTCATGGGAGTTTTTCCAACGCTTGGCTTGGAACCCACTATTGGCTTTACCTAGGTCGTGTAAAAAAACCAGCACCGCAAGGCGCGCAATGTCGCATTCATCCAACTCCCTGCCCGCAGCTTTCTCCATAGCCCGACGAATTGAATGACAAGTGCTTAGACATTCAAAGCAGGCCGCCACATCAATCATGTGATCAACCAATGGATGCCAACCGGTGATAGCTCCTTCATCATCACGCGAAAGCTTTCCAAATGCGCCCGACAATCCTGGCTTCATGACTTTCATCACTAGCACCTAATAAACAGTAGCAAGAACCTGAAAACACTCATTCTTGAACCTTCCTTGGTTATATTGTTTTTCATTTCACACCTCATCAGACGTTGGGACCAACCCTTTTTAACACAAGCGGTGTTCCATCCCGCGATACACCCCGCACCCCATCCACTGTTTATTTATACTGATTCACCGCCTGTTCCAGTCGTACCTTCACCGCCTGCCGTAACTCTTCTGGCGCGACCACTTCTACATCGGGGCCGTATTTCAATATATCCATTAATAATTCTTGGGATTTTCTGTAGGGAATTTTTAGCTCATAACGTCCGTCGGTTAAAAACCGCGCTTGCTGTTTAGGGTGCCATGTCTCCTCGGCTACCCAGCGGGCACGATATTCGTTGAAGATGAGTACGGCGGTGTTGTCGCTTTTGCCGGCAAAGATGCCATAGGCGTCGGCGAAGTGTTGACTCAACATCTCTTCGTCGATCTGTTGTGCGGGGATGTTGAGCAGTTTGATCTGTTTAATACGATCGATGGCGAAGTTGCGTAGAGCTTCACGTTGATGGCAGTAGGCGTCGAGATACCAGTTGTCACGGTAGCGGACGATGCGTTGCGGGCTGACGATGCGCTGGCTGGTCTGGTTGCTTTCGCGGGCGTGATAAGTGATGTCGATACGTTTATATTGCAGCAGCCCTTCGGCCACGCGCTGAAAGGCGTCGCCACCGTTGCGTGTGCCCATGCCGAGCAGGCGAATAGATTGTTTTGCTTTTCCATTACCAAATTGCTTGGTGGCGAGTAGCGTTTCGATGCGCCGTTCAAAGGGGCGTAACTGATCAGAAAGCGGGCCGGGTTGCAGATCACTTATTAGGTGGCTAAGTGTAGCTAAGGATTGTAGCTCCTGGGTATTGAACCAGAGGCCGGGGAGTTCGTATGGCGGGTCGGTTGCTTTGTGGTTGTAGTACCAGCCGTTGGCTTTGGGGTCATATTCAAGTGGCGCGCCAAGAAAATCCTGCATATAGCTGATGATGCGAACGATGGTGCCACGTTTGCACTCCAGCGCTTGTTCCATTTGCAGGCGCGATATTGGATATCGGGCAGCACTTAGCCGTTTATGCAGCGCATAAATACGATCAAACTTATCCAAACCACCCCCGTCATTCAGATTTTTTATAGCTTTTTTTTTACCTACTGGCGGATACTACCCTACTTGCGTATAGGAAAGGGTTGCTCTTTTTCCATCACTAAACAACGATTTTCTAATATTTCCTT
Source organism: Gammaproteobacteria bacterium (assembly GCA_021731365.1). GTDB lineage: Bacteria > Pseudomonadota > Gammaproteobacteria > Tenderiales > Tenderiaceae > JAKFXL01. The sequence continues at coordinate 10,512 of JAKFXL010000047.1, read as the reverse complement.
GCATTTCATTGGCGTCTTTAGTGAGATACGTGCCTGAATAAAAGACTACTGAACCTAGTGAGGCATCATCATGACTATAAAATCATTTCATCCACCCCAGCGTACCTTGATGGGACCAGGGCCGTCTGATGTTAATCCCCGTGTTCTGGAGGCGCTGGGGCGTCCTACCATTGGCCATCTTGACCCTCTGTTTGTGGGAATGATGGATGAGGTTAAGGGGCTGTTGCAGTACGCCTTTCAAACCCGTAATGAGCTGACCATGCCAGTATCAGCCCCTGGCTCTGCCGGGATGGAGAGCTGTTTTGTGAATCTGGTTGAGCCGGGTGACAAGGTGATCATCTGCCAGAACGGTGTGTTTGGCGGACGCATGAAGGAGAACGTGGAGCGCTGCGGTGGTGTGGCGGTGATGGTCCAGGATGATTGGGGCCGTGCGGTGGATCCACAAAAGCTTGAGGATGCACTCAAGGCCAACCGCGATACTAAGGTGGTGGCATTTGTCCATGCCGAGACCTCTACCGGGGCGCAGTCCGATGTTAAAACATTGGTGGAGATTGCCCACCGCTACGATGCGCTGACGATTGTGGATGCCGTTACCTCATTGGCAGGGACCACCCTGCTGGTGGATGAGTGGGATGTGGATGCAATCTACTCCGGCACGCAAAAGTGCCTCTCCTGCACACCGGGACTCTCCCCCGTCAGTTTTAATGAACGCGCCCTGGAAAAGATCAAACAGCGCAAACATAAGGTGCAGAGCTGGTTTATGGACCTGAATCTGGTGATGGGCTACTGGGGTAGCGGGATTAAACGGAGCTATCACCACACCGCACCGGTGAATGCACTTTATGGTCTGCACGAAGCGCTGGTTATTCTCAATGAAGAGGGGCTCGCCAATGCCTGGGCCCGTCACCATAAATATCACCTCGCCCTGCGTGCCGGGATCGAGGCAATGGGGTTGAGCTTTGTTGTGCCCGAGGCGGAACGTTTGCCACAACTTAACGCCGTTACACTGCCTGCCGGGGTTGATGATGCCCAGGTGCGGTCAATGCTGCTCAATGAGTACCAGCTGGAGATTGGTGCCGGGCTGGGGGTTATGGCGGGCAAGGTGTGGCGTATCGGCCTGATGGGCCATACCTGTAACAACCGCAATGTATTACTCTGCCTGCACGCGCTGGATGATGTGCTGGGACGGCTGAAGGCCCCCATCACACGTGGTGTAGCGGTTGCCGCTGCACAACAAAAACTGGCTGAATAGATGAAGATGGCGGTCAGCGGTTTGCTGGCCGCCTGCCCCCGTCATCACTCGTATTAGCGATTGTGGTACCACCAGCGGTATGAATTGATCTTTTACAGCTCAATTAAAGCCCCGGAGGTATCACACGCCCCCTTGCCGGGTTACTATATAGATATTGTCGTAAACCTTTTATGGCCATTATTAACTGTAGAATCAATCCATGACTGAATCCGTTGCCAGCCATTCACCCAGCCATGCGGCTGCGTGGTGGGGTCTACGCGAACTGGAGTGCCAACAATCACTGAAAATCGAGCTGGAGGGGCTGCGGTTTGCGGTGACTCGCCATCTGAATGAGTGGCGATTTTTTTATGACCAGCCTGGCGTAAGCACCACACCACCCGCCAGCCACTGGCAACAGCAGCTGGGCGATGTCGCCCCGGATGAATATAAAGAGATGGCGCGTTTTATGTTTCGCACCACACACACTGCGCTCAACATCATTCCAGCGCTGGCTGACCGCCCCGTTATTACCACGCCCACCACACCGCTCAATTTGCCGCCGGATGAAGAGGTGACCCTTTTTGTCAGCTCACCCCTCTGGATGCAGGTATATAGCGAAGGGGGGACATTGCCTCTGCTCGATATCCCCATTCAGCGTATCTCTGACACCTGGTTTGGCAGCAGCACCCGGAGTGGTGAACTCTGTTATGCCAGCCGCACCCATGGCTATCTGTCACTGCAACAGGTGCCCATACGGATGCATCGGGCCATCACACCCGTGGTGGTTAAAAACAACGCTGGCACCAATCTGCTGCTGGAGCGTATCAGCCTGCCAGCACCCAACCTTTCACTCTATGCTGACCAGGAGTCACAACTCTGGACGGAGACCATCACCCTGGAGCGTGAAAGTGATGGTGACATGGCATCGCTAGCGATAGCACCACACCCCCCGGCGCAACTTGAGTCACCCGTGCGCCTGTGCGAGCCACGCAGCAAGCTGCACAAAAGCAGTCTGGCAATACGCGCCTTCAGCGTACTGTTCGACTAAGGGGGCGATGGTGATAGAAAAGATCAATGCCATGCTCGACAGCGGTACACTCATACAACTGCTGCGCGCCTCCAGTCTATTGGTGGCGGGATTTTTTATTGCCAAACTTGCCAGCCTGGGGCTCACCCGCGCTGCAAAAAACCATCTTGATCACCACCAGTCAATCATGCTCAGGCGCGGCAGCTACTACCTGATCCTGATTCTGTTTTTCATCACGGCCTTGCATCAGATGGGGTTTAATCTCAGCGTACTGCTCGGCGCGGCTGGCATTCTCTCTGTTGCTATCGGCTTTGCCTCGCAGACATCCGCCTCTAACATCATCAGCGGCCTGTTTCTGATCACTGAACGCCCCTTCTCCGTGGGCGACATGATCCGTGTGGGGACCACCTCCGGTGAGGTGCTTTCTATCGACCTGCTGTCAGTCAAGTTACGCACCTTTGACAATCTGCTGGTACGCATTCCGAATGAGACATTGATCAAATCAGAAGTGACCAACATGACCCGCTTTCCCATTCGGCGCATAGACCTGTTGATCGGCATTGCCTATAAAGAAGATGTAAGAAAAGTGCGTACCGTTATGGAGCAGGTTGCCGATGAAAACCCACTCTGCCTGGAAGAGCCCAAACCACTCTTTATCTTTTTAGGTTTTGGTGACTCGTCACTCAATCTGCAATTTTCTGTCTGGGCCAAACGGGAAAATTTCCTGGAGCTTAAAAATACCATTCAGATCGAGATCAAAGAGGCCTTTGATGCCCATGGCATTGAGATTCCGTTTCCGCAGCGCTCACTAACGCCTGGGGCGGAGCCGTTATCAATCAAGATTGTAGGTAATGAACAGAGACCTTAAATATACTTTTCACCGATAATACCTAATTTTTCTACCACCCCCGGCACGGGGGTAAAACATAAGACTCAATACTGATATTCATGAATCGCACAACCATTCAATGTTTGCTCATCATCGTCAGCCTGCTCCACGGCGCTGTGGCCATGGCTGCGCCCGCAGTCACGGTCACCATTGAAGGTGTTGATAATGAGCTGCTCACCAATGTGCAGCAGCTGCTCAGCATCGAACAGCAGCGCGAACATCCACTGCTTACCGAAGGGCGCATCCAGCGACTGCACAGCAAGGCCGATGAGGAGATTAACAACGCACTGCAACCGTTTGGTTACTATCGCGCCACCATCAAAAAGAACCTGGTCCTGAAAAGCGATGAACAGTGGTATGCCACCTATAACATTGTGCTGGGAGAGCCACTTACAATCACCACACTCACCCGTACCATCGGTGGTGATGCTGCAACCGACACCCCCCTTAAAGAGCTATGGGATAGCTTTCCGCTAAAAGAGGGGGATGTGCTTAATCAGTCCCTGTATGAACAGGCCAAACGGGATATATTGAAGCTGGCCAATGAGCGTGGTTATTTTGATGCCGATTTTACCATTGCTCAAATCGCCATCGATTTAAAGCAGTATGCCTCTCACATTACACTCCAGTTCAGCAGCGGTGCACGTTACCATTTTGGCCAGACCGAACTGAACCAGAGTGTGCTGAACGAAGATTTTTTATATCGCTTTGTCCCATTCGAACAGGGCGATCCCTACAGCATCAATAAACTGCTGGATCTACAACAGGGGTTAATGGGGAGTGACTACTTCAGCGTCGTGGAACTACAACCACAGCCACCCAACCGCCGCGACAATACGGTACCTGTGCTGGTCAACCTGGAGCCACGTAAACAGCACCGTTATTTAATCGCTCTCGGTTACGGCACGGATACCGGACCCCGTGGCAAACTGGGTTGGGAGATGCCCCGAATCAACCGTGCAGGCCATCGCATCGATACCGAATATCGGGCGTCAGCCATTGGCAACAATCTCAGTGGCCGCTACCGAATCCCTATTCGTAATCCACGTAAAGAGCAGCTGATATTCAGCGGCAGTCTGGCCAATACCCGTCTGGACAGCAGCGAGAGCAGCATCGCCAATCTTGGTGTCAGCCTGTTGCAGGTGCACGGCCCATGGCAAGAGACTTTCTCTCTTAACTACCATAACGAAAGTTATAAAATTGCCAATATCGACCGTCGCACAACACTGCTGATGCCAGGATTCAGCATTAGCCGCCGTCTTAGTGGTGACTATGCCCTCATAGATCAAGGCCTTCGTCTCAGCGCCGAAATTCGTGGCGGTGCCAAGGGTGCCTTTTCAGATATCAATTTTTTCCAGGGACAGCTGCACGCCAAGGGCATTACCTCGCTCAGTGAACGGCAACGTCTGATCATGCGTGGCACCATCGGTGGCATTAACGCCATTGAGTTTGACAAACTGCCCGCCTCATTACGTTTTTATGCTGGCGGCACACAGAGTGTCCGTGGGTTTCGTTACCAGTCCCTCTCTCCGCTCAATAGTGATGGAAAAGAGATCGGTGGAAAATATCTGCTGACCAGCAGCGCGGAATATGAGTTACGCCTGAACCAGGAGTGGAGCTGGGCACTGTTTGTTGATGCTGGTAACGCCTTCAACGATTTTAATCCCAACATTAAAAAGGGGGTTGGCACCGGTATACGTTGGCAAACACCCGTCGGCCCGCTCCGTTTTGATATCGCTTCAGCGATTTCGGAGCCTGGCAGGCCATGGAAGTTTCATATCAATGTCGGGCCGGACTTATGAAACGCCGCCTGATCATTGCCACACTGTTGCTTTTGCTGCTGCCGACACTGTTTATCGGCTGGGTGGTGAACAGTGGTCATGGGCTACGCTGGCTACTAACACAGGTTGTGCTCTCCAAATCACTGGAGATCGATACCATTCAGGGCAATCTGCTCGGCTCACTGCATATCACCGGGCTCCGTTACCACGACGATAAAATAAAAATCACACTTGATGATGCCATGCTCAAATGGCACCCATCCGCACTCTGGCACAAAGAGTTCCGTACCGAGATGCTCTATCTGAAACAGCTGACTGTCGAACTTGCCGCCAGCAATGAGACACCCTTGCAACTGCCCAACATCCATCTGCCCCTCAATATTAAGCTGGATGATATACAGATCAACGACCTTAAAATTATTCGCCCAGAACAGCCCACGTTACAAATTAACAACGCCAGCCTGCGGGCCAGCGCCTACAACAGTAATGTACAAATTCAATATCTGGACATCAGCAGTGACATTGCACAGCTCTCACTGCACGGCGCACTGCACCCCTACGACCACTACTGGCATGATCTTAACCTGCAGTGGCAGCTCCAGCTCCCCCAGCAACCCACCCTGAATGGCAGCGGTAAGCTCAAGGGTGATCTGCAGCAGACCTCACTGGAACATAATCTGACCTTCCCGGTTAAGGCCAACACCTCACTCACCCTCTTTGATCTGCTGCAGACACTGCGCTGGCAGGCGTCACTACAGATTCCCAAACAGCCACTGGATAGTGTGTATGAAACATGGCCAAGTGAACATGTGGCACTTAATGCCCGTGGCAGTGGCGATTTAAAACAGGCCACCATTGATAGCTTCGAGCTGCAGACACTCAACAGCCAGATAGCAGGCAAAGGTCAATTTAGTTGGCAGGATGGAATCCACTGGCAAGCTGAGGTCGATACACCACGCTTTGACTTTATTGCACTCTGGGCACTGCTCAAGGTCAATGGGCCGATGGTTCGTGCCGGTATCAAAGGCCGGGTAGCTGGCGATCTTGAACAGCTCACTGCCAGCGATGTGACGTTGCGTGCCTTTGATGGCACCATCAACGGCAATGCCAGCGTGCGCTGGAGTGAACCGTTACACTGGCAGACAGAGCTGCGCTCCCAAGCGTTATCACTGACACAGCTCTGGCCATTAATGGCACTTGAAGGGCAGGGGCTGCCCGCTGGCCGGGCCAATATCAATGTCATACTGGATGGCAATAGCCAAGGCCTGACATTCAAACAGCTCATGCTCAGCTCACTCGGCGCAACCGTACGTGGTAACGGTAAGGTGCTCTGGCAACCACAACTGCAGTGGCAGACAGCACTCTCTGGCACGGGGATTAATCCCGCCGTGTGGCAACCACAACGGCTGACAGAGTGGCACGGTAATCTCGCCACCCAGTTTCACCATCGTGGCAGTTACAACCGCAATCAGCTGCTGGGGGAAGTGGATATACAACAGCTCAGCGGCACGCTGCGCGATTACCCGCTGCAATTGGAATCGCAGCTGGCGCTGACAAAAGAGGCGCTGCTGATTAAAAATCTCTCACTCACCTCTGCCGATTCCCACGTTACCGCCCACGGCAACATTGGCACCACCATGGGTCTACAACTGCAACTCGACTCACCGCAACTGGGACAGCTTTACCCGGATGTCAGCGGCGCGTTACAGGCACAGGCACAGCTCAGCGGCAGCCAATCAGCACCGCTGCTGCAACTGCAACTGGATGGCAAACAGCTCGCTTATGATGGACAGCAGATAGGCCTGCTGAAAGGTGAGGCTGAAGTACAGCTGTTCAGCTGGCAAAAGATATTAATCGATCTGCAGGCAGAACAGTTACAGCTGGCCGGTCAACAGATAGATGCCCTGGATATTGGTGCTCAAGGCGAAGCAACCGATCATCAGGTACAGCTCTACCTGAAAACAGAACAGCTGGAGACAACATGGCTACTAAGTGGCAATCTCAATGCCAATACACAACAGTGGCAAGGGAACATTGAACGGGCCGATCTAAACAATAACAAACTGGGACTGTGGCAACTTGCCTCGCCTGCAGCGCTATCCGCCTCGACCAACCAGATTAAACTAGCCCCCCTCTGCTGGCAGCAACACGACAGCCAACTCTGCATTGATATTCAGCAACAGCAACATGAGTGGCACGCTGCGCTGCATAGCAAACAGATCAACCTGGCAATGGTCAGTCCCTGGCTACCCAATGAGATGCAGCTGCACGGCGCAACAACATTACAAGCAACGGCCACCTACACACCGCAACAGCCGCTGGTTGCGGAGGCACGTATCACCCTCGATAACGGTTTTATCTCATACCCGATCATCGATGGCGAACGCAGTGAATGGCGTTTTAACCAAGGTATCTGGCAGAGCAATCTTGATGCACAGGGGTTGCGCTCAGATCTGAATCTGGCGCTGGCAACCTCTAACAAGGCGCAAGATCAGATACAGGCCACACTCGAATTGAAGGGTTACAATCCGCTCACAACGGCCGTAAACGAACAGCCCATCAACGGTGAAATCAACGCCAATATCAGCGATCTTGGACTGATCGATAATCTGTTTGACGATATTCAGGGGCTACAGGGAGAGATCAAAATCAACAGCCGTATTGGCGGCACCCTGGTAAAACCGCAACTCACCGGTGCCCTGCGCCTGCAAAATACCAAACTACAGATTCCACGACTCGGCCTTTCACTCACCGATGTGCAGTTTGATGCCAATAGCAGCGGCACCGATACATTGACCTATCGTCTGCAGGCCCACTCTGGCGACGGTACCATCGAGGCCAAGGGTGAGACACAATTAAACGCTCATACCGGCTGGCCCACAGAGATTGCACTGACCGGGGAGATGTTTGAGGTTTCGCGCATCCCTGAAGCACGGGTCCTGATATCACCCAACCTGAAAATAAAGATGGCTCATCGTGAGCTATGGCTCAATGGCGAAGTATTAGTGCCTCAGGCACGCCTTGAGCCAAAAGAGTTTAGCAGTGCCACCACCACCTCCAGCGATGTTGTGATTATCGGTACTGAAGCAGAGAGGTTAAAACCGTGGCGTCTCCACAATCGTGTGCGCCTGATCCTGGGTGATCGTGTTTCACTTTACGGTTTTGGTTTTGAAGGCAACATCAATGGCAACCTGCTGTTGATCGATGAGCCGGGCAAGATCACTGCCGCCAGCGGTGAGTTAAACGTTATTGAAGGACGCTACCGCGCCTATGGCCAACGGCTCGACATCGAACAGGGACGCCTGCTGTTTGCTGGCGGCCCCGTTACCAACCCAGCACTGGATCTTCGGGCTGTGCGCCACATTCAGGATATAACAGCAGGTATCAAAGTCTACGGGCCATTACGGCAACCGCAGTTTGAGCTCTTCTCGACACCGGTGATGGATCAAACAGATGCACTGGCCTATCTGGTGCTTGGTGCACCGCTGGAACAGACCACCTCAAACAGTGATGGCGCCATCATGGCACAGGCAGCACTTGCCATCGGACTCAAGGGCGGCGATTTTCTGGCCCGTAATATCGGCAACCAGTTTGGCATCGAAGAGATGCGCATTGAGAGCTCAGAAAATGGTGAGCAGGCATCGCTGGTCATGGGTCGTTATCTCACCCCCCGTCTCTATGTCGGATACGGTGTGGGTATTATCGATGCCACCAATACCCTCACCATGCGTTACCAGCTTTCACAGCACTGGCAGATCAAGGCCGAGTCGGGCATCAATCAAAGTGCCGACATAATTTATACCATCGACAGCGAATGAAAATTCATCTCGCCCCTATGGAAGGTGTGCTTGATTACCACATGCGCGCCATACTCACCGACCTGGGTGGTTATAGCCACTGCGTGACGGAGTTTGTCCGGATTATTGACCGGCTGCTACCCAACAAGGTGTTTTACCGCTACTGCCCCGAACTCCGCCGGGGTGGACAGACCCCTTCGGGCACACCCGTCATCGTGCAACTGCTTGGCGGAATCCCTGAGGCGATGGCCGAAAATGCACACCATATCGCCAAACTTGGTGCGCCGGGCATCGATATCAACTTCGGCTGCCCATCCCGCTTGGTAAACCGCAAGGCCGGTGGCGCGGTACTGCTCAAAGAGCCACATCGAATCTATGACATTGTCCGGGCGGTGCGTGATGCAGTCCCGGCACACATACCGGTCTCTGCAAAAATCCGGCTCGGTTATGATGATTGCCAACCGGCACTGGAGAATGCACATGCGGTACAGGCCGCCGGAGCCAGTTACATTACCGTACACGCCCGCACCAAAATGGATGGTTACAAACATCCGGCACGCTGGGAGTGGCTGGCACAGATTAATGAGGCCATCACCATTCCGATGATCGGCAATGGTGATATCAATACCCTTGATGATTATCGCCGCTGCTGTGAAATCAGCGGCATTCAAGATGTGATGCTGGGGCGGGGTGCACTGGCCAATCCCGGATTGGCGCGGCAGATTAAAGCCAATACCCAGGGAGAGGACATTGAGGCCATTACATGGCCCACCATTCTGGCACTGCTGGTACAGCTGCCCGAACTGCTAAAACCTTCCGATATCAGCAACGGGCGTTACATCACCACCCGACTCAAACAGTGGCTCACCTACTTAAGAAGCCATTACGGTGAAGCACAATCCGGCTTTCAACAGGTCAGGGCCTTCAAAGATTACGAAACCATTATTGCCCGGCTTCAGCTGCACACTTAATACCGCCGCATTAAGTTTACTTACCCCTTCAGCGCTGCAATCACCACCATGTTAACGCTCCAATAAAATTGCCCAATGGCATCACGCGCTGCCAACTCTGCCGTCCAGCCATCCAGTTCTGATTGCGTAGCGATACCGGCAGCTAACGCCTCCCCCGTTAACCAGCCACCTAGCGGTGACTGCTTAAAGTCGCTCTGTACCAGTGGAAATACCTCTACCTGAATATCCTCCAGCCGCTGTTGCTGAAACAGGGAGTAGAGCTGTCGTCCTGCATAACCGTTGGGGCGCAGTTGTGTCGCAAAAAAACTCATCAACCGCCGCTCAAGCAGTGCATCTGAATAATCGACCGAGGCCGTTGCCCAATCGGTATCGGCCACCACCAATCGGCCACCACGACGCAATACACGCAACATCTCAGTTAAAACAGTATTGGCAGAGTAGCTTGCTGGCAGCACCTGAAACAGTCGTTCCGCATGGCATGCATCAAACCACTCGTCTGCAAACGGCAATGCAGTGACATCTGCCTGCTGATGTTTAACCACCCCATCAAGCTTAGCATCGGCGGCGGCAACATCGGCCTGCTCCAACATCTCACTGTCGATATCAATGCCGACCACACAACCGGTCGTCCCTACCAAACGCCCTAATGCCACGGTATCAATGCCGGGGCCACACCCGAATGGCACTTACTTAAGCCATAGCAGCGCATGAAAAGCCACTAACCTATTGAAGAAATAAGAAGGCTGGCGAGATGATAAGCTGATTGTTACCACACAATTCGCAACCATCTGGAGTCGCCAGCCATGCCTCATCCTA
>JAKFXL010000056.1:2288-47349 GCA_021731365.1 Gammaproteobacteria bacterium | reverse complement strand
GTCGTGAGTCCGTAGACGAACTGTTTGCCCACGAGACGCTGTTGCCTTAATGCCGTTGGCTCTATCCGGTAATGTGGTGGGGCGGTGTTTGCCCCGTTATTACTGTAGCGACAGCGGTTGTGGTGTACTCTTCCAGGCGTTGCCATCGCCAAACTGATAGGGTGAGCGTTCGCCCCAGCAGTAGGTGTAACGGTCTAAGGTGTTGGCATCCTCGCGGATGGCGCAGCCGTGCCGCTGCCCCAAGGTTATCTGCTGCCATTCAGGGCTACTCTGGATCACTGCAGGTGCAAACGCACTTTCGGATAGTATCGCCCCGGTGAGCTGTTTGTAACGGTTGTCACCCCAGCACCAGAGGGTGCGGTTGTTACGTACGCCACAACTGAAGTTACTCCCCAGGCTCATATTCAGCCAGCGGCCCTCCTCGGACTCCTGTGTCGGGGCGGTCACCGTGGTGGGGTAGAGGGTGATGGAGATGTTTTTTGTGGGGTCGGCGGGATCGGGAATGGTCTGTGTCACCTGGGGTGAGCCGGTCTGGCCACGACTATTATCGCCCCAGCACCAGAGGGTATTGTCGTCCCGCAGTCCGCAGGTGTGGTATTCGCCCGCCTGGAGCTGAACCCAGCTGTTGGCCGCGCCGATCTGGGTGGGGGTGGCCAGGTTGCCGCCGCTATTGCCCAGTTGTGAATGGCTATTTTTGCCCCAGCACCAGAGGGTGCCGCTGGATTTGATGGCACAGACATGGCCGCCGTCACCTTCAGCCCCGCCGACAGCGACGGTGAGCCAGCTACCGGCGATTTTATAGGGTAAGAAGGGGGCGTCGGTTGGCAGGCTGAGTGTGCCATTGCCGATCTGGCCACCGCTGTTGTCGCCCCAGCACCAGAGCTCATTGCCCGCTTTTATACCGCAGCTGTTGTTGGCCCCCGTTGCTACCATGGTCCAGTCATCAGCCCCCACAACCACCTGTGAACGGCTGTTGGCCCACCAGTGCTGCGGTACATTGCTGAGGGTGACGTTGTCACCCAGCTGGCCGCGTCGATTATCGCCCCAGCAGAAGAGTGGGTGGCTGGCCCCGCTGATGGCGATGGCGCAGCTGTGGTGGGGGCCGGTGCTCAGGCTCTCCCAATCGGAGAGTATGGCGCTGTCAGTGGTTGCCCGAACTTGTATCAGGGTTGCCTGGCTGCTGGTAGAGGCGGTGCCGACCTGCCCGTAATGGTTAAAACCACTGCACCAGAGTGAATAAGGGACGGCGCTGCCTTTGAGCCCGCAGCTGTGGCGGTAGCCGCTGGCGATGGCCTGCCAGTTGGCGGAGGTATCAAACAGCCGTGCCCGTTCAGTATCGCTGGATAGACCGTTGCCCAGCTGGCCGTAGTGGTTAAGCCCCCAGCAGTGAATGACATTGGCTTTATCGTTGGCGCAGGTGTGGGACTCCCCGGTCGATACCGTCAGCCAGCTGGTGGTGTGGTTGATTTTGATGGGACGGGGCTGGTGGGCAGTATTGTTGATCCCCAGCTGGCCCGTTTCATTATTGCCCCAACACCATAATGACTTGTCGGTGAGGGTGATGGCGCAGGTGTGTTGTCGGCTGCTGGCAACGGCCGACCAGGTGGTGGCGCTGGCAGTGGTGACCTTGAAGGGGGTGGGCTGATTGACGGTGGTGCCGTTGCCAATCTGTCCGTAGCGGTTGTCGCCCCAGCAGTAGAGTTCGTCGCTGCTGTTGATGGCGCAACTGTGGGCCTGGCCAGTGGCGATGGTTTTCCAGCCGCTGCTGATCAGGGTGGGTACCGTGGTGCTGTTGGTCGTGCCATTACCAAACTGGGATGTATCGTTTTTGCCCCAACACCAGAGTGTCTGGTCTGTTTTGAGGGCACAGGTGAACTGATCACTGGCGCTGACGCTGCTCCAGTCTCTGCTGCTGACCACCGGTGATGGGCTGGTGGTTTTGGCGGACACATGGCCCAGCTGTGAGCTGCTGTTGTCGCCCCAGCACCAGAGGCTGTTGTCGAGGCGGATGGCGCAGCTATGGCTGTTGCCGGCGCTGACTACTCGCCAGTCATCATCCTGGATAGCGGTGGGTTCGTAGTAGTTGGCGGTGGCGCTGCCAAAGCCGACCGCCCCTTTCCTGTTGTCTCCCCAGCAGAGCAGCTGGTGGAGCTCGATTTTATGGGCGCTATCGCTCAGGTCGTTGACCTCACTGATGGCAACGCCGCACGCGTGGCCGTAGCCGCCGGAGATGTTTTGCCACAGCAGGTCACTGCCTATCTGTATCGGCGAGCTGGTGCTGGTGCTGTTATTGAATCCTGCCTGGCCTTGAGTATTGCTGCCCCAGCACCAGAGTGTATTGTCGCTGTTTTTAATGGCGCAGCTGTGGTCCTGCCCGGTATTGACGGTTTTAAAGCCAACAAGTGGCAGCGCCTTGGGTGTGTTTGGGGCAGGGGTGGGCGGCGTGACTGTTGTTGGCGGCTCAATGGTTTTGGGTTGATCCGGGTTGGTGGTGCTGGCGTTGATGCAACCACTCAAGGTGATGGCCAGTAACAGCAGTAGTGTCAATTTGAAAGGAGTGGTTAGATACATCGTTTGATTATACCGCTGTTGCTACAGGGGGGTGAATGCAGCGAGTGGATTGTCCATCAACGGGCGCTTCGGTGGCAAAGCCATTTTGACGCCACGCCTCAAACAGGGCGATTGCCACGGTGTTGGATAAATTTAAGCTGCGACTATTGTTAAGCATAGGGATTCTTAAGATGTTCTCTGCGGGCAGCTGGCTGAGAATCTCGCCAGGCAGGCCACGGCTCTCGGGGCCAAACAGCAGGGCGTCACCTGACTGGTAGCGGGTCTCGCTGTAACCGTGTTGCCCTTTGGTGGAGAAGGCGAACAGCCGGTTGGGTTGACACTGTTCTATAAAATGGTCCAGTGACACGTGTTGTTGCACGCTGGCAAATTCGTGGTAATCGAGTCCCGCACGCCGCAGCCGTTTGTCATCCAGTGTAAAACCCAGAGGCTGGATGAGATGGAGCGCTGCGCCACTGTTGGCACAGAGGCGGATGATGTTACCGGTGTTGGGCGGTATCTCGGGCTGAAAGAGGACGATGTGAAACATGGTGGGAAGCATACACACCACCGCAGAGCTTTCCAAGCTGGGATTGCGTGGGGTGGTGTGGGGTGGTCGGTTAATCGTTTGCTGTTGCTGGTTTACACTTCGTTTTCCAGCGCCAGCTCCTGGATTTTGCGGGTGAGGGTGTTGCGTCCCCAGCCCAGCAGTTTGGCAGCATCCTGGCGGCGGCCACCAGAGTGGTTCAGGGCCGCTTTGATCATCACACTTTCAAAGGCCGGCAGGGCGTCGTTGAGCAGGTTGTCATCCCCCCCGGCCAGCCGCTGCTCAGCCCAGCGTTTAAGTGAGACCTCCCAGTCGCCGGTAACGCTGCTCTGGCTCTGTTTGGATTTGAGTTCGGGTGGGACATCCTCCATATGTACTTCGCGGCTGGAGGCCATGACGGTGAGCCAGCGGCAGATGTTCTCCAGCTGGCGTACATTGCCGGGCCACTCCAGGGTGCAGAGATAGCTTTCCACGTCGCTGCGTAGCTGCTTGGTCTCAACACTTAACTCGCTGGCGGCGCTGGCAAGGAAGTGTTTGAGCAGGAGTGGGATATCCTCGCGCCGCTGGCGCAGCGCCGGGATGTGGATGCGGATGACGTTGAGGCGATGGAACAGATCTTCGCGGAATAGCCCCTGGCGAACGCGCTCTTCCAGGTCCTGATGGGTGGCGGCGATGATCCGGACATCGACCTTGACTGGGGTATGGCCGCCGACGCGGTAGAACTCGCCATCGGCCAATACCCGCAGCAGGCGCGTTTGCAGTTCGGCAGGCATATCGCCAATCTCATCCAAAAACAGGGTGCCGCCGTCGGCCTGTTCAAAACGGCCACGACGGCTCGCCTGGGCACCGGTAAAGGCCCCCCGTTCATGACCGAAGAGTTCCGACTCCAGCAGGTCGCGGGGGATGGCCGCGGTGTTCAGGGCGATAAATGCCCTGTTGGCACGTGGGCTGTGGCGGTGCAGGGCGTGGGCGACCAGCTCCTTGCCGGTACCAGACTCACCGTTGATGAGCACGGTGATGTTGGAGCGCGAGAGGCGGCCGATGGCGCGAAATACCTCCTGCATCGCCGGGGCCTCGCCGATGATTTCGGGTGTCTCCTCTTTTGGCGGTTGGCTCTGGCTGCTGCGCTGCTGGTTGCGGTGATCGATGGCACGTTTGACGATGGCCACCGCCTCATCGACATCAAACGGCTTGGGCATGTACTCAAAGGCCCCTCCTTGATAGGCGGAGACGGCGCTATCGAGGTCTGAATGGGCGGTCATGATGATCACCGGCAGTTCGGGGTGGCTCAGGTGGATCATATCGAGCAGCTCCAGGCCATCAGTGCCCGGCATGCGGATATCCGTGATCAGTGCATCGGGTTGTTGTTGACGCAGTAGTTCCGGGATGCGCGAGCCACTCTCAAAGCAGGTCACCTCCATACCGACCTTCTGAAGCGCCTTTTCCAGCACCCAGCGGATGGAGCGGTCATCGTCAATCACCCAGATATGGGTAGCGGTATTCATGGGTGTGTCTCCAGGGGAATTAAAATGGTAAAGATGGTTTCGCCAGGGCGGCTGTTGCACTCAATCAGGCCATCATGCTGGTGGATCAGTGCCTGGGCGATGGGCAGTCCCAATCCGGTGCCATCGGCACGACCGGTCACCATGGGGTAGAAAATCTTATCAACCATGTCGGTGGCAATACCGCTGCCGGTATCGATGATATCAATGCTGGCCACCAGTTTGTGGCGGGTATGGCCAATGGTGATCTGGCGCTGGCAACGTGTTCGCAGGGTGATGTTGCCGCCACTCTCCAGCGCCTGAACAGCATTACGCACCAGATTGAGCAGTGCCTGGATGATCAGGTCGGGATCGGCAAACAGGTCCGGCACGCTGGGGTCGTAGTCACGCAACAGCTCTATGTTTGGCGGGCAGTCGTTTTTTACCAGCTGGCGCACATGTTCCAGCTGCTCATGAATGTTAATGTTGCGTTTCTGCGGCAGGGTATTGGGGCCGAGCATTCGATTCATCAGGTTACGGAGGCGGTCGGCTTCTTGAATGATAATGCCGGTGTACTCCTTGAGTACATCGCTGTCGAGTTCCGCTTCCAGCAGCTGTGCGGCACCTCGCAGTCCACCCAGGGGGTTTTTGATTTCGTGGGCCAGGCCGCGAATAACCTCCCGGGTGGCGCTGTGTTGGGTCAACAGATGCTCTTCACGGGCGATACGTAGTTGGCGATCAACCTGGTTGAGCTCGATTAATATAGCCGCCCCTGATTGAGCGTCTTGTAGCGGTGTGACGGTGCAGTCAGCGGTAACCAGACGTTCGTGATGCAGATGAAACACCCGTTCCCTCTCTGTAAAGGGGTGGTTGCTGGCCAGCGCCTGTTTGACATGGCCACTGAAGTTGTTGATGTCATTAAAAAGGGTGTGCAGTGCTTGGCCTTGGGCGCGGCGGACGCTGATGGCAAAGAGCATTTCAGCCGCCGGGTTGAGCCAGGTGAGGTGTAGCGCCTGATCAAATACCAGGATTGCCTCGTTAGTATTTTCCAGAATGCGCTTGAAGAGTGCGTCTTGATTAAATGCTTTGGCCATGATGTACCTGCTGTAGCAAACTCCAAGCCAGTTTGGTGTCGGGCTGTTTGTTTAGATTGAAATGTATTTAAAAACAGGTGGTTGAAGAATTTTTGTTAATGATGTTAAGTCACGGCAAGTACTTTTCGCCACCCTTCTATGCATCGATTGTAAATGTTTGCACTTAAGTGGTGCATTTAATCTTCATTAATAAAAAAGCCCCCGCAAGCGGAGGCTTTTTTACAAACAACAACTACAAGGACAAGCTTACAGGCTGTAGTACATGTCGAACTCAACCGGGTGAGTGGTCATGCGGACACGTTGTACATCCTGCATCTTCAGGGCGATGTAGGCGTCAATCATGTCGTCACTGAAGACGCCGCCACGGGTCAGAAACTCGCGGTCTGCATCCAGGGCGTTCAACGCCTCTTCCAGCGAGTGGCTGACGTGTGGAACCTGCTTCAGCTCTTCTGGCGGCAGATCGTAGAGGTTTTTATCCATGGCATCGCCAGGGTGGATCTTGTTCTGGATACCGTCCAGGCCGGCCATCATCATGGCCGAGAAGGCCAGGTAGGAGTTGGCCATTGGATCTGGGAAGCGTACTTCGATACGACGGCCCCGTGGATTGGCCACGAAGGGGATACGGATCGAGGCAGAACGGTTGCGGGCAGAGTAGGCCAGCAGGATCGGGGCTTCATAGTGTGGCACCAGACGTTTGTAGCTGTTGGTGGTCGGGTTGGTGATGGCGTTCAGTGCCTTGGCGTGTTTGATGATACCGCCGATGTAGAAAAGTGCCATTTCAGAGAGACCACCGTAGAGGTTGCCGCTGAAGAGGTTAACGCCATCTTTTGCCAGTGACTGGTGCACATGCATTCCAGAGCCGTTGTCGCCAACCATCGGCTTAGGCATGAAAGTAGCGGTCTTGCCGTAGGCGTGGGCAACGTTGTGAATGACAAACTTCATGATCTGGGTTTTATCAGCGCGGTCTACCAGTGTGCTGTATTTGGTGCCGATTTCGCACTGGCCGGCAGTGGCCACTTCGTGGTGGTGAACTTCAACCTCAACACCCATCTCCTCCATCGCCAGGCACATGGCGGCACGGATGTCGTGCAGGCTGTCGACCGGTGGGACGGGAAAGTAGCCGCCCTTGGTATTGGGGCGATGACCCATGTTGCCACCTGGATAAACCTTTTCGGAGTTCCAGTCGGCCTCTTCGGAGTCGATCTTCACGAAGCAGCCGCTCATGTCGGCACCCCAGCGGACATCGTCAAAAATGAAAAACTCTGGTTCAGGGCCAAAAAAGGCGGTGTCGGCGATACCGGTGGACTTCAGGTACTCTTCAGCACGTCTGGCAACAGAGCGTGGGTCACGCTCGTAACCGGTCATGGTGTTGGGTTCGAGGATGTCACAGCGGAGGATAAGCTGGGTCTCATCAGCAAAGGGGTCAAGCACAGCGGTGTTGGCATCAGGCAGCAGCACCATGTCGGACGCTTCAATACCCTTCCAGCCGGCGATGGAGGAGCCGTCAAACATGCGGCCATCCTTGAAGTCATCGGCGACGAGGGTTTTGGCAGGTATAGAGAGGTGTTGCTCCTTGCCATGGGTATCGGTGAAACGGAAGTCGACGAATTTTACGTCGTTCTCTTTGATCATATTAAGCACAGCAGCTGACATTGCTTTTTCTCCCTGCGAAAGGCTCGTGAACAGTTTTTTAGGTTGCCAAGGTTAACACTGACCGGACCTATTGGTACGGCATTATTTTGAGTTCAGAACTACAGCAGGAAATATGCCATATGCTTTGGAATGGCAAAAGTCGAACTGTAACAATGAACTAGTAATTTTCTACAAAAATCCTGCGGGCGTCTTTTTGGTGCGATCGCTGGATTTTTCGCCCTATTTTGGTGCTTTTTAGCTCTCGTTACCAATCATAATTGTGACAACGATGACACCGTCGCGTGTCTCTATGCTGATCACGCTGTGGCCATTGATGCGGCACCATGCTGGAATATCGCTGGTAACACCCGGGTCCGTGCACAGTACCTCCAGTATATCCCCCGCCGCAAGTTTTTTTGCATGGTTCTGGGTACGAATGACGGGGATGGGGCAGAGATGGCCACGCACATCCAGGGTCTGTTGTGGTGTGCTCATATGTACCACTCCTTGGGCATCTCGTCGGCGGTAAAGGGTTTGACGGTGATTGATTGTGGGTCACCCTGTAAGGGGGTGTAGGTGACGGTCACCTGTTCGGCGTCACGTCCCTGACCAAAACGGGCGACAACCCGGGCGGCCAGTTCGATATCTTCTGGGGTATTGAGCTGACCGTCCATCAGTACCAGTGGGCCGGGGTGGCTACTGTTAAAGAAGTAGTCAAAGCGGTTGCGGTACCCCTCCATGAAGCGGTTCTCCCCCTCTTCACGCCCGACAATCAGTTTGTAGAGGGGCGATGGCCGAATATGCCGCCCCACTTTTAGCAGCATGATGTCGTCAAACTCATACTCTTTGTGGCCTTGTACCTGCCAGAGGTCGACCAGTTTTTTGGAGTAGCTCTCATCTGTCAAAAAGCAGCAGCCGCCCGCCGGTTGGGCAAAGTCGGTAAAACCGTACTCTTCGGCCAGGGCAATCTGCGGTTTGCGTGAACGGCCATTAAAACCGAGCATCTTTTCACGGTCGATCCACCCCTCCTGTTCAGGCAGTGTCGGGGCCAGGTTCTGGGCGCAGAGTGGCCGTACCAATAGCCCGCCCGCGCCAGACTCCTTGACCACTATCTGCATCGTATCCTTGCGTTGTGACATGGGGCGCTGCCCGACCACTTCACCGGTGATGATGAAGTCAAACTCATTCTCTTTAATCCATTCCATCGCCTTGCGTACCATAAAGGTCTTGCAGTCGAGGCAGGGGTTCATGTTGGCACCGTAGCCATGTTTGGGGTTGATGAGTACATCTTTGTACTCTTCGATTACATCGATAATGTGCAGCTTGATGCCAAGTTGTTCCGCCACCCACAGCGCGTTGTTGCGTTTCTGTTTGTTCTGATCCTGCTTGCGGATGGCGTGGGTATGCCCCTCAACGCAAAAACCGGTGAAAAAGTTGATGCCCTCGATATGGATGCCCTGGTCCTGCATGGCACGCACGGCGAGCATGGAGTCGAGGCCGCCAGAGATGAGGGCTACTGCTTTGATCTGTTTTGACATGGGGGAGGTTGCTGACTACTTGAGTTGGAAAGGCGGCCAAATATACCAAATTTGGCCGCCGGACGGCGAGTTACTTAATGGTGGCGGGGGCGGGCGTCGTGTTTAAGGGGGTGGCGGCTGGCGATGGGCGCTGCCGTTGTCCGTTGTGCCAGCGAGGCGCGGGCCTGCTGACTGCCGGTATCTTCCCATAATTCAAAGGCTTCCAGCGGTGACAGTACGACATTGGCAGGGTTGATACTGCGTATGGCCAGTAGGACATCCATCATGGCAATAAAATCTGAGGCTAGCTGACCGTAGAGCTTGGCGGTAGTATGTCGTTGATTATCGTGAATTTGCTGGTAGGCGCTGCGTCCGAGACTGACAAAATAGCCAATCCGGACCAGGCGACGGCGGGCATTTTGGGGGAACAGGCCGGCAAACAGCAGGCACTGGTCGCCCACATCCCGTAGATTGTTGTGGCGCTGGGTGCCTTGTGTATGGAGGCTGTTGAGAAATTCCAGGGCCATAATGCCTTCCAGCAGCTGGGGGCGCTGGGTGAAACGCATGAGTGTGAAGACAAGATAGCTCTCCAGAGTCTCGCCGAGGGTGCGGTGTGCTCGCGTTTCAGCCTCGTGCACCAGGTGTTGCCATTGGGCGGTAGCAGTCGGCTCTGTGACGATGTGGCTCTCAGTGACGATATGGTTCATGGCGGCGTCCCTATTTTGCACTTTACATAGGGTAAATCGGCTGTAATGTAGTCTCTCTTGAATAGTGTTTTGAATTTATGGGTAAAAGATCGGGAATGACTTGGTCTGGGCGATAATGGCGGGTGTACATGGGAAAAGATGATGAGTAACAGGCGATGGGTGGTGATTTTATTGGTAGGCACAGGCGTTTGTCAGGGGGCGGTAGCTGAGCCGGGTGATGCCGGGCTGGGGTTCGAGTTGACGGCGGAGCGTGGGTATCGTGTTGACAGATTGGACTGGACCATTGCGGGCCAGGGCAACGGCCAGAGCCCAAACATTCTCTCTGAATTGACCTGGAACAACTTGGTGACGCGGCAGACCAAGCTCAAGCTGGATCTGAGCAGTGGCGCACTCCACCTGTTTGGGAGCGGGGGATACGGTGATATCGATTCGGGTGCCAACCAGGACTCTGACTACTTGTTGGATAACCGTCAGGCGGAGTTTTCCCGTTCCAATAACGGGGCCGGGGGGCGTGTTGCCGATGCCGGTATCGGAGTAGGTTATCGGTTGGAAGCCCCGGCTTCCCGTGGTTATCGGGGATATCTGATGCCCATGGCCGGTTATTCGATGCACCGCCAGGAGCTGACGATGTTTAACGGTAATCAAACCATGGACCCCTATAACGATCCGCCGTCACTTGGGCCTTTTGCGGGGCTGAACTCCAGTTATGACACTGAGTGGCGCGGGGCGTGGGGCGGGATGAGTTTTGTGAATGAGTCGTTGGCCAGCGGGTTAAAGCTGGTGCTGGATGTGAAATACCATATGGTGCGTTACGACGCGGTGGCCGACTGGAATCTGCGGACTGATTTTGCCCACCCTAAAAGCTACGAACACAGCGCGGATGGCCAAGGTGTAACGGTTGCCTTTAAAGTCACGTCGCCATTGAGTCGGCATCTATCGTGGCTGGTGGGGATCGACTATGGCAATTGGACTACTGATCATGGCGTAGATATCACCTACTTTTCGGACGGTGATGTGGGTAGTACACGCCTGAATGAGGTGAACTGGGAGTCGCTGTCGCTTAATCTCGGGCTGATGCTGCGCTAAGCGCGGCTGCCACCAACGTCGGGCAGAGGGTATAATCCCCTCCTTTTGCACAGACGAGTGTCTCTTAAGGGGTGATTGTGGTGACCAACAGTCCGCGCAGCGTTGCTGCCGAGTACGATATTTCCACCTTTCAGGGGCTGATCATGGCCCTGCAAAGTTACTGGGCCGAACAGGGGTGTGTGGTATTACAGCCTTACGACATGGAAGTGGGCGCCGGTACTTTTCACACCGCCACCTTCCTGCGCGCCATGGGGCCTGAGCCTTGGCGTGCCGCCTATGTGCAGCCGTCGCGTCGTCCTACCGATGGCCGCTACGGTGAAAACCCCAACCGTCTGCAACACTATTATCAGTTCCAGGTCGTGCTCAAACCCTCACCGCTGGATATTCAGGAGTTGTATCTCGGTTCGCTGAAGCTGCTCGGTTTCGATCCATTGGTGCACGACATCCGCTTTGTTGAAGACAACTGGGAGTCACCCACACTCGGCGCCTGGGGTCTCGGCTGGGAGGTGTGGCTCAATGGCATGGAGGTGACGCAGTTCACCTACTTCCAGCAGGTGGGCGGCCTCGACTGCAAACCTGTCACCGGTGAGATCACCTACGGCCTTGAACGGCTGGCGATGTACATTCAGGGTGTGGACAGCGTCTATGACCTGATCTGGACCCGTGGTCCTGCTGATGGCGATGGCGGCGATGTCACCTACGGCGATGTCTTCCACCAGAACGAGGTGGAGCAGTCCGCTTACAACTTCGAACACGCCAACGTCGATGCGCTGTTCCAGTGGTTCGATGCCTGCGAAAAAGAGAGCAGCAAACTGATTGAGCTAGGGCTGCCACTGCCCGCCTACGAACAGATGATGAAGGCGTCACACACCTTCAATATGCTCGATGCCCGCCGTGCCATCTCCGTGACTGAACGTGCCCGTTTTATCGGCCGTGTGCGGGTGCTGGCCCGTGCCGTGGCCGAGGTCTATTACGCCCGTCGTGAAGCGCTGGGCTTCCCCATGTTGAAAAGCAATTTGAAAGGGGAGAAAAACTAAATGACTACCCGCGATTTTCTGGTCGAGCTGGGAACGGAAGAGTTGCCGCCCAAGGCGTTGAAAAAACTTTCAGAGGCATTTACCAACGGCATCGTTGAAGGCTTTGCTAAGGCCGGACTGCCCCACGGCACGGTTCACAGCTACGCCGCGCCGCGGCGTCTGGCGGTCTGGATAGAGGCCCTCGCCATTGCCCAGCCTGACAAGGCCACTGAGCGGCGTGGTCCCGCACTTCAGGCCGCCTTTGGTCCTGATGGTCCCACCAAGGCGGCGCTCGGTTTTGCCGCGTCGTGTGGTGTCACCATGGATCTGCTGGAACGATTCGAAACCGACAAGGGCAGCTGGCTGGTCTATCGCGGCATGGAGAAAGGTAAACCCACTCAGGCGTTGATCCCTGCCATTGTGCAGCAGTCACTCGATACACTGCCGATTCCAAAGCGGATGCGTTGGGGCGATCTTAGCGCTGAGTTTGTCCGTCCGGTGCACTGGCTGGTACTGCTGTTGGGTAACGAAGTGATTGATGCGGAAATCCTGGCGGTGAAGTCTGGCCGTGAGACACGCGGCCACCGCTTCCATCACCCCGCCAAACTTTATATAACAGAGCCAGCCGCGTATGCGCCGCTGCTTCAGACCGAGGGGCGTGTTGTGGCCAGCTTTGGTGATCGCCGTGAAGCGATTCGTGGTCAGGTGCAGGCCGCCGCCGTCAAGCTGGGCGGCACGGCGGTGATTGATGATGCGCTGCTCGATGAAGTGACCGGCATGATCGAATGGCCCATGGCGATTGCCGGTTCGTTTGAAGAGCGTTTTCTCGCCGTGCCTGCCGAGGCGTTGATCTCGGCGATGAAGGGGCACCAGAAATATTTTCACGTGGTTGATAACCACGGCAAGCTGATGCCCAACTTCATCACCGTCAGCAACATCGAGAGTAAAGATGTGTCGGCGGTACGGGGGGGTAACGAACGGGTGATTCGTCCACGTCTCACCGATGCCGAATTTTTCTGGAATCAGGACCGTAAGAGCAAGCTTGAATCACAACGTGAAGTATTGAAAAACGTCGTCTTCCAGCAGCAGCTCGGTACCGTGTTTGATAAGTCAGAACGCATCGCCGCACTGGCCGGTTTTATCGCCGAGCAGCTGGGCGGTAAAAAAGTGGATGGCATCCGTGCCGGACAGCTCGCCAAGTGTGATTTGATGACCCACATGGTGGGCGAGTTCCCTGAGTTGCAAGGCATCATGGGGCGCTACTACGCGCAGCATGATGGTGAGCACGAAGCGGTGGCCAACGCCATGGATGAACAGTACATGCCACGTTTTGCCGGTGATGAGCTACCCAAGGGTGTGATTGGTCAGGCGGTGGCGATTGCCGACAAACTCGATACACTCGTCGGTATCTTTGGTATTGGTCAGCTGCCTACCGGTTCAAAAGATCCGTTTGCGCTACGCCGTGCCGCACTGGGTGTGTTGCGCAGCATCATTGAACAGCAGTTGCCACTTGATCTAACGGTGTTGATTGATGAGAGCATTACTCACTACCGTGTCAGCGGTCGTGAGTTCTCCGCTCATGTTGATGGCCAGCTGTTCGACTTTATGATGGAACGTCTGCGTGTCTATTACACCGATGCCGGAATATCGGTTGATATCTTTGAAGCGGTGTCAGCAGTACGCGCTACACGCCCTTACGACTTTGATCAACGCGTGCGTGCCGTCAATGCCTTCCGCAGTTTGAGTGAGGCAACGTCATTGGCCGCTGCGAATAAACGCGCCTCCAACATCCTGCGTCAGGCACAAGAGGGTGGCATACAGATTCCTGCGGCTATCAACGCGGCGCTGTTGCAGGATGTAGCGGAAAAGACGTTGGCCGAACGTATCAATGCAGTGGCCTTGGCGGTGAGGCCAGCACTGGAACAGCTCGACTACGCCAGCGCACTGCAACAGATGGCGGCACTGCGTGAGCCGGTTGATGCCTTCTTCGACCAGGTGATGGTGATGGCCGATGATGAACAAGTGAAACTCAATCGTCTTGCCCTGCTCAACCAGTTGCGCAATCTCTTCATGCAGATCGCCGACGTCTCACGGCTGCAAGGATAACCAATGAAACTGATTATTCTCGACCGTGATGGTGTCATCAACGAAGATTCCGATGCGTTCATCAAGTCTGTTGATGAGTGGATTCCACTGCCCGGCAGCATCGACGCCATCGCTCGACTTACCATGAACGACTATCGCGTGGTGGTGGCCACCAACCAGTCCGGCATTGCTCGTGACATGTTTGGTATTGATACATTGATGAGCATGCACGACAAAATGCACCAGCTGGTGAACGAGGCGGGTGGCGCTATCGAAGCGGTCTTTTTCTGTCCTCATGGACCGGATGATGGCTGCGAGTGCCGCAAGCCGAAGGCGGGCATGATGCGTGAGATTGGTACGCGGCTGCGGGTCAGTCTGACCAATGTGCCGGTGGTGGGTGACTCCCTGCGTGACCTGCAAGCGGCGGAGGCGGTGGGTGCCCGTCCCATTCTGGTGCGTACCGGTAAAGGGATGCGGACCCTGGCGACGATAGGCAGCCGTGCGGGGCTGGAGGTGTATGACGATCTGGCGGCAGTGGTGAATATGTTGCTGCAGGAGGCTCAGTAACTGCATGCCTTATCGATGCGCCCATTGTCGTCCGGGTTGCGTGTAGTGGTTGCTGGTGCTGTGGCATAGGGTTCAAGGAATAGGTTTAGATGGGTTATCTGCGTTCGTCTCTGTTTTTTCTTTTTATGGTGGTCACAGCGATTTTGTTTGCGCTGTTGGCAGTACTGGTCTGGCCTTTCAGCTTTGCCACCCGCTACCGGGTGATCAGCCAGTGGGCCAAACTTAATCTCTGGTGGTTGCGTCTCACCTGTAACCTTCGCTTTGAGGTTGAGGGGCTGGAGCATGTGCCCAGGGAGACCGCCATTGTTTTTTGTAAACATGCCTCCACCTGGGAGACGTTGGCGTTGCAGGCGATCCTGCCACCCCAGACCTGGGTGTTAAAACGGGAGCTCTTGCGGGTGCCCTTTTTTGGTTGGGGGTTGGCAATGCTCAAGCCGGTGGCGATTGACCGGGCCTCTGGCCGCCAGGCACTTAAACAGCTGGTGGCGTTGGGAAAGCTCTGTCTTGATGAGGGGCGTTGGCTCATCATCTTTCCGGAAGGCACACGGATGGCGCCGGGCACGATGCGTAAATTCGGGTATGGCGGTGCGCTGCTGGCGGAGAAGAGTGGCCATCCTGTGTTGCCAATTGCCCACAATGCGGGCAGTTTCTGGCCGCGTCATGGGTTTCTTAAAAGGCCAGGGGTGATTCGTGTCAAGGTCGGTCCGGTGATCGACAGCAAGAGCCTTAAGGCGGCCGAGATCAACGAGCAGGCAGAGCAGTGGATGGTGCAGGCGATGTCTGAGATTACGGGGCAGCCGGAAGTGCTGGTAGAGCGGAAGTAGGTAGAAAAAGGGCGCGTTCAGCGCCCTTTTGTTAAGGATGGTTTACAGGTCGTCCCACAACAGCTCGAGTTGTTGCACTTCATAAACACCGTCACCGTTGGCATCCACCTCGTAGTGGTAAGTGGTGTTGGAGACCGCTGTCAGTTTAACTTTTGAGTTGTTGGCCCCGGTAGCGATCATGACGCCAGAGGATGGCCACTCGTCACCATAGGCTATATACAAACGGGTAGGGGTGGTGAGATCCACATAGCCGTAGTCAGGGTGGTAGAAGCGGCCACTGATAAACAGCTCTTCACCTGATACCACGCTGTTGATGGAGGTGACATGGTTGTCGGCCCAATAGACCTTGCCGCTGTTATTGTCCTTGATCTGCATGTTTGTGGTGATGACCATGGGATCGGAGTCAGGATAGGTTGCAACCGTACCGTTAAGGGTTGCTGATTCGCTGTTTGAGCTGATGGTGAGATTGGAAAAGCGCATAGTCATCAGCCCGGCGGTACTGGTTTGGAGGTTGATGCTGCTGGTTATGTTCATCTGACCATTGAGGGTATCGCCATCTTCACAGTAGCCTGAGAAGATGAAGCTGCCATCGACATTGCCATTTACATCGTCAATACGAATACTAAACTGCATTGAGCCACCGCAGTTACCCGCTATGTTCTCATTCTGCGTAGTGACGGCGCGGTTGAGGGATGGGCTGTGTGGGGCGGTCAGCGTGGCACTGTTAGCAATGCCGAACAGTCGCTGCGTTACTGCAGTAATGTTTAACCGGTCACCTTGGTATTGAGTTGTTTGTGGTGTTGCAGAGGCGAAGATGTTGCCCAGCGAGGCACCTCCCTCACCGTTGGTATAGGCGCGTGTGGCAATCTCGTTGCCATTATTTGGGCTGATGGCCGCTGGCGTGGTGGTGCCGGTGTAGGGGAGTCCGCTATCACTCCCGCCGCCGCAGGCAGCGAGCAGCAGGGCGCATGCTGTGCTTAATATCAGTGCTTTATTTGTTTTTATTCTGTTCATTTGTCTATTATCCAAGGTTGAGTCTGTTAGGTTTTATGGCGAGTATATATCCTGCATTTTTAATGTGTTTAACTAAAGCTTAAATGAATGTGTAGTATGGTGTATGTCAGGAGCGGTAGGTCAGCTCCACTTTTTTTGAACTTTTAAAGGCTATTCTGCTCTACATGGTGCCCATGGACAATCTACTCACAAACCCGTTAGTACAGTCAGCCGTAGTCCCTTTCACTATCAGTCTGGTAGTAGCGCTTATTTTGCGCCCGCACGGCTGGTATTGGGCGGGATTGTCGGCGTTGGCTGGTTTTGCGGCGGCACTCTATCTGATTACCGATCTTCAGCTCTTCCCGTTACGGGCAGACCGTAAAATTGTACTGCTTGGTTGTGGTGCCGTGGTATTGGGGTTGTTGTTTGATCTGGTGCGGTGGCGGCGTTTGGCCCCTGGATTGCTGTTTGTGGCCGGTGCAGCGGCGACTGTCTGGCTGTTATGGCCAAGGATTAACAGTTTTGGCGAATGGCCCGTCTGGCTGCTGGCAGTAGCAGGCAGTGCATACGTGGGGTGGTTGGTCGCCGCGAGTGTGGGGCTGAAGGATAAACCGGTACAGGCGGATAGTCTGATCTTTGCGTTGGCCTTGGGTACCGGGCTGACAGCGCTGCTGGGTGCAACGGCACTGTATGGACAGCTGGCGTCGGCTATCGCCGCTGCTGTGGGCGCGCGGTTACTGTTACAGCTGTTTGGCAAGCCGGTGGCGGCAGGGGCGATGATGGTTGTGCCACTGGTGGTTGTTATTGCGTTGCTGGGAATCGGGGCGCTGGCCTACTCCAAGCTGCCTTGGTATACATTGGCCCTGTTGGCGTGTGTGCCGCTGTTGGCGCGGTTGCCGGTCTCTGCGGCTTGGCCACTGTTTGTGCAGTTGGTTGTGCGGGTAGTAGTATCGTCGGTTCCCGCCGCGGTGGCGGTGTATTTAACCTGGCGTGATCTGGGTGCGCCACCTATTTGATATGTGTGTTTGTTTTTAACTCAACAGAGAGGAATAACGATGCGTAAGATCTATTTGGCAGTGGCAATGATGAGTGCTGTTTCGGCTCCGGTGCTGGTGAATGCTGCGGAGCAGTACACCATTGACCCTACCCATACCTATCCACACTTTGCAATTAGCCATCTGGGATTTTCCACCCTGCATGGTCGTTTTGATAAAACAGAAGGTGCGTTGACGATTGATTGGGCCAAAAACAGCGGTACGGTTGATATCAAGATTGATGCAGCATCGGTGAATACCGGCTTTGCCAAGCGTGACGACCACCTGCGTTCGCCTGATTTCCTGAACGCGGGCGAGTTTCCAACGATTACCTATAAATCCACTAAAGTGGTGATTGCCGATAAAAAGAGTGCAACAGTTGAGGGTGAGTTGACACTGGCAGGCACCACTAAGCCGGTAACCCTTAAGGTTGAGCGTATTAACTGTGGTGATCACCCCATGAAAAAAGGGGCTTATGTCTGTGGTTTTGATGCCAGTGCCAAAATTAAACGTTCAGATTTCGGGATTAAATACGCACTGCCTGCGGTAGGCGACGATATGGTGTTGACCTTTGAGGTTGAGGCCGAACGTAAATAATCAGAGTGTTGTTTTGAGTATGTAGCAGGGCGGCCTTGGTCGCCCTGTTCTGTTTTGGTGATCTGTTTTATTGCGCGAGCTGCGCCTCATCGAGTTTTCTTTTTAATATTTTGTTGAGCTGCTCGATTCTCCGTAGTGTCTTTTCCCGCTCAGTTTTAGCTTGCTGTAGCTCCTGCTCCGCCTGTGTCAACTCTGTGTTTAACTGCTGGTCTGTTTTTCCGGTGATGATAATGGCCGGGCGCGGTGTTTTATCGCTGCCTGTTGGTGGCTGGGCGCTTAAGTAGTGGAGAGAAAAGCCAGAGTGGCTATCAGATAAGGAGAGGGTGATGGCGGGCATTGCTGTCACGGCAATGGCTAAGAGGGTGACGGCAAAGTGGCGTCCTGGTCTTGCGTTCGTCGTGATGGTTTTTATGGTCATGACTGCATCCTTGCAATCCAGATTTATCGGGTGATCGATATGTTACCTGCGTGTCTCTACTCCCATAGCCGGGAGTACATCAGTTGCCAGTTGAGTTGCTGGTGTTGACTGGCAATGCCGTTGGCGGCAATAAAACGTGCCTCGGGGGCAATGCTGATGGCGCTGTTAATGGCGCTCTGTTTATTGATCTGGTAACCAACGCCTGCAGTGTAGTGTTTTTCAATGGTGGCGGGAAAAAGGGCATTCAGAAAACGGTCGGGGATCGGGTTGTCACCAAAGTTTGCGCCCGCCCGCACTGTCCATGTGTCTGTTAGCTGATAGGCGGCACCCAGTGCAATTACGTCCTGATCCTGCCAGCGCTGGTAAAGGGTTGCGTCGAGCTGTTTTCCGGCAAAGCCACCATTGCTTGTCTGATTGGCGGCGGTGAAGGTCATGCTGAAATTATCCATCACATCTGACCAGAAGATCCGTTTGTAGTCCGCAACCAGTAACCACTCACCTGTGGGCCGAAAGGCAAAACCAATACCTGTGATGGCGGGCCACTCAAAGTTTTTGACGGCGATCTGCCCGGTCAGGTTGATGATCTTGTCGACATCACTTCCAGAAGGTGTGCCCGTGGTGAGGAGTCCTTCATCACCGTTGACGGCCATGCTCATCTGCGCTTCGTTGGTGGTGAGATCATTGAGCCAGGTTTTAGCGTGGTAGGTTGCACCGACAGTGACTTTTGGGTTCATCTGGTAGGTCAGCCCCAGTTTTGCACCTAAACCATATCCACGGGCCTTACCGGAAAAGTCGTTGTTATTACTGAAGTCGAAATAAGCGTGGTAAAGCTTGTTAATGCCCGAGCCACCAAAGGGTTCGTACATCGCCCCAAAGGCGTTGACCATGGAGCCGGAGGCAGATCCATATTGACGACTGGAGGGGTTGGCCAGATCCTGAAATTGTGATTCGCTCATTGCCATCCGCAGGTCCATGCCTGCCCAGACAAAATCAATACTGCCGCCAATCTGGAGTCGCGGGTTTACGGCGTAGACAAGTGGCGCTATTGCACGGCCCAGACTCACCTCTGAACGGTTAATCAGATCGGGTGAGGGTGACATGCCGCCGGGATTGGACATAAAACTGCTGCTGGAGAACTCTGTGCCCATGCCGCCCTGGCCAAACAGCGCCACGCCAGAGGTCCAGGGACCAGAGCGTGTGGCCCAGCCAACTGCGGGCATGTAGAAACCGTCAGCAGACGAGTCAGCACCCATGCCACTGGCTGTGTGTGTGGAGCTGACATCGGGGCCTAAGAAACCAACGGCCAGGTCGAGCTGGCTTGAACGTTCCATTAACCCCAGTGTGGCAGGATTGTTGATGACCGCCGCTGTGCCGTTGTCGTAAGCAAAGGAGGCCCCCCCCATACCTAATGCAATGGGGCCGTATCCTTCCAGGTTCATGCCATTGGTGGCAAGGGCAGAAAGCGGTGTCAGAGAGAGCAGGGCGATGGTGCGCCGTAATGGAGAGTGGTTCATAAAGTTGTCCTGTCATCCTTTTAACTGCTTTGGAGTGCAGGACTGAGAGTGTAAAGGTAAATGGAGATTGTCCTCAGATTTAATTTTTATACGTAAGATGAAATCTGAATACCATATTGTCTCTACTATGGCTGTTGCTGATGCATGTCTGGATGTGTAAGCGGAATCGTTGATCTGCGGGCATTGACAGGTTGTGCCTTGGCTAAGGGCTTAAATAGAATCAGACTGTTTGCCACCATCTCTTGTGAATCACCCTGGGTGGGGTTGTGTTTTGCTGGTGTTGTTGATGGGGTGCCCCTGTTAGTTGTGCTGCCACTGAAATTTTCCTTCAATAGCATCCAGTATGACATCAGAGGAGCGGTTACCGCTGATGCTGCCTAATGGTGTGCCGTCAGCGGTGAAGAGCAGGAGTGATAGTGGTTTTGCACTGTGTTTTTGTGCAAATTCAGCCCCGGCCTTATCTTTAATATCAGCCACGGAAAAAACTGCCTGCTGTTTATGTTTGTCACGAATGACATTCATGCGACTGAGAAACTCGACACTGGGAAAACTTTTGCTATCGTGAACAATGACAATTGCATCTTTACCCTGGCCGATGATAGAGAGGTCGCTGCTATAGCCTTGTGGCAGTTCGATGATTATAAAAACTACACCTGCAGTAAGCAGCAGGGCTGTATACCAGCCTGACCAGAATTGTCCTTTAAGTCTCACTTGGATATGTCTGGTGAGTCTACGGTGATGTTGCTAAGTTTGGCGAAGTCAGACAGTGAGAGCGTCTCTGGGCGTGCCGTTGGATCTATGTTGCATGATTCAATCTGTTCGGCGCTTAGTAATGTTTTAAGGCAGTTGCGCAGTGTTTTACGGCGTTGGCTAAAGGCCTGATTGACAACCTTACTGAATATTTTTTCATCGTTGACATGTGTGGGTTTAGTGGTGTGGGGTGTGAGTCGCGCTACGGCGGAGTCAACTTTGGGTGCAGGATGAAATGCCCCCGGACCAACGTTGAAAAGTTTCACCACATCGCAATGGTATTGCAGCATGATGCTGAGTCTGCCGTAAGCGCTGTCGCCGGGTTTTGCCGCCATACGTTCAACAACCTCTTTTTGCAGCATGCAATGAATATCCTGCACAACATCGAGCTGTTCCATCAGATGAAACAGCAGTGGGGTGGAGATGTTGTACGGCAAGTTACCGATGATGCGAAGTTTTTCACCTGTGGTGACCAGTGTATGAAAATCAAATTTCAAGGCGTCATGGCTGTGGATGGTCATCACCTCGGGTGAGTAGTGTTGCTGCAGCCGTGCAACCAGATCACGATCGATCTCCACGACATCAATTTTACCAACAATGTCGATCAAAGGTTGTGTGAGTGCGCCGAGCCCTGGGCCAATTTCCACAATACGATCACCGGGCTTGGCCCTGAGTGAACTGACAATGCGTTGAATGACTTGTTGATCATGTAAGAAATTTTGACCAAAACGTTTGCGGGCGCGATGGCTGTCATTTTGCTGGTTCATGAGGCGAGGCTCTTCTGTTGTGCCATCTCGATGGCAATAGTAATCGCGTAGGCGAGGCTGCCGCTGTCGGCCCTGCCAGTGCCCGCCAGCTCCAGCGCGGTACCGTGATCAACGGAGGTGCGGATGATCGGCAGGCCAAGCGTGATGTTAACGGCGTTGCCAAACCCTTTGTGTTTGAGCACAGGCAATCCCTGGTCGTGATACATGGCCAGTACCGCATCGGCATGGTTGAGATATTTAGGCACAAAAAGTGTATCGGCGGGCAGCGGGCCAGTCAGGTGTATCCCTTTGCAACGTAAACGCTCCAACACGGGGGCGACAATCTCTTCATCTTCATGGCCGAGATGGCCATTCTCACCGGCGTGTGGATTAAGGCCGCAGACAAAAATATGCGGCTGCTGGATGCCAAACTGATTGATCAGCGCGCTGTTCAGAACAGTAATTACATCTTCCAGCAGCGGTTGGGTAATGGCATCGGCTACTTGACGCAAAGGCAGGTGAGTGGTTGCCAATGCTACCCGCAGACCGGGGGTGGCAAGCATCATGACCACTTGTGGTGTCTGTGTGAGCTCAGCAAGAAACTCTGTGTGGCCGCTGAATTTAATGCCGGCATCGTTAATCACCCCTTTGTGTACGGGGGCGGTGATGAGTGCATCAAACTGGCCATGTATACAGCCGAGTGTTGCCTGGCGTAACGTCTCCAGTACGTAGGTGGCGTTATTGATATCAAGATGGCCCGGTGTGGTTGTGTTGTGCAGTGCAACGGGCAGTATGTTAAGCACGCCGGGTTGGTGTGGCTCAACAGGTGCATTGGCATTAAAAGTTTTGAGTGTCAGCGGCAATCCCAACTGCTGTGCGCGGGTGCTGAGCAGTGCTGGGTCGGCAATGGCGATGAGCTGATGTGCGTGTGGCTGCTGTGCCAGCGTGACAACCAGGTCGGGGCCGATGCCTGCAGGTTCTCCGGGGGTGATGGCGAGTCTGAGCGGTCTGTTCATGCCGATACTCTGTCTGTTAAATGGTGTTCCCCTTTGGTGCCGGTTGGACAGTGAAGGGGGATCAGGCGATCAGCTAAATTCGAATCTCAACATACGCTTCATCACGCAGTTGCCGTAACCACAGCTCTTCCTCTTCACTCACTTTACGTTCGAAGAGCTGTTGACGGGCGATGTTGCGTTTGTACTGGTCAGTATCATCCTGAGTGCGGCGTTCCAGTACCTCTAAAATGTGCCAGCCAAACGGACTCTGGAAGGGGTCGCTGATTTTATTCGGGGCGATGTCGTTCATCACCTTTTCAAACGCCGGCACCATTTGACCGGGGCTGGCCCAGCCGAGGTCGCCACCTTTGGCAGCACTGCCTTTGTCATCGGAGTGTGCTTTTGCAATGAGATTAAAATCATCGCCCTGTTCGATACGTGATTTCAGCTCTTCAACTTTGTGCAGTGCGGCGTTGTCGTCGGTGACCTCATCGGTCTTGATCAGGATGTGGCGAACGTGGCTCTGGTTGACCATGTGGCGGTCGCCACCACGCTCATCG
This sequence comes from Gammaproteobacteria bacterium, assembly GCA_021731365.1. Lineage (GTDB taxonomy): Bacteria > Pseudomonadota > Gammaproteobacteria > Tenderiales > Tenderiaceae > JAKFXL01. The sequence continues at coordinate 24,639 of JAKFXL010000056.1, read as the reverse complement.
TTGAGTTTGATGATGTGAAAGCCGCTGGGGTTGCGGATGAGGGTGCTGACATCGCCTTTTTTCATATCCACCACAATGTTGGCAAAGAGTGAAGGGATCTCCCCCAGTTTGCGCCAGCCAAGGTCGCCACCGCTTAGCGCCTGTTGGCTGTCGGATTCGGCGATGGCGAGCTCTGCAAACGGCTCACCTTTGGCGAGACGGTCGAGAATGGCTTGGGCGTGCTGTTTGGCTGTTTGAATGGTTTCGGCGCTGGCACCTTCGGGGATGCTGATCAGGATATGGTTAAGCTGATACTCGTTTTCATTGCCGCCACTCTTCTCCTGCTGTTTGAGAAAGAGTTCAATCTCGGCGCTGGTGATGTTGATACGGTTGTCGACATAACGCTGGCGCAGCCGGGTATGGAGAATCTCGTGGCGAATGTTTTCACGGTAGAGATTGAAATCAAAACCGTCCCGTTCGATAACATTGCGTAATTGTGCCAGTGAAATGTTGTTCTGTTTGGCGATGCTGCTGATAGCGCGGTTGAGGGTCTCGTCATCAATGATGATGTTGTTACGGTCGGCCAGTTGCTGCTTCAGATGAATGACAATTAAACGTTCCAGCACCTGCCGTTGCAGGGCAGCATCGCTGGGCTGGCTGCTTTTTTGCTGTTGCAGTTGGGCCTTGACGGTTTTTATTTCGTTATCCAGTTCACTCAGCGTCACTGCCTCTTCATTGACGATGGCGGCGATGCCGTCGATTTTTACCGGCGCTGCCTGTGCGTTGAGTGTGGCAATCAGAGTGAGTATTGTAAGAAAATATTTCATGTTGGTGACCTGTTGATGATCAAATCTAAGGTATGGCCTTATAGCCGAGAATTTTATCCTGCATCAGTTTGTCGATGCTGTCGCCCAGGCTGGTGAGTCCTTTCAGCTCAAGCTGTAGATACCAGCCGTAGCGCAAGGTTCCGTAGGGGGCGCTGGTGGCACCGGCGGACTCCACAAAGGTGGCGTGGCGCACAGCACGAAACGCCCAGCAGCAGTCGCTGTATTCAACCCCCGCCAGTTTTTCCAGCGTGCGGTTATCATCAAGGGAGTGGTAGCGGCGTCCAATGATACTCCACTGGCTGGTGAGCGGCCAGAGAATGGAACTGTCGATTTCCCGTGTGGTGGTATTGGCGACGGTGTCGGGTGTGCTGCGCTGGCGATAGTTAATGCTTAGAATGTGGCGTTTGTCGTTCATATATTGCAGGCGCAGATCGCGCCGTGTGACGCTGTTGTTGTCACTGTTCAAGAACAGATCGCCACGGATGCTGAGTGGTCGGGTGGGGTGAAACTCAGCATCAATAATGGTTTCGGAGTGGTTGCGGCTGTCGATCTGATTGCCGGTAAGTGTTACCTGGCGATCTTTAAAATATTGGATCTGCCCAATACTGCCACGCACAAGCTCCCAGCCATCCTGCTGTTGCAGTAGTCGTGAGGTGAGGGCAACGGTGATCTGATTGGCGTCACCAATACGATCGATGCCGGCAAACCGGTTGGTGCGAAAGAGCTGGGCACTGCTGAAGTCATAGCTGCCGCTATCAAACAGCGGGTAGTCAGACTGGTCACGATAGGGCACGTAGAGATAGAAGGCGCGGGGTTCGAGGGTCTGTAAATAGTTGCCGCCAAAGAGTGTTGTTTCACGCTCCAGATAGAGCCCACTGTCGATGCTGGTGATTGGCACTACACGATGCAGTGTGCGGGTGTCGAGCGTATTGTAAGCCTCTTCCAGCGCATAACGACTGAGGCTGAGACTGAGCTTGGGGGTGATAAAGCCCGCCGGGCGTTGATAAGGTAGCGACAGTGACGGCGTGATGTTGGCGCGGCTGCCCGTGAGCCGTTCATGCTGCTGAAAACGGACCAGCTCGCTGTTCAGGTTCAGCCGTAGTGCGCCCATCTCATACGGTACGCTGGTATAGGTGAGCTGTGGCAGGCGGCGATAGGGGCGCTCGCTGTAGGGGGTGGAGTCATCAATGGTTTGAAATCCCTGTGCCTGAATGAAAAAACGACCATAACGATCAGTGTGTGTCAGCTGGGCGTGACGCTCCAGATGGGTCAGGCTGCTAACGCTGAGTGAGTTCCCAAAATCGTTAAAGTAGTAACGGTCAGAGACACGATTGTAGAGCAGGTCACTGCTCCAGCCGCCTGTTAGCTGACCCGTGTGGTTATATTCAAACAGGCGGCGCTCCTGGCCATAGACGCCATCATCTATCTGTTCTGTGTGAATCTTGCCGCTGCCATAGTGGCTGAGGTAACGCAGCTCGTTATCCCACTTCAAACCACGGTTGGTATAGTTGTGAGGGGTAATGGTCAGGTCGAGCTGAGGGTGCAGGTTAATATAGATCGGCAGTGCCAGTTCAGTACCCCCCAGTTTTGAGGTGCCATAGGTGGGGGCGAGCAGCCCTGTCATACGTTCGTTGGTAATGGGGAAACGGATATAGGGGATGTAGATAAATGGCACCCCCTGAAAAGCGATTCGGGCGTTCCAGGCGCTGCCCATGCCACTGCCCCGATTCAGTTCAACACTACTGGCGCGCAGAATCCAGTCTTCATTGCCGGGATCACAGGTGGTGTAACTGGCTTGACGAAATACCGTCAGATCACTGCTTTGAATGTCGATGACACGGCTGCTGCCACGGGCGTGGCGTGTAGGAATGACGTACTGACTGTTCTCAAACCGCCCTTTGCCACCCTCCAACGCTATGAGTGCGTAGTCGGCCTGGGTGGTAAAATCCACCGCCTCGTAACGGATATTGCCATGTACCTCCAGCGTCTTCAACGCCCGGTTGTAGGTGGCCTTATCGGCAAACAGCTGCTGATCAGGGCGCTGCACACGAATGTTGCCAAGCAGATCAATCACCTCATTGTCGCGCCCCTCACTGGAGTCCGCCCCCAGAAAAGTGGCAGACTGTTCACCACGATTCTCACCAGGATAACTAAACTCAGGGAGCGGCCAGGCGTGGCACTGCCCCCATAGTACAGGGCTTTCTTCCCCCTGGGCGGCATTGATAGCAGCAGAGAGGGCAAGAGTCAGAAGAGTATTTTTATGGAATTTGTACATCGACAGATGCTGTCAGCAGCTGCGGCAGTCAAGTGAAGAGATGGCACAATCACGGGTTTTATCGTAACTTACTGCAGAATTCATAAATGGTCAGGCCCACACGCTGATGTTCATATATAAGGTTGGCAAGTATACCCGTTTTTCAGCGGCAAACGGGGGCTAGGTCGTTCAGCAAAGCAGTCACAAAGGGTCACAATGGACAGAAGATTGGAACAGTTAACCGTTTGGGTAGAGCAGACACTCGGTATCAGTGGTGGTCAAATCGCCCCCGCCTCCAGCGATGCCAGCTTCCGGCGCTACTTCCGGATAACGCTGCCGGGCACGAGCCACATCGTCATGGATGCGCCGCCAGAAAAAGAGGATTGCGGCCCCTTCATCAAGATCTCAGCGGCCATGGCGGATTATGGCCTCAACGTGCCGGTAGTGCTGGAGCAGGATCTGACGCAAGGGTTCCTGCTGCTGAGTGATCTGGGCCATCAGCAATACCTACCCGCCCTGAATGAGCAGAGTGCAGATCAACTCTATGGCGACGCCATCACCGCCCTGGTGCAGTTGCAAGCCAACGGCAAACTGACCGACGCAGCGCTGCCACGTTACGATCACGCCCTGTTGATGCGCGAGATGGCGCTGTTCCAGGAGTGGTTCCTGGAAAAACATCTGCAAATCAGATTGACCGCAGAACAGCAGCACGAGTTGAATGAAGTGCTGGAGTGGTTGGCGCAACAGTCACTGCAACAGCCCTACGTCTGGGTCCACCGCGACTACCACTCACGCAACCTGATGCTCACCACCCAACACAACCCTGGCGTACTCGACTTTCAGGACGCAGTGATCGGGCCAGTCAGTTACGACCTTGTCTCACTGCTCAAAGATTGTTACATCGCCTGGCCACGTCAACGTGTAGAGGCATGGGTAGCGCAGTATCGCCAACAAGCAATGGCGGCAGGAGTCAACGCAGGCGAAAGCCAGCAACAGCTACTGCACTGGTTTGACATGATGGGTGTGCAGCGCCATCTGAAAGTGCTCGGCATCTTCGCCCGCCTCAACATCCGCGACAACAAACCCGGCTACCTGCAAGATATTCCACGCATTATGGAATATGTATTGGAGGTGGTGCGACGGGTGCCGGAGCTGCAACCGTTGCGACGTTTGTTGGAAGAGCAGGTGATTTGATGGCGATCAGGAATCGAGTATAAAATCCGACATGAAGATGCCCCGTTGAAGTGGGGTGTCATGCAAAAAATATAGGGGGCTATATGAAGTGCGCGTTCATAAATGAGGTTACGTTTAGTCAAGCTAGTGCGGATGCAATCAAAGATATTCGAAGGAGAAGTCAGTTGGCCGCGGCATTGTCAGGCGTTATGCCAGCGGGGGTTATGATTAATATTTTTTTGGGTAATAAACCATTGCAATCAGCTTACAATATATCCCAAACAGACTTCGAGTTATTATCAAAGGCGATGGCATCTGTGCCGCTGATTCAGAGAAAGGTTATTCGTGATATCGCAACAATGCAATCGCTTGCGCATACGGGGAAAGAAGCTGATTTTTGGAGAGGGGTGGCAGATGGCTGCGATGTTCAATAAGCATGTGTTATTTGTGGCGGCTTTTTTTGTGCCTTTAGTGAGTGTTGGATGTGCCAGTTTAACTGTCAGTTCTGGGGGCGCATTTGATATATCCCTGAATAGGTATGAGTCAGAAAAAAATCAGCTAGAAAGTGCTATAAAAAGATGTGATGAAAAAAGAGATGTTGTCCCTGCACTTCTAATTTCTCCATTAAAGATGACCGTTAATGAGGTAAAGACGGCTTTGTTTGTTCTCAACAGCCGCGCTGAAGAGGCATGTGAAGGTGATGCGAGGTTGAGATTTTTTTACGCATCCGGGGTGCATAGGCAAGTTGCAAAACATTACGGGCTAAGTGCGGGTGATGCGGAAGATTATACTGAAGATTTGATGTTTTCTCAGGATTGGAAGAAGTTAGAATTTGAGGCCCAATATTTGGATATTGACGAAAATATTAGGCATAAATTGGAAGCGATAGAAGAGCTAAAGGTCCCGTTTATGGTTTTTGAAACAATTGATGGGCTTTATCAAAAGTAAGTTCTGGCCTGGTAGGCTTGGGCTTCGTCCTATAATGAGTGTGGCTCGTGTTTGTATAAAACGGCATTCTATTTAACTGTAGATTATCGGGATAAAGTTATGAACGAAAAACTAAAGCAAGAGCTGCTGTCCATGCGGGAGAAAGATGTTTCCACTCGAAAAAAATTGTCTGATAGTGGTGAGTTGACCTATGATTCTTACCACTTGGAGATGAAAAAAGTTCATGAAAATAATAATCTTCGAATGAAGGCGATAGTGGATGAGCATGGTTGGCCAAAAGAGAGCAGTGTGGGGGTGGAGGGTGCCGAGGCTGCGTGGTTAATTGTACAACATGCTGTTTTAGATCCTGAGTTTCAAAAAAAATGCGTTGGCCTTATAAAAGAAGCTGTTGGCGCAGGTGAGGCAAATGGTTGGCATTTAGCATATCTTCAAGATCGAGTTCTTGTGCAAGAGGGGCGGCCACAAATATTTGGCACTCAACATGTTGCGAATAACGGAAGAATGGAGCCATTGCCAATAGATGATATAGCAAAGGCGAATTTAAAGAGATTAGAACTGGGTCTCTGGTCTCTTGATGAACACACAGCGCACCTTCAAAAGGATTACGACTCAACCCAACGTAATAAAGAGATGGCCGACGGTACGTTCAGAAGCTAACAGCTGTGTTCGTCTGGCGAGGTTGTGGTTGTGTGATTATTAGTCGTTGTTATAGAGCTGTTTATGTATCTGAGTCTGGCGCTATTGTCGCAGATTTTTTTGCTTCAGGAGAGTTGTGTTGCGGTTAGTTTATAAATCCACCTATTCTAAGCAGCGGCCTCCACTTGGCATGAAAACAGCCTATTCCTATTTTATATTGAATCTGTTGATTGGCGTTTTCCTGGTCGCTGTAACAACCACCGCGAATGCAGCCCCCAGTCTCTTCGTCCAATTAAAACAGTACGCCAATCTGGCCAACGCTGCTTATTTTAGTGAACAGCAAGCACAGGCCGTGATCAAGGCACAAGGGTATCGGCTCGAACAATACAACAATGTGCCCGGGGTCGAGGTGAGCTACTTTATTGCCACCAATGATGCGCTTAAACATCAGATCATTGCTGTTCGTGGCTCTGCAAATGTCGAAAACGCCATTGTTAATCTATCACTTAAACTGCTGCCTGATGCCCACGCGGGTATCGCCCTTCATCAGGGGTTTGCACAAGCGGCAGAAGGTATCTACAAAATGCTGCTGCCCAAACTAAATAAAAATTACACCGTTAGTACAACAGGCCACAGTCTGGGGGGTGCTATTGCTGTGATACTGGCGATGTATCTTGATATTGATCGTTATACACTTGGGCCTATCATCACTTTTGGCCAACCCAAACTCACCAATATCACCGGCGCGACGCTATTCCGGCACCTCAATATTATCCGTGTTGTTACACCGCAGGATGTGGTGCCACTGGTGCCGCCACTGGATTTTATGGATATCAATAATATCGATATCTATTGGCACCTGGGCAAGGAGGTTGTGCTTCTTGAAGAGCGTGACTATGCTGTGCTGGAGGGGGTGAAAAGCATGATGCGCGCCGGTAGGATCATTAATACAACATTGGGGCCAGCAAACATTGAATACCATAATTTAGGGGAGTATTTACACAAACTTGAGCTTAAAACTAAAGCAGCCAACATGGTGCCTTATGAAACAGAGATTAACCTCTTTAATCTTTTTGGTGGTTAATGGGGTGTTGAGAGCATCCGCATTTTGAGACAGCGTCCCAGAGCAGTTGATCAATAACAAAATGTATGGCGCAGCTAAAACCTTTGAATAAGCCCGTTTCTCAAACCCATCGGATTCGTAAGATGGTTAACCCATCTATTTTTCAGGCTGCCGCAGAAACCTCTCGTCGGTATGGTATACCCAAAGCATTTCGCGGGTAGACCCTTACAGTAGCTATCTCGAATGGCCGCGTGAGTTGCCCCACTGCCCTGCGCGGCACTACGAACGTCGGCATTCTCCGATTACAGTTCGCTAATCTCATCACGAAGAGCCTGCCTCACGAACTGTTTTGGGTGTGGGGTATTTATTCAGAGTTTCCCTAAAGTATCCCCAGCCCATGCCGAAAGCTGCAAGTGCTCCACAATTTATTTACATATATGGGGCTAAAGTATCTTCTGGAACGGCCGACAGCTTGCCCATCATTGTACGGCAGCGCTACAGAAACCTGTTGGTGATTGCGTTTTTTGAATGGTGAATAAGCTTAATGGCTAGTTAGATGTGCAGGTAGCATCGATAGCCGGATATTGCCCCAGGCGCTGACTCAGTAGCTTTATTAAAGATGCTGATAAAAATAATGACATTGGAATGTTGCTGTGTATAAGGAGCGTACGTTGAAATCAGTAGCTTGGATTAATCGGGGGGGTGTAAGACGCTGGGATTGTGCGGCGTTGATTGCGTGTAACTTCTTGGTGCTGTATTCCCTGGGGTTTTCGGCAGCAGTGCAGGCGGAGTCCGCCGATGCTGGCCAACTTATGCAGCAGATAGAAAAAGAGCGTGGTGCCGAGCTACCAAAGAGAACCCTCCCCGACGTTATAATCGCGCCGCAGCCCCAGGAGTCTGTGAAGGGGGCCACTATTACAGTGACTTCGTTCCAGTTTGCGGGCAATACCTTGATCACCAGTGACCTATTGCAAAAGAGGGTTGCTGCATTTACCAACCATCCCATTAGTTTTGCCGAATTACAAAGTGCCGCTGTTGCAGTGGCCGAAGCCTATCGCGAAGCTGGCTGGATCGTGCGCAGTTATCTGCCGCAGCAAGATATTCAAAATGGTGTTGTTACTATTCAGGTTGTCGAGGCCGTTTTTGGTGGTGCCCACCAGGAAGGTGAGCAATCCAGCCGATTAACATGGGAGCGTGCAGTGGCAAAAATAGATGCCGTTCAGCGCCGTGGTGATCCCATCAATGTGGACAATATTGAACGTGGTGTGTTGTTGGTAGATGACCTGCCTGGCGTGAGTGCTGCAGTAAGCCTTCAGCCGGGTGCTGCGGAAAAGGAGACGGTACTGGTATTGAAGTTGATCGATGAGCCGCTGATTAATGGCAGTGTCGCTATCGATAATACGGGGCTTCGTTCCACTGGCAGAGAACGTATCACTGGCAATATTTATCTTAACAGTCCCTCTAAACGGGGCGATCTGGCAGTTGCCAACCTTATTCACTCCGAGGGGATCAATTACGCTCGTCTGGCCTACTCAATGCCGCAGGGAAATGTTGGCTGGCGCACCGGTATCAGTGTTGCTGCGTTGAGCTACAACTTGGTGGCTGATGAGTTTAAAGCGCTCGATGGCGAGGGTGGTTCGACTACGTTTGGAGTGGATGCCACTCTCCCAATGATTCGTTCACATTTTAAAAATCTCTATTTGGGACTGAACTACGACCATAAGCGGTTTGACAACGAGACACGTAACGTCACGAGCAGTCGCTACAGTATCAATAGAATTTCTGTCAGTCTTAACGGCAACCTTTTTGACAGACTGGGGAATAGTGGCAACAGTGCGGGGCTGACCCTGACGGGGGGCAGTGTCGATCTGGGCAGTCTGGACTTTAATGAGCTAGGCGCACCCAGCGGCAGTTTTACCAAGTTGAATTACTACGCCAGCCGCCAGCAAGCGGTTACGGATTCGATTTCAGCCATTGCCACGCTCTCTGGCCAAGCCGCCAGCGCCAAACTTGATTCGTCTGAAAAATTCTCTCTGGGTGGGGCCGCCGGGGTGCGTGCCTATCCTGCCAATGAAGGCAGTGGTTCGAGTGGTCAATTGCTCAATCTTGAAGTGCGTCAACGTCTGCCGAAGGGCTACAACGCCAGTGGTTTTTTTGATGTGGGTCATGTCAATAATACCGGCGCGAGTTCCAACAGCTACATGCTTAAAGGCGCTGGTTTGGCACTCGGCTGGCAGGCGCAACTTGGGTTGAATCTCAAGGCCACCTGGGCACACCGAATCGGAAGTAACCCTAATCCCACCCTTGCAGGCAACGACCAAGATGGTTCGTTGAACAAAAATCGCTTCTGGCTGCAAGCCTCAATGCCGTTTTAATCTGGATGATAAATATCTTGAATCATGTATATCGATTGATTACGGGCACCATCTGCGCATTTGTCGCGATGGTTGCAGGGTTCATCCGTGCCAGGGGCAGATCTCTTTTGACGTTCGCGCTGATTGCCGCAGCAGGCTCGGCATATTCTGCACCGCCAGTGTCGACGGAGCTTCCTACGGGTGGCACTGTTGTTGCCGGGCAGGCGACGATCAGCCAGGCTGGCAGCGCCATGAGTATCAACCAGGCCACTGACAGTGCGGCAGTGAACTGGAATAGCTTCAACGTTGGTAGCGCGGCAACGGTGAATTTTAATCAACCGTCCGTTAGTAGTGTGATGCTTAATCGGGTATTGGATAACAATGCAAGCCAGATATTTGGCCGCATCAATGCCAACGGCCAGATCTTCCTTAGTAATCCCAATGGTGTCTATTTTGCACGCGGTGCCAGTGTCGATGTGGGTGGCTTGGCCGCTACCACGCACAGCATCAGCAATGAAGATTTTATGGCTGGGCGTTACGTTTTTAATCGCGATGGTGCCACCGCTGGCATAATTAATGAAGGTAGCCTCACCGCGTCGCTTGATGGTTATATCGCGCTGCTCGCCCCCGAGGTGCGCAACCAGGGGGTTGTTGTTGCCCAGTTAGGTACGGTAGCGCTGGCCGCTGGCGAGCGTTATGAACTGCAATTTGGCAGTAACAATACCTTGGCCAATATTCGTGTCGAGGCTAGCACTATAAAGGTGTTGGTAGAAAATGGTAACGCCGTGCATGCACCAGGCGGGCTTATTATTATGTCGGCTCAAGCCGCCAATAGCCTGCAGGGTGGTGTGGTCAATAATAGTGGCAGAGTAGAAGCAACGGGTTTTGTTAATAATGGCGGTGTTATTCGTCTCACTGCCAGTGACAATGTCAATGTCGGTGGCACACTCAACGTTAGCAGTGATCAAGGGCAGGGTGGTGAAATTGCCATCACTGCAAAACAGACCATTCTTAACGGTGCGCAACTGTATGCCGACGGGCAGACTGGTGGTGGTCGTATTCGTGTTGGTGGTGGCTGGCAGGGCGGGGATGCGGATCTCAGCAACGCCAGCAATAACTATGTTTCCAGCGATAGTGTGATCTCTGCCAATGCCGTTGAAAGTGGCAATGGCGGTACGGTTGTGCTCTGGTCTGATGAACATACATTTTTTGGCGGTAACATCAGTGCTATAGGCGGCGGTGTTTTTGGTGACGGTGGTCTGGTGGAGGTGTCGGGCAAGAGCTGGCTTAATTTCCAGGGTTTTGTAGATGCCAGCGCGAAAAATGGCCAAGCGGGTAGTTTGTTGTTGGATCCGCTCAATATTATTGTTCAGGCGGCCGGGGCCGACCCGGTCTCTCCCAATCCGTTGACCTTTGCCACCAATCCGGCGACTGATTACACGATAGCGCCCTCTACCATTACGGCTATTACTAATGCGGGTACGGCGGTTACTTTGCAGGCCAATGGGGATATCACCGTTAATAACGGCATAATTTCCAACAATCCGGGTGGTAACGGTGGTGCACTGACATTCACCGCTGGCAGAAGCATTCTGGTGAATGCGGATATTATCAGTGACGACGGTAATATAACCCTAAACATAAATGATGATGGCGCGACAAGCGCTGTCGGTGGCACCGCGAATTTTACAAATATTGTGCATATCGATACAGGGGCGGGTGACCTGACGATTAATGTCGGATCGAAAAATACCATAGGGGCCATCTCTACCGGTTTCCTGTCTGGTAATAACGTGACCATCAATGCAGCTAAGATCGCGCTTGCCGGGCCGCTGGTTCTTGGGCAGACGGTTGTGGATAATCAATTGAAGGTCTATTCCGGCGGTACGGATATTTCCAATCCCAGCGGTACAGTGGTCAATATTGGCACGACAGGTGTCCCGGGGAAAACCACACTGGACTCTTGTAATGTGGGTGCCACTGTGTGCGGTAACATTACATTATCTAATCCGGCGACCAATCTTACTCAGGTCTTTGTGAATGCAACTGACTTCACACTGGCAGATACCAACGCGGTGCAGATTGGTTCATCTTTGGGGATATCAAATATCCGCGGGAACCTGAATTTAACCGCCTACGGCCCGATTGGTTCGCTGGGTCCGGTATTGGTCACCGGAACGTCGACATTTACTGCCAATAGCGGGGGGTTTGGTACTACAACGCCTTATCTCTCCTTGCCCTATGCTAACCATTTCACAGGTACGTTTACAGCGACTGTTGCCAGTGGCTACGCAACTGTCAATGACACCGGTGCAATGACTGTTGGCAATGTGTCGACGGGCACCAGTCTGGATATCACAGCCGGAGGCACAGTTACGCAGACCGGTAACGTGAGTACTGGTACCAGTATGACAGTCTCCACCACTGGCGGCGGCGCGTTTACGCAGGCAGGCAATGTCAATGCTGGCACCAGCGTGACTGTTGCTGCTGCCGGGGCGGTTACACTGGCTAACACAACTGTGGGTACCGGGTTGACCGTTACAGCAGGGGGAGCGGTGACACAAGTGGCCGCCACCACGATCACTGCACCACAGCAGACCACTATTACTGCAACCTCCGCAAATGACATCACACTGAATAACTCCACGAACAATTTTAATGGGGTTCGAATAGTATCGGGTAAAGATGTCACGCTGGCGGATACCAATGCCATTAATTTTGGTTCTTACAACAACTCGGCCCACGCCAATAGCACTATCTCGGGCAATCTTGCGGTTACAGCCGGCGGTACTATTAGTCAAAATGACTACAATTGGTCCACTGGATATCAGTCGGCGCTGGCGGTTTCGGGTGCCTCCACCTTTACTGTTACAGCGGCTAACAGTGATCTACTTATTGGACCGATACCAGGCACAGCTGGACAGTCAAATAATCTGACCGGGACAGTGACTATTAATACGTCCGGGGCTGGTTCATACCGTGACATCCAGTTGAGAAATATTAATTCTGGCGCGGGCACTATTGCCGGTTTGGGTGGTTCATTGCGCAACGTTTCGCTGACCTATGATAATGCGACCAGTCTGACTGTCCCAGGCATGACACTGAGCGGAACCTTGTTTGCAAAAGCACCAAACGGGAGCATCGGCCAATCGGCAGCGCTGGTGGTTGCGGGAGTCACGACCATCGAATCCAGTAGCGGCGCGGGCAAAGCCGTTCTCTTGGATAATGTGGGTAATGATTTCAGTTCGATCAATGTGACAACCGGGAAGGATGTGACGATTGTTGATAAAAACAGCGTCAATCTGCACACCTACCACGATGGGTATAACTGGAGAAACTTCACAGTTTCGGGAAATCTGAATGTTTCGGCGCTGGATGGGGATATCACCCAGACCGTCCTGAATAACTCCATCGCTCTACGTGTCACCAGTGGTACGGCCACTTTTTCGGCCACGAAGAGTGTCTCGGCGACTAACAACATTTCGCTGAATGATAACCGTAACCAGTGGAGCAAGATTGCCATCCCCTCTGCCGGGAACGTCTCCATCGGTAATCAAAGCAACATCATTTTCGAGAACTCTACAATCGCGGGCACACTGACACTCACCGCTAATGGTGGGTATCAGCTATCGCAGACTACCGGATCAACTATTACAACAGGTGGCACAACGACGTTTAACAATTTTAATGGCATCGTGCTGGGTTCCGCCACCGAGACCAACAACGTCTTTGGCAATCTGTTAATGAACAGCGAAAACGTTACGATTCGTGAAAATGACGCCATCACCCAGGCTGGGGCGACCTGGCGCGGCAGTGCTTTCTACTTTACAACCTCCAATGATCAGGCGATCACGCTTGATCAGGCCAACTATTTTGGAACCGTCAATATTACGCAGATCAATAATGGTGCGGCGAGTGCAGGTGATGTTTTTGTCAGGGAGACCGGTAACCACATTTATCAGGCCCAGCCATGGGTAACACACGGTCGGACGACGCTGAACGCTTCGGGCAATCAGGTTGTGTTGCAAAACCAGAACAATACCTTTGGCCCACTCCAGGTACTCGGTGGTGGTACAACGTACATCTATGCCAAGGATTGGACAGGCAATGATGCGATTACGGATGTGGGTTCGACCGGTGCATGGAGCAGCGGCTATACCGATCTGCGCGCCTATAACAGTGGCTCTACCGCCACGACCGGCACTATCAATCTGAGCAATGCGGCCAACGTTTTAGGGGATCTGACCCTTTATGGTGGCACGGTTTCGATTACCGATAACAGTGCGATTACCGATTACGGTAGTGCCAACGGTTTCAGTTCCCAAGCTTGGCGCACCACTGGTGTCACAACCCTGAACTCAGGGGCTAACGCCATTACCCTCGACAATAATTTGAATGTGATCGGCCCGATTGCCATTGTTGGTACCAGCGGTGGCACGCACCCCTCGTCGGTCACTATTGCCGAGAATGACAATATCGATCAGGCCTCCGCCTGGACGCTGGGTACAGCACCGGTCACCCTGAATGCGTTCAATCGCGCTATCAACTTGACTCAGACGGCCAACGTACTGGGTAACATCACCATCACCACAAAAAGCAATACCGCCAATAATCAGGATTTGAATATGGTTCCGACCTCGGTAAATATCACCGAGGACGACGCCATTACCCAGGGTGCTGTCTGGGATTTCAAACCGAGCAGTGGCACCACCACACCAGTGACCCTGGTGACAACCAATGGCCAGGCCATCAGCCTGGGGGCTAGAGATAACCTGTTAGGCAACCTGATCGTGACACAGAACGGGACCGGCACGGGTGCCGTTGCTATTCGTGAGATCGACACCGCAGGTATTACCCAGCCAGGTGCTGGCGCTTGGACCACCCGTGGCACCACCACGCTGGATACCAATGCCGCTGTTAATCTTCCCGTGGCCGGTAACGTGCTGGGCCCCATCACGGTCAACGGTGCCTATACCCCAACCGTTGTTACTATTACTGAGAATGATGACATTACCCAGGCGTCGGCCTGGGGCGTGGGCACTGCGCCGGTGACACTCAATGCCGGTTCCAACCAGATATTGCTCACTAACGCCAGCAACGTGTTGGGTAATATCACCTTGGCGGGCACACCCAGCCTGGCGAGTATTCGCGAAAATGATCCGATCACCCAGACTACCGCGTGGCTGCTGGGGAGTTCGCCGGTTACCCTGGCCACCTCTAACGATCAGGCCATTACACTCAACCAGAATAATATTTTGGGCGGTCTGGCCATTACCCAATACAACAGCGGAGCAACCAGCTTTGGTGATGTTCTGATCACGGAGGTTGATCCGTCCGGAATCACCCAGAGCGGTGCCTGGATCACCCACGGTATTACCACCCTGAACATCGTTGCAGCCCCCATTACCCTGACCCAAACCGGCAACGTGCTGGCCAATATCGCCATCAACGGTACCCCCACGGCGGTTAGCGTTACGGAAAACGATGCTATTACCCAAAACTCTGCCTGGTCCCTGGGAACAGCGCTGGTCACACTCGCCACCACCAATGCACAGGCGATCAATCTTGGCGATTTCAACAATCTGCTGGGCAATCTGACGGTGACGCAAAACGGTTCCGGCAGTGGTGCTGTCTCTATTAAAGAGTCCGATGCCGCCAACGGTATCACCCAAACAGCCACCCCCTGGCTGACACAGGGGGCCACCAAGATTGATGCCAATGGTTATGGCATCAACCTCGCCGTGAAAGACAATATTTTTGGTCCATTACAACTGATTGGTGGTACTTCCGGTGTCACCAGTGTCACCCTCTACGCCAAGCAGACCGCCGGGCGTGATGCGATCACTGATAGTGGTGCAGCGGGTGCCTGGACCACAGGCACAACCACACTTCATGCCTACAACATTGCCGGGGACACAGTCGGTGGCGGCAATATTGCGCTGACCAATACTAACAATAGTTTGGGCGATCTCAATCTGAAGGGGGCCACCGTCGGCATCACCGAGAACGGTGCCATTACCGATGGTGCGGCCGGTTGGCAGACCACCGGCACGACCAGCATTAACCCTGGCAGCAATGGGATTATTCTCGATAACCTTGCCAATGTGTTGGGCAATATCGCCGTCAATGCAACGACCACGGCGGTGACGATTACCGAGGATGACGACATTACTCAAGCATCTGCCTGGATCCTGCCGACTGCGCCGGTCACACTCAATGCACAAAGCCGCGACATCCTGCTCACCCAGGCCGCTAACCAGCTGGGTGACTTGAGCCTGACGGCTCAAAATGTGACGGTGGTGGAGAATCACGGTATTACCGACAGTACTGCCTGGGCTGTGCCCGGTTTGACAACACTGACGGCGGGTACCAACGCCATCGTGCTTGATGCTAACCCGAGAAGTAATTTTGGCACGGTCCGTATTGTCTCTGCCGCTAACGCCGACATTGCCGACGTCAATGGCATTATCCTCGACAGCGCCAACGTGACAGGGACATTGACCGTGACCGCGGGCGGTGCCATTACCCAGACCGCCAATGCCATCACCGCCAATGCCTTTGTCATGAACGGCAGTGGGGCGTCGGCAGTGCTTAATACCCACACCAATAATGTGGCATCACTGGCGGTGGCCTTTACTGCTGGTGGTGGTCTGCAATACACCGATGCTGACAATGTCAGTCTGACAAGTGTTACGGTCGGTGCAAATCCGGTCGTATTGACCTCGGTGGCAGGCACGCTGACCGGTCTGAACAGCATCAGCTCATCGGCCTCCGCCCTGACCATCAACACCGGTGCCGGCATCACCGTTCCGGCACTGAATATCGCCGGACCACAATCCTATACGGCGGGCGGTACCGGCATCACCCTTGACGGTAACCTTGGCAGCACCGCAACAGGGGCGATTAATTTTAACAGTCCGGTTACCCTCAATCGTGATCTGACCGTCAGTTCCACCAACTCGCCCATTACCTTCGGCTCGACAGTGGCGGGTGGCACCAATAGTTTGGGTATCAATGCGGGTATCGACGCGATCACCTTCAATGGTGCGGTCAGTAATCTTGGTAATACACTCACTTCGAATGCCGCACTGACGGTAACGGCAACCGCAGGCGCCACTATCTTTAATAGCACCCTGTCAGCCAACAATGGCCTGCTGGTCTCTGGCCCCTCAACCTTCAAGGACACTGTGACCCTGCTGAATGGCGGCATCGGCTCGACCTTTACCGGCGAAGTCACCCTGGGCAAGGCTGGCGGGATGAATCTCTCCGGTTACAAATATATGGATTTTAATAGCGGCATCTCCCTGGCGAGCGGCCCCGCGACCATTGTCACCAACAACTTTCCGTTGCGTTTTAATGGCGGCACCGTGCATGGCCCGTTTGCGCTGGAGCTTAATGCCGGTACCGGCGGCAATGCCACCATCAGTGGCTTGAACCTGATGGGCAGTGATCTGACGGGGCTGACTGTTTCGGCCTACACACCGACTATCCCTTCTGGCGGCATTAGCATTGCCGGGCCGCAGACCTATACGGCCGACACGGGCACCAGCATCACCCTGAACGGCAATGTCACCAGCACGGCGGCGGGGGCGATCACCTTTAACAGCCCAGTCAGTGTGCTCGGCACAGCTACGGTGACAAGCACTAATTCAGCCATTTCCTTCATGGATATTGTCGACGGTACCCGGGATCTGACGATCAATTCCGGAACTGCGCCAAAGACGTTTGCCAATAAAGTAGGGGGTACCAATTCGTTGGGTGATGGCGTCGGTGCGGCGCTTATCTTGCAGGGTAGTGGGGTGACCAGCTTCAGTGACACGGTCGCTGCCCGTTCCGGTATCACCGCGGCCGGCCCTGTTACGTTCGCCAAAGATGTCGCGCTGACCAATGGCGATACCGGTTCCACCTTTACCGGCATGGTCACCAGTGGTGGTGCTAGTGGTAATACATTGGGTAGCTATGACGGTATGGCCTTCAATGGTGGCCTCACCCTGGTCGGTGGCCCGGTCAATATTGTTACCAACGGCGGCACCCTAGCCTTTGGCGCTGCCGTGACTGGCCCGCAGAATCTGACACTCAACACCTTTGCCGGCGGTGCTGGCACCGTCATCGGTCTCGACTGGATCGGCTTTACCTCTGATCTCACCAAGCTGTCGGTCACAGGCCAGACCCTGAGTCTGCCAAACAGCGGGCTGGCAGTTGCCGGTACTATGGACTTCACCGCAGTGGGCGGCATCACCCTCAATGGTGCCGTCGGCAATAGCGCTGCCCCCGCCACGGGACAGATTGATTTCACCGGCCCAGTCACGCTTGCCACAGGAGCAGTCACCGTGACCACTAATGATGCCGCCGTTAATTTTACCGGCAGCGTGAACGGTGGTCAGCCATTGACAGTCAACGCGGGCACAGCAGCAACCACCTTTACGGGTGCTGTTGGTGATACTGTCGCCTTGACCAGTGTGACCACCGATGCCGGCGGCACGACAGCGATTAATGGCGGCCAGGTTAAAACCACAGGTGCACAGACATACAACGATGCCGTGACGCTGGGGGCCGCAACCACCCTGACCTCCACCGCCGCTGGTGATATCACCTTTGGCTCCACCCTTAATAATGGTCAGACCCTGGCCATCAACACCGCGGGTGCCACTATATTTAATGGTGTTGTTGGCGCAACGCCGCTGACCTCCATCACCACGGATGCCCCAGGTACGGTCACCCTTAATGCCAGTGCCATTACCACCACCGGTGCCCAGACCTATAACGAAAACGTTAACCTCGCTGCCAATGCAGTGCTCAGCGCCAATGGCATCACCTTTGGTGGAACAGTCAACGGTGCCAACGCGCTCACCACCAATGCCGGTACCGGTACCCTACAGTTCGTAGGGGCAGTGGGTGGCACAACGCCATTGACCGGGCTCGCTGGTGTGGCTAATAGCATCGCCGTCGGTACTGTTACCACCAGCGGCGCACAGTCCTATGCGGGTGTTGTGGGTATCGCGCTTAATGGCGACCTGACCACCACAAACAGCAACGTCACCCTGACCGGCCCCACTACCTTGGGCAGTGACACCGCTATCTCAACCGGCAGCGGTGCCGGTAACATCAACTTCTCCGGTGCCACCAGCACAGTCAACGGTGCCCATAATCTTACCCTCGCCGCCGGGACGGGAGATGTAACCCTGGGCGGTCTGGTCGGTGGGGTTTCTCAGCTCACTGGCGTCACTGCGTCGGGCAATAACCTGACAGTGCCGGTTGTGAATACGGTGGGTGATGCCAATCAGAGCTTCACCGCGCTGAATAACATCACCCTTAATCAGAGTCGTACCCTGGGTGCGCCCATCAGCTTCACAGCGGACTCCGACAACAGCGGCGTGGGCTCCTTTATCCTGCCGACCGGAGTATCACTCAACGCCTCAAATACCACACTCAACATCAGCGCCGCCGATCTGGATCTGCAGGGCACCAGCACCATCTCATCAGGCAGTGGCCTGATGACCATCACAGCCAGCAACGGCGGCAGCATCGGCCTGGGTGATACCGCCGGTCAGATGACGATCTCCGGTGCTGAGTTGCAGCGTATCTCCACCTCTGGTGGCCTCAACCTGGTCACAAGCGGGGCGGGCGACATCACCGTCAACAACATCACTGCCGCCAACAGCAACAACATCTCCGGCGTGACAACACTGAGTGCAACAGGCACTGGTAACGTGAATTTTGCAACGGCTGCCTCCACCTTCAACGCACTGACCATGAATGCAGCGGGCGGCACCACCAACGTCGGTGTCAACCTTTCGACCACCAACGATCCGCTCACCTTTGTTACCCCGGTAGCTGTCTCTGGCGCATCCACCATCAACAGTGGTGGCAGTGCGATTGACTTCCAAAATACGTTGGACGTCTCCAACCCACTGACCATCACCACAGGCAATGGTAACCTCACCTTTGGTGGCAATGTTGCCAGCGCCAGCACCCTGGTACTCAACCTCGGCGGCGGTGCGATCACCACCACCAGCCTAGGCAGAATCCAGAACACCCTGACGGGCTTCACCGTCAACAGCAACTCCGCGTTGGCACTGCCCTCCATCACCATTGCTGGCCCGCAGACCTATAACACCGGCGGCAAAATCTCCATCACCGGTAATCTCGGTGGGGTTGGACTGGCCTTTAATAACGTGGCAGAGGTGACCAACAACGGTCTGGAGCTGAACTCTGGAACAGGAACCCTGAGCTTTTCCGATACCCTCAATGCCAATACCCATGACCTGACCTTCACCGGTGACAAGATCGACTTTGCCAATGCCGTCAGTGGCACGGGCAATCTCACACTGCAACCGGCATCGGTCGGCCGTGCTATGGAAATCGGCGGCAGCACCAATGCCGGGGCGGTATTGGACATCACCGCCGCAGAGTTGGCGCGTCTTCCGGCCAATGCGACCAGTCTGACCTTCGGCAGAAGCAATGGCACGGGTAGTCTGGCCATTGCCGGCAACGTCAATTTCGGCAACCTGCCACTGACACTGCACGGCGGTGGTGGCATCAGCCAGCCCGGTGGCACCCTGACCGCTAACGGCAACGTCACCCTGCGTGCCGCTGGTGCGGCGATCGATTTGAGCAATACCAGCAACAGCCTGGGGGCGATTACCGTTACTGGTACCCCCAGCTCAGTCAATATTGCCGACTCCACCCATATTACCCAGGGCGGTGCCTGGGCGCTGGGCACGGCACCGGTCACCCTGAATGCCGGTATTAATAACATTACCCTGACTACACCAGGCAACAGCTTTGGCACCCTGGCGCTTAATGGCGGAACCGCTCAAATTACTGAGGATGCGCCTACCGATCTTGGTACATCGACTGTCAATACCCTTACCGTGATCTCCAGCGGCAACATCAGCACCAGCGGTGCCGTTGCGGTCACCGGTCTGGCCGATCTCAAAACCCTGAATGACGCGGGCGGCAATATCACCATTGCCAACGGCAGCAGCTTTGCCTCGGTCAATGCCGCCTCACGCAATGGCGCGGATAATGCCGACGCAGCGGGCAATATCGCCCTGGCTCCGGCCACATCGGCACTCCTGAAGAGCTTGACCACCAACGGCAATATCACCCTGACCGCCGCTGCGGGTCAGACCCTGAGCCAGGATGCCACCAGCACCCTGAGCGCTGCCGGTCTGGAATTGCTAGGACCAGGCACACATACACTGGTGCTCGGCAATAACGCCATCACCACCCTGGCCGGCAATACCGGCAGCGTTAATCTGACCGAAAACAGTGGCTACGCCATTGGTTCCGTCAACGCCACCAATGGACTCACCAGCAGTGGCAACGTCACACTCACCAGCACCGGCAGCGTCACCCAGACACAAGCAGTGGTGGCAAGTGGCCTGGAGCTGTTGGGAACAAACGGCACCTATACCTTGAACAGCGTTAATAACGATGTCACCACACTGGCGGGCAATAGCGGCACAGTGAAGTTCAAAGACAACACTGGCTTTGCGATTGATACCATCAATGCCACGGTTGGCATGACCACCAGCGGCAACCTGACCCTCGACAGCAGTGGGCCAGTGACACAGGCGCAAAAAATCAGCGCCACCGGGCTGGAACTGTTGGGCGCGGGCGGTAGCTATACCTTAAATAATACGGGCAACACCATCACCACCCTGGCGGGCAATACCGGCACCGTGGCGTTCCGTGAAAACTCAGGCTTTGATATCGGTAGTGTCAACAGCACCGGGCTGACCACCAGCGGCAATCTGACCCTTGCCACCACTGGCGCAGTGACCCAGACCCAGGATCTCGCCACAGCCGGGCTGGAACTGCTCGGCACCGGCGGCAACTTTGCCCTTACCCGTGATACCAATACCATTCCGGTTCTGGCGGGCAGTACCGGTACGGCCAACGTACACACGGCGGGTCCATTGGTGGTGGGCACAGTGAATACCGTGGGTATGACAACCGCTGGCAATCTTGAGCTGAAGGCTGACGGCGTCACCCTCGCCGCTGTGACGGTTGATACCCTCACCGTGGTATCCAGCGGCGACATCAGCACCAGCGGTGCCGTTGCGGTCACCGGTCTGGCCGATCTCAAAACCCTGAATGACGCGGGCGGCAATATCACCATTGCCAACGGCAGCAGCTTTGCCTCGGTCAATGCCGCCTCACGCAATGGCGCGGATAATGCCGACGCAGCGGGCAATATCGCCCTGGCTCCGGCCACATCGGCACTCCTGAAGAGCTTGACCACCAACGGCAATATCACCCTGACCGCCGCTGCGGGTCAGACCCTGAGCCAGGATGCCACCAGCACCCTGAGCGCTGCCGGTCTGGAATTGCTAGGACCAGGCACACATACACTGGTGCTCGGCAATAACGCCATCACCACCCTGGCCGGCAATACCGGCAGCGTTAATCTGACCGAAAACAGTGGCTACGCCATTGGTTCCGTCAACGCCACCAATGGACTCACCAGCAGTGGCAACGTCACACTCACCAGCACCGGCAGCGTCACCCAGACACAAGCAGTGGTGGCAAGTGGCCTGGAGCTGTTGGGAACAAACGGCACCTATACCTTGAACAGCGTTAATAACGATGTCACCACACTGGCGGGCAATAGCGGCACAGTGAAGTTCAAAGACAACACTGGCTTTGCGATTGATACCATCAATGCCACGGTTGGCATGACCACCAGCGGCAACCTGACCCTCGACAGCAGTGGGCCAGTGACACAGGCGCAAAAAATCAGCGCCACCGGGCTGGAACTGTTGGGCGCGGGCGGTAGCTATACCTTAAATAATACGGGCAACACCATCACCACCCTGGCGGGCAATACCGGCACCGTGGCGTTCCGTGAAAACTCAGGCTTTGATATCGGTAGTGTCAACAGCACCGGGCTGACCACCAGCGGCAATCTGACCCTTGCCACCACTGGCGCAGTGACCCAGACCCAGGATCTCGCCACAGCCGGGCTGGAACTGCTCGGCACCGGCGGCAACTTTGCCCTTACCCGTGATACCAATACCATTCCGGTTCTGGCGGGCAGTACCGGTACGGCCAACGTACACACGGCGGGTCCATTGGTGGTGGGCACAGTGAATACCGTGGGTATGACAAC
>JAKFXL010000056.1:0-2188 GCA_021731365.1 Gammaproteobacteria bacterium | reverse complement strand
GCGGCAACTTTGCCCTTACCCGTGATACCAATACCATTCCGGTTCTGGCGGGCAGTACCGGTACGGCCAACGTACACACGGCGGGTCCATTGGTGGTGGGCACAGTGAATACCGTGGGTATGACAACAGCGGGTAATCTGCAATTGAAGGCTGGCGGTGTGATTAGCCAGACGCAGCCGCTGGTTATCGCCGGCAATCTCAACCTGCAAACCACTCATGCTGCAGGTGATGTTGGCATCACCAATACAGTACCAACGACTACTGTAATGGGGGAGACCCTGGTCGGTGGTAACTACATCCTCAACGCCACCGGCAATACCGTGACACAGCAAGCCAATACCAAGGTACAGATCGGTGGTTTGACCGGTGCCGGTCCTGCCACCGAGGGTGATCTGACGATCACTGCGGCGTCACTCACCATGGGTGGTGCCGGTAATCTGGTGGGGGGTACCACAACGTCCCCGGCCGTTTCCGAGTTGCGTCAGTCGGGCGTCATCACCCTGGGCAATGTTAGCGAGGCCGGTAACTACTCCGTGGTCAGTACCGCCTCCAACAAGACATTTGCCGGTGCCGCAATCCATGGCACGGCGATCACGCTGAACGATGCAGCCAACAACGTCGGCGGCACCATTACCGTTACCACGGTCAGTCCGGCGGTCACCAGTGGGGCTGATGTGCAGACCGGTATTGAACAAGGGGTGGGCACAACCATCTCGATTGCGGGTATCGCCAGCTTTACGGCAGAGAGCAGTACAGTCCCCGGCAGTGGTTTTATCACCCTGGACAACAGCGGCAATGAGTTCGGCAGCCTGGTACTGAGCGGTAAGGATGTCAGCGTCACCGAATCGACCGGCGCAACAGTCATAAAGAGTGCGGTAGCTACCGCGGGGCTGAACCTAGTGTCAGCAGGTACGGTGATGCAATCCGGCCCCATCGTCACGCCACAGCTGGCAGTGACCGCAACCGATGCGGTAACACTGCTGAACGTTGATAATGATGTGAACACCCTGGCTGTCAGCACCACAGGTGCCATCAGTTATCTTGATAAAAACGGCTTTGATATCGGCTCGGTTACCGGTGTGAACGGCATCAACACCACCAGCGGTGCAGCGGTCACCCTGACAGCAGGCGGCGTGGGTAACATCACCCAGACGCAGGCGATCCAGAACGCCAGCATCCTGACGGCCACTGCTGGTGGCAGTGTGAACCTTGCCCATGCCAATAACACCCTTACCAGCCTCGGTGCGATCAGTGCCGGTACCGGTATTGACATCAATGATCAAACCGCCGGACTGACCATCGCCGGTAATCTTGCCTCGACAGCTGGCAACATCCAGATCCATACCGAAGGTGGTGATCTGATCCTGGCCGATACCAAAACCATCACTGCCAACGGTAGCGGTAACGTCTACCTGGCCGCAGGCAGTGGCTACAACTTCAAGAACAACTGGGCAGATACTGTCACTAATCCAATCACACTTGGGACCGGACGTTACCTTATTTACTCCATGAATAATGCAACCACCGTTGCAGGTGGTATCGATGCCGATGGCTACATGGGCTACACCTTTGCAGGCAATGCGCCAGCGGGCGTGGTGGGTACCAACAGCAGACTGCTGTTCCAGGATCAGGCAACCCTGATATTCACAGCCGACGACCTGTCACGCTTCTATGGCGATGCCAACCCAACGCTGACCTATCTGGTGACCGGATATCTACCGGGTGATGTTGCCGCGGGTTCATTTAGTGGTGACCCCCTGCTGAGCACAGCCATCACCCCGTCGAGCAACGTCGGTAGTGGCGCTATTTCTATCACTCAAAATACCCTCTCCTCATCCAAGGGATATGCCTTCATCTTTGTTGACGGCACGTTGACGGTTGATGCCCGTCCGGTCAGCCTCAACGGCAGCCGCGTCTATGACGGCAGCGTCAATGTCGCCTCAGGCATCTTCACCCTTGGCACCCTGGTGGGCAGCGAAACCCTGACCCTGTCCGGTAGCGGCACCGTTGCTGACTCACATGTTGGCAACGCCAAAGCCGTCACCCTGGGCAGCCTGGCCTTGGCCGATGGCAGCGGTCTGGCCAGTAACTACACCTTTAGTGGTGGCACACAGACCGCTGATATCAGCGCCAAAACCGTCACCCTCTCGGCCAGCAAAACCTACGACGCCACCACCGGCTTAAGCGG
>JAKFXL010000014.1 GCA_021731365.1 Gammaproteobacteria bacterium | reverse complement strand
TCCCCAACGGCTACTGCCGCATCCCGCTCCATATCATGGCCCGCGCCGCCCGTGAGATGGGCATTGTGTTTAATGATAAGAAATTTAATGAAAATTCGGCCATCCCCGACCCCCTCATCCAGATTGCCGAGCGCATCGACCGCTACCTCGCCCAGACCCAAAACGGCGCTTCCTGCGCCGAGGACTGGCACCATAACGAGCCGTGGCTCTGCGAGCTGCGCCACCGCTACCTGCACTTTTCCGCCCGCATCGAGTTAGGCCTGGGGCCGCGGTTCAGCCACGGCAAACGCCAAAGGATGACCTATGATGGCTAAACTACGGTACTGGGGCTGCTGGACAACCCTCTTTTTCTCACTCACAGGATGCGCAACCACCATGGATAAATATGACTGGGGGGCCAGCGAAAGCGCCCCCGAAGAGTACCCGATGGAAATTGTCACCGGCACGCTTGTCTATAAAGGGCAGAATAGCGGCCTCTACGTGCCCAATAGAGTGACACTCTTTAACAAACTCTGGGGCCGTGGCCGCTCGACCCACGTCACCGGGCCGGAGTTCAAGCCGCTGCCGGGGCGGCTGGAGATCAAGTTTTTCTCCTACGCCGAAAACCAGTTTTACGTCGGCAATTTTGAGCTCCCCTATGACACCATTCTGGGGCTCTTCCGCAAAGGCTACTACTCCCCCGACGCCGACAGCCGCTGGGTGTTGCGGAATGATGATGAGTACCGCAAGCGCCACCGTAAAATGGGGCTGGCGGATGACCGCAGCCCTTACAGCGAAATGTTGGTGGGCGTCACCCCTGGCGGCGGCGTGGCGGTCTGGGTCAGTGGTGTCGGCGCCCAGACCGAGGTCTTTTTTGGCCAGGCGGAGAAGGCCGATCTGGATTGGAAGTTGATTCTCGATAACCCGAATGTTTCCCGTGAAGAGTCTGTGCGGGGAACGATGCAATATTACCTCAAACATCTAACCCCAAAAGCCCTTGCCGCCTTGCAGGCGGCTAACGGTGTCATCCCCTTTGACCGGTGGCAGGGCTACCGCGCCCGCTACCCCTGGCACCCCCATTTCACCGGCATGAAGGTGCGTGAGAGCGAGGGGATATATTTTCAGTTTTTTAATGGCGAGATATTCACCATCGATTACCCGGTGACCGGGGCTGACCTGGCCCAGACCCGGGTGGTACCCTCCGTCATGTCGTTTATCTGGATGCAGAGCGAGACTACGAGTGTCTCATTTGGCATAGACTTTGACGAAGCGGAGATCTTTGCCGCCTTTACCGAACTGGGCAGTCAGCAGCCGCTGCAGCTGGAGATGCGGATGGAACCGCCACCGGCGGGCGCTACAGGGGAGGCGGGGGCAGGGCAGAAGCCCTATTTCAGCATCTGGCTGCGAAACAGCAGCGAGGCGCGGCGACTCAAAAAGAGCGTCATCAGCAACAGCAAACGCCACTACTCCAAAGAACACCCGGACGGCAAAACAGGGCCCCTGGGCGATCCTTTGTATGTGCACCTGCCGTAATGGGGGTGAGACCCCTCTGCCCGGCACCCGCTCCAACATCGGTGGTGCAGATGTCGGGTGTTTAGTGCGGCGTGTATCACTTCGTTGGTGTTCAATGTCAGGGCGAGGTTTTGGGTTCGCCTCTGTTTGTTGATCAGGGGTAGCTATTTTTGTGTTGATGTATGAGAGATTAAGATATTTACCATGATGCAGCTGTTCCGTCGAAAGCAGAAAGTAGAGTCTCCCGTTGCTCCGGTTGATAATGATGTGGTGTCCGTGAGCGCCTCGTCGCTGATTGCACTACGCCACGGCGCGGCGTCGTTAACGTTAAAACCTACCCGTATTCGTGCCCAGCAGAGTGGTGGTTATCTGTCACCCTTTAAGGGGCGGGGCATGGAGTTTGAGGAGTCGCGCCCCTATAGCCCCGGTGATGATGTGCGTAGCCTGGATTGGCGGGTGATGGCACGTAGCGGTAAACCACATACCAAGGTGTTTCGTGATGAGCGTGAGCGGATGGTGCTGCTGTGGGTGGATCTGCGTCGGCCGATGTTTTTTGCCACGCAGGGGGCATATAAGTCGGTACGGGCGGCACACGCGGCGGCGTTCTTGGGGTGGAGTGCGATTCAGCATGGTGACCGTATCGGTGCGCTGATTTTTTCTGATGATGAACATCTGGAGTTGCGCCCTAAACGGGGTAAACAGGCGTTGCTGCATCTTTTTAAACGGATGGCGGATGCCCGGGCCTGGCACGTTGATCTGTCGCTGCCAGTCTCACCGCCACCAGCGGCCGCGTTGCAGCAGTCGCTGTTGCGGCTCAGGCGTGTGGCGCAGCCCGGCAGCCTAGTCTTTCTGTTGAGTGATTTTGGTGAGATGGATGAGCAGGCTCGTGCCCATCTTACCCAGCTGTCGCGCCATTGTGATCTGGTGCTGGTATCGGTTTACGATCCACTGGAGGCGGAGCTGCCACCACCGGGGCGCTATCGTGTCAGTGATGGTGAGCGGGTGGTGACGGTTGATACGACGTTTGACGCGGTGTGCCAGGAGTATCGCCAGCGTTACCAGTGGCGGCAGGCGGAGCTGCAGCAGTTTTGCCGTCGTCACGGTATCTATCTTCTGCCAATGAGTACGGCGGAGGATCCATTAACGGTGTTGCAGCGTGGGCTGGGGGGGCGACTATGAACCCGGATCTGAGTCAGCTGCATGATATTCATCTGCCGGCATCGGTCTCCTGGTGGCCGTTGGCGCTAGGGTGGTGGTTGTTACTGGCGCTGCTGGTGGTGATACTGCTGGTGGGTTATGGGTTCTACCGTCGTTATCAGCGGCAGCGCTGGCGGCGTGAGGCGCTGGCTTTATTGCGGCAGCTTCAGCAGCAGTCGCTGACACCAAAGATGTTGGTGGTTGAGTACTCCCAGCTGTTACGGCGGGTGGCGATTAGCCGTTTTCCACGTACCGAGGTGGCGGCCCTGACCGGTGAGCAGTGGCTTGTTTTTCTGGATCAGCAGATGAAGGTGCCGGGGTTTCAGCAGCAGGGGCGTATGTTGATTACCGCCCCCTATAGCGCCACGGTGGAGGGTGATCTGGACGAGCTCAGTGCGCTGTGCGAACGCTGGATTGTGGGGGTGACGTGATGGTGGAGTTTGTCTGGCCATGGCTGTTTGTGACCTTGCCGCTGCCCTGGCTGGTGCGCTGGTTTTTGCCCGCCGCTGCTACGGCAGAAGAGGCGGCGTTACGGGTGCCACAACTGAATATGTTCACCTTGCCACAGCAGCAGACACTGCGCGGTGTGAAGGGGGGACGCTGGCTGTTGTGGCTGGCGGCACTGGCCTGGCTGTTGCTGGTAGCGGCGGCGGCGCGTCCTGTCTGGTACGGTGCGCCCATGGAGTTGCCGGTGAGTGGGCGTGACTTGATGCTGGCGGTGGATCTCTCAGAGAGTATGCAGACGGAAGATTTCACTGTTAATGGTAAACAGGTGAATCGCCTGATTGCCACCCAGGTGGTGGCCAGTGATTTTATTGAGCGCAGGGTTGGTGACCGTATTGGTCTGATCCTGTTTGGTACGCAACCCTATGTGCAGGTACCGCTGACCTTTGACCGGACCACCGTGCGAACACTGTTGCGTGAGGCGGCCATTGGTCTGGCAGGACCGGCAACTGCTATTGGTGATGCGATTGGTCTGGCGGTTAAACGGCTGCGGGATAATCCTCAAGGGGGACGGGTATTAATCCTGCTGACGGATGGTGCCAATACGGCGGGGGAGATAGAGCCAATCCAGGCCGCGCAGATGGCGGCTGAGCAGGGGTTGAAGATCTATACCATTGGTATTGGTGCGGATGAGTTGATGGTGCGTTCACTGTTTGGAACGCAACGGATCAACCCCTCCAGTGATCTGGATGAGAAGACATTGACGGCGATTGCCGATGCCACTGGCGGGCGTTACTTCCGCGCCCGTGACAGTGCGGAGCTGGAGCAGATCTACCAGACACTGGATGAGCTGGAGTCGGTGCAGCAGGAGGCGCAGACCTTCAGGCCACAACAGGTGCTGTTCTACTGGCCATTGTCAGTGGCGCTGTTGTTGGCAGGGTTGGTGGCGCTGATAAAAGGGGTGCGGCGATGAGCTTTTTGGGTGACCTCCATTTTATTCGTCCCCTCTGGTTCTGGGCGGTGTTACCCCTCTGTCTATTGATGGTCTTACTTTGGCGTCAGCGTTTGGTGAGCCGTAGCTGGCGTGCGGTGGTTGATGCACAGCTCCTGCCCCATCTGCTGATGGGTAGTGGCAAGGTGCAGCGTCGCACATGGCCGCTGGTGTGGGTGACGTTTGCGGGTCTGCTGGCGATTGTGGCGCTGGCCGGGCCGACCTGGCAGACGCTGGAACAGCCGGTATTTCGCCAGCAGTCAGGTTTGGTGGTACTGCTGGATCTGTCACGATCGATGGATGCGGCGGATGTACGCCCGAGCCGTCTGGAGCGTGTGCGCCTGAAGCTGATTGATATTTTGAATCAGCGTAAAGAGGGGCAGACCGCACTGGTGGCCTATGCCGCCACCCCTTTTGTGGTGACACCGCTGACCAGTGATAATAAAACCATCATCAGCCAACTGCCCAGCATGACCACCGATCTGATGCCGGCCCAGGGGTCGCGGCCTGACCGCGCCATTGCTATTGCCCTGCAGCTGCTGCAACAGGCGGGTATTGTTCATGGCAGCGTGCTGCTGGTGACCGATGGCGTGGAGGGTGTTGCATCGCAACAGTTAAATGATGCAACGGCGGCGTTGCGGGCGGCGGGCCATCGTCTGTTGGTATTGGGGGTGGGCACAGCGACAGGCGCACCAATACCGATGTTAAGTGTGGGTGGTTTTCTGACAGATGCCAGTGGAGCCATTGTCATCCCCAAGCTGGATGAGGCGAGTTTGAGTGCAACGGCCAGTGCGGGGGGGGGACTCTACCGTCAACTGAGTGGTGATGATAGTGATATTAATGCCCTGCTGGCGCAGGTGGAGAGTGATACCAATAGTGAGCTGAGCACACGGGTCTCACAGATGATGAGTGATCAGTGGCAAGAGTCCGGTGTCTGGCTGCTGCTGCCACTGCTGCTGTTAGTGCCGTTTGCATTCAGGCGTGGTTATCTGGCAGCGGTAGTTTTGGCGCTGGTGATTCTGCCGCAACCACAAACGGCCCATGCGTTTGAATGGAGTAGCCTCTGGGCTAACAGTGACCAGCAGGGGGAGCGGGCGCTGAAAGCGGGTGATGCGGCAAAGGCAGCGCAACTGTTTAAAAAGCCCGAGTGGCGTGGTGCCGCTGAGTATCGCGCCGGTGAGTATGAAAAATCACTGCAGTCATTGCAACAGGTGGAGGGCGCAGATGGTCATTATAATCGTGGCAACGCCCTGGCCAAGCTTGGCCGTCTGCCCGAGGCCATCAATGCCTATGATGAGGCACTTAAACGCAACCCCAATATGCAGGATGCAAAAGAGAATCGAGAGTTGGTCAAAAAACTGCTGCAGCAGCAACAGCAACAGGATAAAAAAAACGAACAGGGCAAGGATGGCCAATCACAGCAGCAGCCAGGTAAACAGGATCGTGCCAACGAGGGGGATGGTTCAAAAAACTCTCCTGAAGAGGGTGATAAAAAAAGTGAACAGCCGGGCGAGGGGAAAGAGTCACAGCCGCAATCGGGAAAAGGGGGTGACGATAATAGCGAGTCACCACAGCGCAGTGATGCCGATCAATCCAAGTCTGATCAGCAGCCATCGGCGCAACAGCAGCAGGCAGAACAGGCGGGAGAGAGGGCTGATAAAAAACCGGAACAGTCTGCGGCAAAACAGTCGCAACAACCGTTGCCGCAACAGAGCGAAGAGCAGCGTGCTAACGAGCAGTGGTTGCAGCGTATCCCCGATGATCCGGGTGGCCTGTGGCGGCGTAAATTTCTTTACCAGTATCAGCGGCAACAACAGCAGCAGGGCAAGGAAGAGATAACATGGTGACGATAAAACAGATGCGTTACATGATTGTGGCATTGTTGCTGTTCACTACCCAGGGTTGGGCTGCGGTGAGTGCCTTTGTTGACCGTAATCCAATAAACATTAATGAGTCGCTGACGCTGACGATTGAGAGTGATAACGGTGGCGATAAACCCGATTTTTCAGTCCTGCAAAACGAATTTGAATTGATGGGGCAGAGCAGCAGTACCAGCTTGCAGATTATCAATGGTGCAGTCAGCCGTAAGCAGCAGTGGCAGATAAGATTGATGGCAAAACATGCCGGTGAAATTCAGATCCCGGCCTTTACTGTTGGCACAGAGCAGAGCCAGCCACTGTTATTAAATGTTGAGGCAGCGGATGGGCAAAAAGCAGAACAGAGCAGCGATCTTTTTATAGAGGTGAGTGCCACACCAAAAAAATCCTATGTACAAGAGCAGCTGATATATACAGTAAAACTCTATTTTGGTGTCAGCATGGCTGAAGGCAATACCCTCACAGAGCCAAAAGTGGCAGGAGGCGATGCCATTGTTGTTAAGCTTGGTGACAATCGTCAATACCAGACCACCATCAACGGTCGGCGTTATGGTGTGATGGAGCAGCAGTACGCGCTCTATCCACAAAAAAGTGGCAAGCTCACCATTAAACCGCCGGTTTTTGATGGCAACGTGGTGGAACAGGGGCGCAGTGGCGGCATTTTTTTTGATCCGTTTAATCAGACAACACGTCATGTACGCGTTAGTGCAAAAGAGATGAAGATCGATGTGCAACCGATGCCCGCCGGAATCACTTCCCACTGGTTGCCAGCGCGTAGCGTGCAGCTGCTTGAGCAGTGGTCTGAAGATCCGCCCAACTTTATAGTGGGTGAGCCGATCACCCGTACGCTGGCACTTATGGTTGATGGGCTGACCGCAGCGCAGCTGCCTGATGTAGGTGGTAATCTGCCTGCGGGGCTGAAAAGTTATCCAGATCAACCGCAGTTGACAGATACCACCGATGCAAAAGGTGTTACGGGTATGCGCCAACAAAAAATTGCCTTGATTCCAACGCAGCCGGGAACACTAACCCTGCCTGCCATTGAGCTGGCCTGGTGGAATGTTGAAAAGCAGCAGTTGGAGATTGCACGGCTGCCTGAACGTACGGTTACCGTGGCAGCAGGCAGTGGTACGGTTATGCCAGTGCCAGAAAAGACAATCCCTCAGGCACAGGTAGTGGAGCATGAGGAAAAGAGCAGTACAAATCGATTAATGGATCTTGTTAGTACCACGCAGGGGGCAATGAATCAACTTGGGTGGTGGCCGTGGTTATCGCTTGTCTTGGGACTTGCCTGGCTGATCACGTTGATAGCGTGGTGGCGACGGCGCACAGTGACCCGGCAAGTGACAGCAGTTGAATCAACGGCAGGGCAGCAGCAGTTACGCCCCCTTGAATTACAGTTAAAGCAGGCCTGCCAGAAAAATAGTGCGGTGCAAAGCAAAGCCGCATTGCTGGCATGGGCGAAGGTATATTGGCCGCAGCAGTCAGTGGTGAGTCTGCCTGCTATTGCAAAGTTGAGTTCAACACCCCTGGCCGATGAAATTCTTTCCCTCGATCGGGTGCTCTACGCTGAAAGTGGTGCAGAGTGGAAGGGGAGTGCGTTGTGGCAGGCATTTGAGAAAAGCAGGCAGAAAAAATCTCGTCCAGTGAATAAACACAATGAGTCGCTGTTAAAACCACTTTATCCTGGAGAGAGCTCAGCGGGTTAAGGTTCGGGCAGAGTTCGGTTTTATATTATTGGTCGGAACTGCCTGGCTGCTCTGGCAGGACAGGATCGAACAGATCACCAAACAGACTGTGCAACACCAGTTTATGCTCCTCTCTTTTGGTGCTGCCCTTAGTCTCCTCCCACGGCACCATGTACAAAATTTGTGGTGCCTCTTTGTTGTCTTTGATGATGGTGGTATCAAGCTCCAGCGTATCGTCAGCATAAGTAAGCGAAGAGAATAAAGGGAGCATTAATACAATAAGAGTATTGTTCAGTCTGTTCATGGTCTGTTTTTACTGAGTGTGGATTTAAGCTCTTCCAGCCAATTGGCAGTTGCCACATCTTTATGATCGGTAAGATCAAGGTAACGTTGATAGTGGGGAATGGCCTGTTTTATATCTTGGAGATAAGTATCATATAGCAGGGCAAGATTGTAATGGGCGATAGCATAGCCATCTTTTTGCATAATTGCCTGGGTATAAAGTTTTTCTGCCTGACGAATATTTCCTTTTTTTATCTCAATCAAACCGAGCAGGTTAAGTGTCTGCGGAAATGTGGGATCTTTATCCAGGGCAGTCTTTAGTAGTTTCTCGGACTCCTCCAGCTTGCCCCGCTTTAACTGCATGATCCCCAGATTGACCCAGACACCTGTAATAGCGCTGTTTTTTTTGGCCAATGACTGGAAAATCTTCTCCGCCTTATCCGGCTCGTTACTGTTTAGATGGGTAATGGCCTGCTGATAAAGAACACTATCGTGACTCCGGCTGCCATCACTCGACCCAGACAGTGGGTCGTTGCGATTCTGCGTGCTGCAGCCAAATAGCAGCAGCAGAGAGCAGGCCAATAGCCATCTAGTGCAACAGGTCAACATAATCATCTACTTTTGCTTCTCTTAAATATCTGGCGGGGAATAGCAGCTTTAACTGATCATGGCTGCGTTGAATCCATGAGTCATAAACTCCATCGCTGATATGGGCCATATTGGCTTCGAAAAATTCGATGGCTTTCTCTTCAAAGGGGAATGCCTGATCTTCGAGTAGCAGGTTGTACTGCTCAAGTTCTTCTTCATTTAAGTTATTAGGCCGCTCTGACTTTATAAGGGCGTGGTTAAAGAGCTGGTATATCTCACCAATGCTGTGTTTTGCCTGGGTAGAGGTTTCAGCAACGCCATAGCCAGAGGCTTGGCCAAAAAGTCTGACTGCTTTTTGCATCGCTGCTTTCTTTTTGTCGAGACTCTCTCTCAGTGGCAGCGTGAGTGATATTGTTTTGTATAGACCAAACTCTTTAATAGCCAGATTGAGTGCGGCGGTTGAGGTGATGAATTTGGTACGGCTGTTCATGGCATCGCGGGAACCATTTTTGTCCGCATCAAGAATGGCGTGTTGCCATATGTCTACGTTAGCCATCTCCTTTTCAGCTGTGTAGAGGGTGACAAGCTTCTGCATCGCTTCAAGGTGTTGGGCGTAAGGCTGCTGGTAGGTAGTTGCAAATGCTTTGTAGGCACTGATCG
The DNA here is from genome assembly GCA_021731365.1 of Gammaproteobacteria bacterium. Classification (GTDB taxonomy): domain Bacteria; phylum Pseudomonadota; class Gammaproteobacteria; order Tenderiales; family Tenderiaceae; genus JAKFXL01. The sequence continues at coordinate 38,855 of JAKFXL010000014.1, read as the reverse complement.
CCTGCGCCGTTTTATCGTTTGCCTCATAAAGCTCTGCTGCTTTCCATTGCGCTGCCATTTTGATAGCTGCATCACCACCGGCCAAGGCAATCTTTTCATACTCCCTGGCGGCGGATATCTCCTGTCCACTCTTCAAATATACGGAAGATAGTTTGATGTTGATCGCGTTGTTAAGTGAATGGTTTGGAAACTGTGCCTGGAATATTTTTATATTGCCTATGGCGATGTCCCATAGTTCATTTGTAATCGCCAGATCGATCGCCTCATTTGCGGCATCTGCTGCAATGCCCGCGTCAGGAGCCGCTTTTGATATACGCATTAAGTGCTCAATTGCACCTTGAGTATTACCATTGCTCTTCTCCGACAATCCCTGTTTGTAGATGGATAGTGCCAGCTGGTTGCCTATCTGGTAGCGGGCTTTATAGGTTGAGCTTGATGATTTTAATATGGATGTATACGTGGTTTCAGCATTGCTGAATTGACCGCTTTCGAAATAAGAGTGCCCACGTATGGTTCTTATCTCTTCCAGTTGCATTGCGTCGGCACTGTCATGCACCAGGTTTGTTAATTCAATGGCATTGGCATATTGTTTTGCTTTAAAGGCAAGTTCAGCGGCATGGGCAATCACCTTGGGCGTTAACTCATCATTGGGGTAAAGCTGCGCATAAGCACGTGAATATTGTAAATTTCTGTCCAGGTATGATGACCTTTCCTGATCGGTGCTGGATGAGCGGTGTAGCTGGCTGGTGATAAGGATCGTGCTGTAGGCAGCACGCTTGTTGAGTATGATGTCATCGTTGTATGCGGCCTTTTCATAGTGATAAAGGGCCTCTTTGTCACTCTTGTTTTCGGCCAATAACTCGGCATATAAAAAGTGTACGTTATCTTTGCGGGAATATTGTGAAAAATGGCTAAGGTAGCGTTTATACCACTGGTCAGCGTTTGAAAAATCCTGCTTCTGATGAGTTGATTGATACCTGCTGTGGTAGTTAGCCATCATCAACAAGGTGTATTCTTTGAGTGAGTTGGCGATGCTCTTCTGTAAGGCAGGATTGCTGTTTTCAGTCCAATATGCGCTATCTGGATTGTAGGCTGTGTAAAAGAGATCAATCGCATCGTATGTTTTTTGGGTAAAGCCACTTAATTTCCAACTTTCGATTAGTTTAACCTGTGATTCAGGCACATACGGTGATGTAGGAAAGTGCTCAGAAAAATGGGCCAATGCTCTGGCTGAATCAGAGTAGCGATTCTGTTTTAAGTAGATGTCACTGATGCTGCTGTATATATTATAAATATGGCTGAACGCTGGCCTCTCTTTGAAATAAGCAGTTATCTCGTCCAGGTTTTGCATGTACGCAAACGATAGGCCAATGGCCCTGAAGTACTCATTGAACAGATCTTTCTCTGTAGAGCTCAGATTGTCGATGTCTGAGAAGCCGTGGTAAGCAACAGCGTTAATGTAGTCGTCGGCGGCTTCTGCGTAATATTCCAGTTTCAATCTTGACCAGCCACGTTTGAAATAGGATTTCTCAATGAAGCGTCCATTTTTGGGCGTAGAGATCACGTTGGTGTAAGCATCATCGGCGGCTATGTACTCACCTTTTGAGAAATAACCTTCGGCAACCCTGAATTGGCTCTCCAGGTAATATTTGGAGCGCGGGTACTTATTAATGATGGTTGTCAGGGCGGCTAATGATGGTTCTATTTTCCCCTGCTGGTCATAAGCATTGGCAAGATTGTATAAAAGCTTGTCATTGCCGCTGGCATTTGGGTATTCCCGTAACGAAGTGGTGATTAACTTAATAGTGGTATCAAGTCTTGCATTGTATGTCTCATCCATGAGTACGGGGCTGTCGCCGGCCAGACTGTTTTTTTCCTGGGCGACACGATTGCCAAGCTCAAACTCTAATTCGGCAAGACGATTAATGGCGGTTAATCTGGAAATATCATTTTTTGAGGCGCTTTGCAGATAGTCCGCGTAGGCTTTTCTGATGGCGTCGTTGGATGTCTGTATTGATGAGTCGCTGTTTTTTCCAATATCGTTATGGACGATGTCAATGTCTGATAGGGTTGCATCTTTGTGTGGTGTTGCACAAGCAGCCAGACTGATACAGAGCGGAATGATAAACACTTTATATCTCATGCGGTATTTCACTCGGTCAGGCTGCTGTCATAGAGTAATGCAAGGCCGTATCTTGATTGAGCTATGTAGCTGTTGAGTTGTGTGGCCCGTTCGGTCAGAAATGCCCTCGCGATGTTGATTAATGCATCATTGTAAGCAGCTTCAAGCGGGCTTAACTGTTGTGTCAATCCATTATCTGTTTGTGTTTTGAGTTCTTTAATGTGCAGATAGTTGTCGATGAGTGATTGTGGAAAACGCTGGAGTGTATCCATTGGGTATTTGTCTATCAGCAATATTTGATTGTCTGTTATTTGAATCGTATTAAGCAGCGTACTGTTTTTTGCTAGCAATGTTTCGATAGCTTGAATCTCTTGCGTGTAGTGTTCAATTGCGCTGCTGTAGCTGGCCGATGCGGTGAGATTCTGATTCAGCTTGCTATAGATATAGGGGATTAATAGATAAGATTCTGCACTTGGCAGATCATGCTCTTGTTTTTCTTTGAGCATGGTCGCCGCATTCAGGGCTCCCACATAGTTGTCCTGGTTGACGGCGGCCAGCGTGATACCGATCAATGCTTGATTGGTGTACTGGCTGGTAATGTTTACCTTTCTGAAGGCATCTCGTGCATTTCTATAATAACCCTGGCGCATGAGTGAGTAACCGAGAATAACATTAAAACGATTTTCCAGTTCGTTCAGGCTGTCATTGAGTGGTTGTTTCAGCAGTTCTTTAATGGCGGCGTGAGCATCTGTCCACCAGTCTTGGCGAATGTAAGCAACGGCAAGGTTTAAAGTGATTTGTGGGTGCAGTGTGGATATTGCTCTATTTTTTTCGTAGATCTCAATCGCTTTTCTATGTTTCTTTAACCGTTGAAGTGCGACGCCATGCATCAGATTGGCGTAATCCGCATCGTTGACGACAAGATCACCCGTAATGCCATCCAGCTGTTCGATGGCTTTTTGCCATTGGCTTCGCCTCATATAGTGTTTTGCCATGATAAAGCGGGCATTGGAGACGATGGTTTTGTTACTGTCATTCCGAATAGTGGTGAACAACCTGCTGGCAGAGTCCCACTCATTGTGTTTTAAAAGCAGTGCCAGGATGTTGATAACAGCGGGTGAGTCTACATTGCTTTGAATCAGGTCCAGATGTGTGACAATTAAAGTGATGGCATCAATAGCCTGTCTATTCTGTTGATGTTGCTCTACCGCTTGTATAAGGGGTTGGAAGTTATTGTATGGCGCGCTGGTTTGAGTTGATTTTTGCAGGTAAAACTGTTTTGAGAAGTTTTGGTAGAGTTTGTCAAGCTGATCAATGTCGCTGTCGTTTAAGTCCGTTGCTGCTGCCTGACCGATAAGTATGACGCCCAGCAGGATAGCTCCTGTAGTCTTGGCGAATAGATGTAGACTTGTTCGGTATTGTGACATGGCTGGATATGTTAAATGTGCGCGGCAAATGAGGCGAAAATATACCATTTTCGGAGATATTGTGTCTATGCGCCAGGTTCGGTTTGTCGGCGCAGTGGATGACGCTACATCCACTGCGGGGAATTACAATAGGTTGATGTGATGGGTGTATCGTGAGTTCTATTTTATTTCGTAGAGGAACTCTCCCTCTTCAGTTATAGATACATGTATGGTTGAGATGGTCTCCTGCAGCGCCATTCTTGATAAACACTCGGTGGCTAATGCGGGCATTAATGTTCGCGTCAGAATGTTTTCAATATTTCGGGCGCCTGTGTCAACCTCCTGGCTGCGTGCAACAATGTGTAGCAGCACATCGTCATGGTAAGTGAACCTGGCATCGTAATGATTTTTTATCCGTTTTTCTATCCGGGCCATGTTGATTTTGCATATATCCAGTAGATTGTCATCACTGAGTGGGTAGTAAGGGATGATGGTCGTCCTTCCTAAAAATGCAGGTTTAAAATAATTTAATAGGTGTGGGCGGAAGTTGTCCAGCAGTGTGTCTGGATCGGGCAGCGTTTCGCTTGCGGCACAGATTGCGCGAATATGCTCTTCGGCGGCATTGGATGTCATGATGATAATGGTGTTGCGAAAATCAATGTCGCGCCCTTCGCCATCTTTTATGGTCCCTTTGTCGAAGAGGTTGTAGAAAATATCCTGCACTCCGGGATGTGCTTTTTCCATCTCATCCAGCAATATTACGCTATAGGGTTTCCGCCGTACGGCTTCTGTTAATACGCCACCCTCGCCAAAGCCGACATATCCAGGGGGTGAGCCGAGCAACATTGATATCTTATGCTCTTCTTTAAATTCTGACATGTTGATGGTGGTGATGTTGTGTTCGCCACCATAAAGCAGATCTGATAGCGCCAATGCAGTTTCGGTTTTACCTACGCCGCTGGGTCCCACCATAAAAAAGACACCGATAGGTTTGCGGGGGTCGGTGAGGCCGGCGCGGGATGTGCGTATGCTCTGTGCAATGGCATCCAGTGCATGTGTCTGGCCAATGACACGTTTACCAAGAAGTTCCTTGAGCTTCATAATGGATTGAATTTCATCGGCGACCATCTTTCCAACAGGAATGCCTGTCCAGTTGGCGACAACCTCGGCAATGGACTGGCTATCAACATTGATCTGGATCATGGGGGTTTCACCCTGCAGTTCAGCCAATACCTGTGTGCATTGGTTTAACTCTTTTTTAATGGTGACGAGTTCACTTTCAGTCAAGGGCGGTGGTGAACTGTTCTGTTTTTTCTGTTCTTCAGTGAGGTGGCTGAGTTTAAAATCCTCTTCGATGGTTTTCTGAAGGGCGTGAATTTGAGCCACCTGTTGCCGCTCTTTTTTCCATTGTGTGAGTTGTTCTTCGAGACGTATTTCAAGTCTGGACTGCTCTTCTGTGAGCGCCTGAATTCGTTCATCATGGCCCCCTGTTGTTGCATTTTCGCGCCCCAGAGAGATGATGTTGGCTTTGCATTGAGCTATGCGTCGTTGACTATCTTCTACAGACGCAGGTGTGGTGCTTTGGCTTAAGGCCACACGTGCACAGGCGGTATCCAGCAAACTTACCGATTTGTCAGGCAGCTGGCGTGCGGTAATGTAACGACTGGATAGGCGCACAGAGGCTACAATGGCATCATCCAAAATTCGGACGCCATGGTGAGTTTGCAACATGTCAGAGATGGCGCGCATCATATCAATGGCTTTTTCTTCGCTGGGCTCTTCAATCTTTACAACCTGAAAGCGCCGTGTCAGTGCCGGATCGCGTTCAAAGTATTTTTTATACTCTGCCCAGGTTGTAGCGGCGATGGTACGCAGTTCACCGCGTGCCAATGCGGGTTTGAGCAAGTTGGCGGCATCACCTTGTCCCTCTTTGCCACCAGCACCAATGAGGGTGTGGGCCTCATCTATAAACATGATAATGGGCTGAGGTGATGCCTTTACTTCGGCTATAACAGATTTGAGGCGATTTTCGAATTCGCCTTTGACGCTGGCACCGGCTTGCAACAGGCCAAGATCCAGGCTGCGTACACAGACACCTTTTAACTGATCTGGAACATCACCGGAGGCGATGCGCTGGGCAAAGCCTTCAATGACGGCTGTTTTACCGACACCTGCTTCGCCAGTGAGGATGGGGTTGTTTTGGCGACGACGAATTAATATGTCGATGATCTGACGGATCTCTTCGTCGCGTCCTAGTATGGTGTCAGTTTTTCCCTGTTTTGCCTCTAGTGTCATATTGACAGTGAATTTGTCGAGGGCGGGTGTCTGACTAGGGGTGCCCGTTGCGCTAGGCTTTGTATCACCGTCAATGGTTGCGTGGCTCAGTGATTCGCTGGTCGAGCCTACAGTTGCACGAATAACTTCACGCAGAGATTCGGGGGCTATTTTTTTTAACTCTCCACCGGTGATGGAGGTAGAGCGGCTCAGAGTCTCATCTAACATCAGCGCCCCTAATATGTGGGCAGAGGTGGTTTGTGTGTGGCCATACTCTATGGATGCGAGCATCCAGGCTGTTTTTGCCACATCAATAATATTGGTCGACAGTGCTGGTGCGCGGGTATTACCGGTTTTTATATTGTCCAGTTCTCGATTTAATTCACGGGTAAAGCTACCTGTATTGATATCGAATCGATTTAAAATGGTTAACAGATCGGTGTCAGGTGTCTCTATCAATTTGAGAAGCCAATGTTCTATTTCAACATTGTAGTGTGTCCGTGCCATACATAAACCGGCTGCCCCCTCCAGGGCGTTGCGGGTGGTGTGGTTCATTTTGGCAACCAAGGATTTTAAGTCAATGGTGATCATTCCGGCTCTCTCTTTCTGAATATATAGATACGTTTAAACGTTAATATTTGGCATCGTATTACATTAATCGATCAGCAGAAACTGATATTTCCATGGTAGCATTTTCTGCATGGACACGATCTTTTTTGCTGGCCAGCCAGGTATTCCAGCCCATACACGGTGGGTTGTGGGAGTCCAGTTTGACTTGATATGGGATGTCCGATTTTCTGATCTGTATTTTGAAGTCGTAATCATATTCCATGCCGGCATATAGCCTTACAATCTCATTCATGGCTTTCAGTGCTTGTGTTCCTGGTGCAAACTCTTGTAATTGGTCTTTTTTAAGGGGGCCAATAACGATGCTGAATTTTCCTTGGGCGAGCCAGCCTTTTTTCCCAATCATGGCGGATTTCCCTAGGTTGTTATTTTGACCGGGAGAGACTCTTCCATTCGGGAGCCTTGTTCGCACATCATCAATCAGCTCTTGCCATTGGCCGATAAACTCTCTGATCTTGATGGGGACATTGAAATGGTTTTGCAATATCTGTTTGAGATTGGCGCTGGTTTTAATCTGCTCTGATAGTAGCCCGCTATAGTAGATAAGGGACTCATCCTCGATATGCAGCCGGTTATTAAGGCGTGTGGTACCCATCCCTATGAGTGATAGAAACGCTCTTGTGAAATGGTCGATTTTTTTATCAGCGCCTGTTTTGCTATGTTCATAGTTCAGGGCAAGACTGTATTTTGTACTGGCTTGGTAAAATAGTGAGATGGTTCTGTGGTTAAAGAGATCAAAAAATTCTTTTAATGCCTCATCTTTTATTTTGAGTCGTTGAAGAATTGTTTCGGTATAGTGGTGTGGTAGCACACCTGAACTGCCTGTTAATCCCATAAAGTTGACATCAACACCCCAGTGTTTTTCTCTAGCGACATTAATGATGTCGGTGACAGATTCAATTTCTGCGGCAGGAAAGCTGAGTGATTGATTGACTGAGAAGCGTATGGACTCTGCAGTAGGTGGTGTGAAAAGCCCAACAGGTTTGGATGCCGGGTTTTTATTGAGCGTGGCGGAGCGCTGGATTAGTCTGACAGTTTGTATAAATGTGTATTTATACGGAGCGCCAGCCAGATCCTGAATTATAGAAATATCTTTTCGCCGGCGCGGGGAGGGCATTTTTTAAGGTATCCTTCTCTGTTTTTTAGTTTGACCAGTACACGGGTAAATGAGTTGATTGAGCAGTATAGGGCAAAAAAATGTTCCAATATTGTGGCAAATAGATAAGCGCTGCTTCCGGTGAGCTGCTGATCATCCAGTAAAACTTCAATTTCGGTCCCCCTGCACATGGCCGCATGACCATTGATGGTGAGTGGTGCACTGATGGGGCGCACCTGAATATCGAGTATTGCGTCAATTAAACCACGGGTAATGGATGACTCTTTGAAGTCATACAGTCGTAATATCTCTTTCAGTGCTTTGGTAGCATTGTCACCACCCACCAGTGATAGATGGTTGAGGTTTAAATGTGAGATTAAACGCCAGCGGGCATGATTTCGTAGCGCGGGCCTGACAGTGGCCGATGGTTGTGTCAGGCAGCGGATATTGATGCAGGGTGGTGCGATGTCAAGGCATTGGAGTTTTGGTTGTGTGGATGAGTAGGGTAGTTTTTCGGGCAGATTGCGGTTGCTGCAGGTAGTGTCTATTACTAGTGTGCGCGCCTCTGGCAGGTCAGGATTAAAATGCAGATCCACCAGACTGAGGAAGATATCGGTGGCCTCATCTCTGGTGCCGGCGCTCATGGTTGCAGGGCGTCGTGTGGCACACCAGAATACTCCAGAGGCCGAGTCATTCTGTTTATGATTTAGCCCGTAAAGTGGTAAACACCCCTGATTGCCTGACGGTGATGTGGCCGTGACTTTATCGACGGAGTAGATCTCATAGCTTTTAGGCCGGCGTGACTCGGGCACTATTTGATGTTCGGAATTGTGGTGGTCTAATTTAATAGGGTCAGCACGTAGTGGAAAGAGATTGATACCTGGTGTGGCACCCAGTACAAACATTTCGCCGCTAAGATTATGTTCAAGTTCTATGTTGGTTGATGATAAATAGATGTAAATTTCTAGCGTGTTTTTGGCGTTGGCGGGTATGAATTCGGCCAATCCGTTGAGATCTATGAACATGAATTTTTCTGGAAAAGTGAGAAACTCTGTTAATAGTCGATAACCGACAAAGGATGTGGGTGGGTATGGGTAGAGTCCATCATTTGTTCCAAAACCAACGGGTTGTATGGCGCTATTATTGATGGTGATTGACTCGCCGGTCTCCGGGATGTGCATGACCAGGGTTAGGGCATCCCTTAATAACAGTTCGTAGAGCGGATTAATATATTGAGATTGCCCTTTGAGATAAAAACGAATCGTTTCAAGTTTGATATCTGAAAACATCAGTTCATTAGAGAAGGTGGTGAGCGACAGTTTAAGCACAGACTTTGCGCCATTCACTTGGGCGGAGTTGGGCGTTTTAAAGGGGCGTCCGATAAGATGTGCCGACTCAACCCGGATTGGGAGTAGTTCAGTGGGGTAGATGGTTGAAAATTTACAGCTTTCACCCCCAAATTGTTCTGTTTCTAAGAGTGTGTTTTCGGCAATAAAATATTTTGAATCCAGCTGTTCTTCATCAGCGATAAACTGAATGATGGTTGATGATGGTAATGGGCGCTGATAGTGCGGAAAAATCACACTTAGCATCGCATCACTCAACTCAGGAAAATCATCATCCAGTTTATGTTGAATCCGGGCGTTGAGGTAGGCAAACCCTTCGATAAGCCGGGAGACGTGTGGATCTTCAATGGTATCGGTACTAATACCCAGGCGACCGGCGATCTTGGGGTGCTCTTTGGCAAAGCGAGCACCTAACTGCCTGATGTAGGCCAGCTCTTTTTCGTAGTAGGGGAGTAGTTCGTCAGCCATGACCAAGCTCTGTCACGCTGACACTTCGTGTGACAGACTCCAGAACAGAGTCGAAAACAACGATTTCTGGCGAGGGGTCGGCATAGAGTACCGCATCAATTCTAAAGCGTAACGCCCGATCAGTTTTATCTTTATTATCATGGTGTGTCACTTTTACCGATTTGAAGCGCGGTTCGTATGTTCTAATAACTTTTTCCATGTGACGGATAAACTCTTTTTTCTGATCGGCATCAAGAATGTTGATTGTAGCAAGGTCTGGCAGGCCGTAGTTGAGTAACGAGTGTTCTAACTGTCTATGTTCTGGTGGCGGGCTGACGATTCGATATCGGGTATTGAGAAGTTGCTCCAGATCGCGACGCACACTTTGCCGCAGTGTTTTCAGGTTTTGATACCTGTCGGGTTCTGACTCCAGTTTGTTGTGGGGTGTGTCATCCAGCAGTCTGTCAAATATCGACGGGCGGAGTTTTTTTGATTTATCAATATAGGCCATTTTTAGCTCGCCGAGGTCAGTTCAGTGCTGAGTTCAAGTTCAGATATCATCTGGTCAAGTTGATAATGGGGGCGCAGCCTGATAATGGATATGTATTGTCCCGGTTTTTCAGGGTGCTCTTTCACCTCAACGGCGGCCTCCCGGAGTGGGTATCGTGCCTGTTCCTCCCAGGCCAAATCTTCCCTGGCTGTTGTATACCGAAACAGCCAGTTGCGTAAATAGTCCTCACACTCGCTGGCAGTGATAAATGAGCCGATCTTATCCCTGATAATAACCTTAACGTAGTGTGCGATCCTGGAACCACATAATACATGTTGTAACATGGCCGATAATTTTGCATTGGTGCCGGATTGATATTGTGGTTTGTGCAAGGATTGATTGTTATAAAAAGAGGCAAAAGAGGTGTTATAACATTGGCACAGTGGAATAAAACCAAATTCACTAAGCCCCCGTTCAACGGAGTCAGTAATAATAATATCAGTGACTGGTTTAATAGCGATTCCGTCGGCATCGGTCTCAAAAGAGTCGATAGGCAAGGTGTTTAGCAGTCCGCCTGAGATTTGGTCACGAGAGGCACCTCTGATATGCCCAAACCAGCCAATATTGGCAAACTCCCTAATTAATACAGCACCAAAGCCATAACAGGCATTGCCCCATAGGTACTCATCAGCAGTACTGGAGGTTTGCGTCTCATAAAAATAGAGTCCCTTGTAGCTGCCAGGTCTGGTGCGATAAGGGCGGCGTATCAAAACTCTGGGGAGTGTTAAGCCAATAAATCGGGTGTCTGCATCATCACGCAGTGAGCGCCATTTTATATATTCGGATTGCGCAAAAATAGCATCGAGGTTCAAGGGTGATCTGAGTTTGGAAAAATTATCCAGGCCAAACAGCTCGCTGGAGGCGGAGGCGATAAAGGGTGCAAATGAGGCGGCGGCGATTTTTGCCACGCCTCTTAAGGTGGCCACATCGTCATGTGGGTGTCTATCAGAGATTCTGTGGTTAAGTTCGTAGTCACCAATCAATACACCAAAGGGCTCTCCTCCGGGGGTGTCGTACTCATCACTATATATTTTCCGAAAGAGCTGGCTCTGGTCAAACTCCAACGCTTTATCGATATCTTTAGTTACTTCAAGCCAGTTGATATCGAGTACTTTGATTTTAATATTGGAAGCGCTACTTGCCTGGGTAATGAGATACCACAACCCGCGCCATGAAGCTTCCAGTTTCTGCAGCTGTGGATGGTGGATGATCTGATTTAGCTGTTCATTAATTAAATTATCAATAGAGGCAATGGTTTGATTGATTGCATAATCAATGTCACTGGCCGTTTTCAGTACGCAGTTTTTTTCAAACGTGGTCATCCAGTATACAAGCGCTTGTATGTGGTCTTTTTCACTTAAAAAAGCGTCGATTCCGATAATATAGGCGGGCTGGGTATACAGCTCATCCATATTGATACTATATGCGTTGTTACCTGCTTGAGGCATGGGGTATGGCCAAGGTTGTAGGTGGATTGCTGCAAAGAAGTGCGGGGAGAACTCCCCGCACGAACGTTAACCCGCTTTGGGAATACTGGCCACCAGTCGGAGTGATGCGGTGAGTTCCTCCATCTGTAGCCAGGGGCGCATCCAGGCAATGGCACTGTAGACACCCGGTTGGCCGGGGACTTCCTTTACTTCAATGTTGGCTTCAGCAAGGGGATACCGTGCCTTCATTTCGGCACTGGCCCCCGGCGTGGCGTTAACATATTTGGATATCCACTGATTGAGCCACGCCTCTGCTTCGGAGGCCTCCATAAACGACCCTACCTTGTCACGCGCCATCACCTTGAGGTAATGGGCGATACGGGCAGTTGCCAAAATGTATGGCAATCGTGTTGAAATCTCGGCATTGGCAGATGCGTCCGGATCATCAAAACGCTGAGGCTTTTGTGTTGTTTGTGAACCGAAAAATACCGCGTAGTCGGTGTTTTTGTAATGGCATAAGGGCAAGAATCCAAGCTTGCTGAGTTCAGCTTCGCGACGATCGGTAATGCCGATTTCGGTGGGGCATTTCTGATCCATATCGCCATCATCACTGACGAAGGCATGGCTTGGCAGGCCTTCGACCTTTCCTCCGCCCTCGGCACCACGTATGCTGGTGCACCAGTTATAGCTGGAAAATGAGCGTGTTAATACGGTGCCCATTGCATAGGCGGCATTGGTCCAGCAGTATTCGCCATGTTCGCTCTGTGTATGTCTGCCGGAAGTATCAATAGACATCTCTTCAAAGTTGAATGCGTCAATGGGCTTGGTTGCTGAGCCGTAAGGCAATCTAGCTAAGACACGGGGCATTGTCAGTGTCACAAAACGAGAGTCTGCGGTTTCACGGAAACTGCGCCATTTGATGTACTCTGCGGAATCAAATATTTTTTCCAGATCACGGGGTTTTGAGAGTTCAGTAAAACTATCAAAGCCAAACATGTTTGGAGAGGCAGCTGAAATAAAGGGGCAAAACCCTGCGGCTGCAATATTGGACATGTTTGAAAGCATATCGATATCTTCGGGGTGGGTTGAGAATTCGTAATCACCGATGAGTGCAGCATACGGTTCACCGCCAGCGATCCCGAACTCACTCTCATAGATCTTCTTGAATGTTTGACTTTGGTCAAATTCAACGGCTTTCTCAAGATCTTTGGCCAGCTCTTTTTTGCTGATGCTCATCATCCGTATTTTTAGTTGAGAGCTGGTTTCACTGTTCATCACCAGATGGTTTAATCCGCGCCATGACCCTTCGAGTTTTTGGAATTTCTCATCATGCATTACGGCAGCCAGCTGTTTGGACATCAGTTTGTCGATGGCAGCAATAGCGGAGTTGATAGTGATAGTCAGGTTTTTGTCCCACTTGACAGTCCCCTTCATCGCTTCCTGGGTGAGGTTTTTTAACAGACTCTCCGTTTCATCTTTGGGGGTCTGTTTGGTGGCCGTTATCGCCTGTTCAAGAAAGCTGACCTCAAGGCTGGTTGCCTCGGCGGCATCATTTTTTTGCTGTTCTGTGCTCATTTATTTATCGCCCCCTTTGTTGTCTTTGCTGTCGTTTACACCAAGCTCCTGAGTGAGTGAAGACATTGCTGCGGAGTTACTGAGCACCTGTTCCAGTAAAGACTCCAGTTCGTCAGAGCGATCAGCCTTGGTCAGCAGGTCTCGTAATTTATTGCGGGTATCGAGGAGTTTCTTCAGGGAGTCAATTTGCTCGACAACCCGGTGCGGCTCGAAATCTTCCATAGTGTTAAATTTCAGGTTAACGGACATATCGCTTCCATCACCCTGTAGAGTGTTTTCAACCTTCATTTTGAGTTCCGGTGATATTTTATTCATCACCTCATTGAAATTATCACGATCAATCTGGGAGAACTTGCGCTCCTTCAGTGGCTTTTTGTTGTCGGTATTGTCGCCTGAGTAGTCGCCCATCACGCCCATCACAAACGGCAGTTCTTTATCAGCAACGGCACCATTGGTCTCAAGATCATAGGTGATATGAACCCGTGGCTTGCGTACGCGCTTCAATTTATCGTGAATACTCTCAGACATGATTTATCCTTTTATATATGTATTGTGGTGGTTTTAATATTTCCATAACAGGGATCCACAACAGCAGGTTGTCATCTTATTACCAAAGGGCCCAAGCCGCATGCTCAATGTTGTTGTTAATCTAACATAAATTGGTTATTGATCTTTGGGAGTCACTCCGGTAAGTGATTTATAAATATCCCGGGATGAATCATCAGGGATCAGCTCGAGAATGAGCTCATTAAGGGGCATATTGCCCCATTTGATTGCTCTTTCTATGGAATAGCATATGGGTGAATGAGGCTCTGTCTTCCGGAAAAAGTCGGCGATATTGTTCAGCTGCCTGAACGCGTCGTCTCTGGAGCGTATGGGGCCAAGGCGCTGTGTGGCTTCACTGCTGGCAGTGGTGCCCTGGTTGGAATCGTGGCCGGACTGTTCAGCAGGGCTGGAGGAGGCATCGGAAATAGTGTCGGGTATCTTTGATTTTCCAAGGAATTTAACTGTCGCCAGGGCATCTTCAAGGGCGTTGATAATGTTACTTGTGGGTGGGCCTTCATGGGTACCGCAATGGTTGTCAAGTAACTCCCCTATCTTTCTATATTCTGCGATTGAGGTGTGGATATCATTGTGAAGATCGATGAAAAACTGGTCACTGGACTTTGATACGGTTGACTGTATATCGGCGATGCTAAAGCCTATTTGTTCGGTTTTTTTGTCGCGCAAATCGGCATCAGAAATTTTTTGTATATCCAGGGCCTGCTTGTACTGCCAGATGGTAAACGGGCCGGGATAATGGGATTCAGTGATAACACTGTTGCGTATGGGGGGGATTAACACACCCTCGGCCCCCTCGCCGTTTAGGCCTGTGAGTGGAGATATGCGTGTTTCCAAGCCATCTTCATCAGGCATGGGGTAGAGGCTATCCCAGAAAATTTCTATCAAGTGCCTGATAAGGGTAAAGCCGCTGTTCAGGCCTTTAAATCCCTGTTTACGAATTAATGCCTCCGTATACCAGGCGGCAATTTCAAGATCTTTTGCGTGATCACGCAGTATTACCGGTGCCAAATCAAGTATCTTCTGCCAGTTTTCCATGGCCATGTCGCTTTTGCCATCAAATAGACTGTTGCGTTCGGCAGCACGAGCAGTGGCACGGGCATCCTTAATCTGGTTGTACGGCGATGAGATGGATTGATTTTGGCGAATATCGTGCCCGCCTGGAATCTCTCCGGGTATGGGAGAGAGTAGCTCGTTTAAATCAACAGTGCCTGACGATGACATCTTTATCCCTTCAACCTTGTACTTACTTTGAGAAAAATAGCTATCTGTAGCCAAGTACATTTCTCGCAATATCTCTTTGTTAATCAAGTTGTTATTGTTTTTTTTACCGTAAAAATGACATCTGCGTGTCTGTGTGGGGCAGGAAACCACCACTTCAAATGCCTGAGTCTATGGTTATTTTAGTGTTTTCTTATAGACACAAGAGAAAGATGAAATGCCTGAAACTTATAATATATTATTTTAATTGTGTAAAGCGCTGTTGCAAAACAGACAGCTGTCGTCTTTGCAAGTATGGGTAGCAGTGAGTCCAGCTACTTGACGGCGCATGGTGATTGGGTAGTTATGAGCGCTTTGCTGTTAGTATTGTGATTCGTTATTGTATCGAGGTGTGGCTTGATGGTTTGTTCAGGCGAAAAACATCATTAGTTGGGTAGTGCTTGGTGTAATATGTCGACACGGTTTACGTAGGCGCTAAACTAACGTGAGGGGGAGCTTAATGCAGGCGGAGTTGATGATGGTTAACTGGTGGTTTTCCATATCGCTTTAATGTGAATGTTCATGGCCAGAATGGTGCATGGCAAGTCATCCATAGCTGCATTAAGTATTGGTAGACAGTGATTTAATTTGAATGTTTGGTTTATGTCAGTTATTACAGTTTCAATGGCCAAGGCCCCTGGTAATGCCACAAATGCCCGGACAAACATGACGTTTTCGGCTCGGGGTGGCACGATCGGCCGCAGCTCGGATAATGCCTGGGTGCTGGATGACCCTGACCGTTTTATTTCTGGACGGCATGTCCAGATTGACTGTTTGAGCAACAGATTTTACCTAACCGATTTAAGCACAAACGGCACGTTCCTTAATGGTGCCTCTGAGCCCGTTGGCCGGGGGTGTAAAACAGTTTTGTCCGATGGAGACGTATTTACGCTCGGTGATTACGAGTTTACTGTCTCAGTGTCGGCTAATGCTGCTGTCAGTGAACCTTTGCATGAGGAGCCTGCCAAGCATCAGGTTTCAGGGCCTTTTTCTGGCTTGGATATAAAGCCTCAGCGGGATATTGACCCATTGGCATTTATTCCTGATCAGGCCGATCCGTTGTGGGAGCGTGAAGCTTTAGAGCGCCCCCTACTGCCTGTTATTCCTGAAATGCCGGGTAGTGTTACCGAGCAGAGCGATCCCCTGGCACTGCTGGGGGGTAGCGAGTCTGAGCTATTTGCTGACCCACCCGAGTGGGACGGTGTTGTTAGCTATTCAGATGGGGCGGGTGCGGTAAATCAGGCTTATTCATTTCCCAGCGCAATCCCGGAAGACTGGGACGATGATTTTTCTGATGCGGTTATATCTAACTCACAGCCAATTGTGCCGCCTCCAGTGCGTAAACCTGACACGCCAGATGTTGATTTTGAGCGTGTTCGTCAGTTGGAACAGACAATTAAAGCGTTAGAAAAGGCCAACGGCGCGCTTGAATTACGGCTACGACAGCTACAGGAACAGGTAACGTCTGCCTCAGTTAAGGTTGACCTAACGGGGGGACACGTCAGTTTGATCCGTGCGCTGGGTCTTGATCAACGGGGCCTAAGTGACGAAAAGGTGGCGATGATCAATCAGGTGGCGGGTGATTTTATCCGTGTAACCATCGCCGGTATGATGCAGGCCGTTAGTTACAAAAATAGTATAAAAAATGAGTTCCGCATGAATGTCACTACTATTCAGCCAGTTGAGAATAATCCGCTTAACTTTTCTGCAAACATTGAAGATGCCATAGAGAATATGTTTGTAAAAGAGGGAAATGCTTATAAAAAGCCAGTTGATGCTATTCGTGAAGGTTTTCAAAGCATCGGTGACCATCAAGTTGCCGTATTGGCGGGTATAAGGGCCGGCTTTAATCGAGGGCTTGAGCGGTTTGATCCTGAGGTGCTGGAGATGAGATTTAATAAGTACCTTAAATCAGGGCTGATCCAGGTGAGTAAAAAAGCCAGGCACTGGGATTCGTACAGGGACTATTACAATGAGTTGGTGAATGATATGGACGCCTCATTTAAAGACCTGTTTGGGGACGATTTTGTAAATGCATACGAAGATCAGCTGCAAAAATTGTCGTTAAATCGTAGCAAGGGCTCAAAGTGAGCGGCCGGGGCGTAACGAGTGCAATCTAGTTGGGGACGTAAATATATGGTTCATACTCTAAGGCTGGCACTTAGTGTGGTAGTTGTTTTGTCGGTTGCAGCATGTACTTCCACTAAGGAGAAGATTGCTCAGGTGATTCCAGCTGATACTGAATTAACGCTGGAGGTGAAAGTAAATGGGGATATTAACCCTGACGACAACAACGTTCCATCGCCTCTGTTTGTTCGTATGTATGAATTAAAATCGGACAAAGCATTTTTGAAAGCAGGGTTTTTGGATATATACGAAAAAGATAAACAGTTGTTTGGTGGGGAACTGCTTGTCAAACATGAGCTGAAACATCTTGTGCCTGGCCAGGGTGTTACCAGTAAGCATACCTTGACTAAAGAGACTCAATACATCGGTGTCTATGCAGAGTTCGTTCAGTACAAAGATGCAGAATATAAGCTGGCTGTGCCGGTTGTGAAAAAAATTGATGGAAGCATGCGCTTGGTCGTTTCAGTATCTGGCAATAGCATCAGAATTGATCAGTCGGCTAATGAATAGGCCATTGTGTTTAATGGGAACTGAAAAAATTATCGGGTAAGAAGAGCTAAGGTATGTGTTGCTGAATTTATGGTAGATCATTTGTACCAGAAAAATATTTCAGACATATCGATGTGTAAAATATAGGCGCATTTAAATGTCACTAGATAGCAAGGTTGTTTGGTCTGAGGGGATGTTCTTGAATCCCCAGCACTTTCAGCAACAAGAGCGTTATTTTCAACGTTACGTTGATGGCAGATGTTCTGCTTTAGGCAGTTATGACTGGGGGTTGCATGAGTTTGAAGTGGATGGGCAGCTGCTTAAACTTGGAAAAGTTTCCATTGTTAAAGCAGCTGGTGTCTTTCCGGATGGCACCCCATTTTCGTTTCCCGAGCAAGATGCCCCACCAGCAGTTTTGGAAATAGCCAGCGGCACCCATAATACAGTTGTCTGTATTGGTATAACGGTAAACCGTCCGGGCGTGGTTGAAGTATCCAGCGATGATGGTGCAAGAGGGGTATCCCGTTACTATTCATTGGAACAGAGTACTCGTGACGTCACCCAGACAGGGGGCGAGAGCATACCGATAAATGTGGGCATGCTTAGGATTAAGCTGCTGCTTGAGTCGGATGATTTGAGTGGTTACGCCTGTATAGGTGTATTGCGGATCGCCGAATCCCGAGAGGATAAAAATATCCTGTTGGATGACAGTTTTATCTCTACCTTTCTTGATTGTAATTCAACCCCAAAGCTGTCTGCCATCATATCGGAATTGCTTGGGTTGTTGCACCACAGGGGCGAATCGATAGCCGGTAGATTGGCAGATGTCAGATCTGGAGGGACGGCTGAAGTTTCTGATTACATTATGTTGCAGTTGATTAACCGGCATGAGCTGCTTATGATGCATCTGGCAAAAATTAAAGGCCTGCACCCCCTGACCCTGTTTTTTTATCTGTTGCAAGTATTGGGTGATCTTAGTGTCTTTTTTAGCCAAACCAAACGTCCTCCAACACTGACGCCATATCTGCACGATGATTTGCGTGCCACGTTTACACCACTGGTTGTGGCGTTGCGTCAAGGATTGAGCGCGGTATACGAGCAGACAGCTGTTGCGTTGAATCTGGTTGAAAAGAAATATGGCATTAAGGTGGCGCAAATTCCTGATGTTACTTTATTAAGCAGCTCCATGTTTGTACTGGCGGCACGTGCCAATATCGCGGATGATGTTTTACGTGCCCGTCTGCCTGCTCAGGTTAAGGTTGGCCCCGTAGAACGTATACGCCAGTTGGTTAACGCCGCGATTCCTGGAATACCGATGAAGGCGTTACCTGTGGTACCACGACAAATCCCCTTTCATGCCGGTTATACCTATTTTGAACTGGATAAGAGTAACCCGTTGTGGAAAGAGCTTCAGCACTCCGGCGGCATTGCGCTGCATGTTGGCGGAGAGTTTCCTGGGCTTGAGTTTCAATTCTGGGCGATTAGGCAATAATGTTGATAAAAAGTACAGGCCAGGGTTTTGGACAGAAAACCATTCGTAAAGGGAGGCGCTGATGTCTTCTGACGAGTCAGATAAAACAGTTTTTTGGCAACCCAAGGGTGGTGATAGCACGGTTGTTAGGCCGACACCTGGCGGAGGACGTAGAGGAGCGGCTCAGCCAGCGTATCAGCCCAGTGCCCCGGAAACGAGGATGGATAAACCAGCAGTATTGGATCATGGTTCTCTGCCCGTATACAGTCAGCCGGAATATAGTTTGAATCCATTGATTGCCGCGGCGTCTGCACTGCTGGTTGTATTTGAGAAAACACGTGTCTCTCCCAGCCACCCCAATGTTGATGGTCTGTATCAGCGTTTAGTTGCTGAGATTAAAGCTTTCGAAGCGCAGGTCAGAGAGCGTGGCATTAAATCTGAAATAGCACTGACAGCACGTTACATACTCTGTACTGCACTTGATGAGGCCGTCCTGAATACGCCATGGGGTGGCGAGAGCAAGTGGCCACAACAAACGTTGTTGAGCACATTTCATGGCGAGACAGCGGGTGGTGAAAAATTTTTTCTCATACTGGAGCGGTTGCGTGGCTCCCCTAGGGATAACCTCCACATTTTGGAGCTGATCTATCTGTGCCTCAGCCTGGGGTTTGAAGGTAAACACAAACTGACCCACAGTGGCCGGGATACATTGGAAAAAATTAGAGACGATCTGTTTGCAATAATACGGGCCTCTCGCGGTGAGTATGAGCGCTCTTTGTCGCCCAACTGGCGTGGAATGGGGCGTGTTAAAAATACATTGGCCAGCCATATCCCACCTTGGGTCGCGGTGGTATCAATATTGGTGCTGCTGCTGCTGATCTACTCTGGCTTTAAATACGCCCTACACTACTCATCAGCTGCTGAAGTGCAAAAGCTGATGGATATTTCTGATGCTGGTAATGGTATTGAGCCTTAACGATGGCTCCCATGACTGGCACACATGATCTTTGTTGGATAATCAGATGAAAAACGTCGTTGTATTTTTAAAGAGCAGGATCTTTATCTCCATTGTTGGCCTCGTTCTTCTGTCGTTATTGATCTGGTTTGTTGGCCCGTTGATTAAGTTTGGGGCCAATAATTTCGCCCCGCTTGGCGAGGCCATCTATAGGCTATTTGTCATCCTCTCGATTGTGGTGCTATGGGGCCTGAATGTTTTACGAATCCAATTGCGTGATAGTAAAAAAGATAGGGAGTTGTTGGCCGGACTGCAAGGACATGGATACGAACAAGCCATTGATCACGGAGCGGTGCAATCAGCCGACGAGCTTGAACAGATAAAGGAAACATTTTCACAAGCACTGGCAACACTTAAAAAGGTGAAGTTTTCAGGGGGCGGTCGTCGTAAGGCGCTCTACGAGCTGCCCTGGTACATTATTATCGGCCCCCCGGGCGCAGGTAAAACCACCGCGCTAGTCAACTCAACACTGGAATTTCCTCTGGCTGAGCAGTTTGGCAAGGGGGCGCTTCATGGTGTAGGTGGTACACGCAATTGCGATTGGTGGTTCACTAATGACGCTGTACTAATTGATACTGCAGGTCGGTATACCACGCAAGACAGCCACAGGGTTGCTGACAGTGCAGTGTGGAACGGTTTTCTTGAGCTGCTGAAAAAAAAGCGCCGCCGCCGCCCAATCAATGGGGTCATTGTTGCCATTAGTTTGCAGGATATCATGACGCAAACTGATGTTGAACGCAGTGAACATGCAAAAACCATCAGGGCACGAGTTGATGAGTTGATGGAAAAACTGGGGATTCGTATTCCTATTTATCTGGTCTTTACCAAAAGCGACCTGGTGGCAGGATTCACAGAGTTCTTTGAGGACCTTAATAAAGAAGAGCGAGAGCAGGTGTGGGGGATTTCTATGCCTGATATGCCAGACGCCTCCAGAAGCCCAGACTTTAATCTGTTTGCACAAGAGTATAAAAAGCTTTTATCAAGAATCTACGAACGGGTGATGTCGCGCATTCATCAAGAGCGGGATACACGGCGTAGAGGGGCCATTTTTGGTTTTCCTCAGCAGATGGAGGCTTTGGGGCCTGCCTTGCAGAGTTTTGTCCAGCAGGTATTTGTTAAGAACAGGTATCAGCATCAACCCTATATGCGTGGTGCCTATTTCTGTAGTGGCACACAAGATGGAACCTCTATTGACCGTTTGATGACACAGGTCTCCAACAGTTTTGGCATCCCCCGTATTGCGGTGCAGCCAGCGTATGCTCAAGGTAAAAGCTTTTTTCTGGGCGATCTTTTCCGGTTGGTTATATTTCCAGAGGCAGAATTAGCAGGGGCAAACAGACGTAACGAAATATTGGAACGCTGGTCCAGACGGGGGGTGTACATCGGTGGGGCCGTTGTGCTTGTGGGTGCCACGCTTGCGTGGTTGGGCAGCTTTACGCAACATGCGCTTTATGTACAAGAGGTAGATCTCCATCTCCAGGAGTTTAAAGAGGCGCACAGCAAACTCCCTTCCGTAAATGCCACTCCAGTAGCTGTTCTGCCCGCACTAAATGCACTTGAAAAAGCCAGCACGGTGTATGACCAGGAGAAACACCCCTGGTTGTCTGGGCTTGGTCTGTACGATGCAAGTGTTGATAAAAATGCCAATTTGGCTTATCAGACCCAGCTGCAAAAGCTATATCTTCCCAGTGTTATCAACTATCTTGAAAATAGCTTCAAAAATGAAATCCAGGATGGTGATCTATATAACTCATTTAGAGTTTATATGATGTTTAATAAACATCAGCATATGGATAAAGCAGTGATGAAAAAATGGTTTTCTTCCGCCTGGGCGTCAGATTACAGCGGGCAGAATGTTGTCAATGATGAGCTCAACAGACATCTGACCGCACTCATGGAGATAGAGTGGCAGCCGGTTGAATTGAATAAACAGTTGGTGAGTCTGATCAGGGGGCTGGTTTTGCGTGTTCCAGTCTCGCAGCGGATATACAGCCGTATCCGGACTACTCCGGAGTATGCTGATGATATTGATATGCTCAGCCGTTTTGGTGAATCTACCAAACAGACGTTTGTGATTAGCCCCAAAACCAAAAGTGCACTCACTACTCCCTATCTGTTTACAGAAGAGGGGTATAAAAAAGTGGATGTCTCACCAGACTCAGGTCTTGTAAAAGCCATTCAGGATGACAATTGGGTGTTGTGGGATGATGACGCAAGTGGTGAACGAATAGAAAAAGAGAATTTAAAAGAGGTGAGTGAGCAGGTCAAAGAGCTCTATCTATCGGACTACAATAATCACTGGCGCAATATATACGGTAATCTGGAAGTTGCCCAATTCAGAGATATTGGTCACGCTAATGATGTGCTCACCAAGATGGCCGATCCGGTCCATTCGCCTATATTATCAATACTCAAACAGGGGGCGACCAATACACAGCTCTCCAGCCAGCTTCTTGATAATGTGGCAAAAAAAGCCACAGGTGGAAAAGCAGCAAAGGCGGTTGGCATGGCGTCGTCACTCCTTGATAAAACCATTGTTGATAAACAGTTCCAACACATTAATGATGTTGTGAAAGCGGAAAAGGATCGTCCTGCCGCCATTGATGAGAGCATGGCAAAAATTCGTCAATTGCAAGAGTTTATGAATGAATTGGCCTTGTCACCGGAACCTTCAAAACAGTCGTTTGCTTTTGTTAAGGCGCGTTATCTTTCAGGACAAGGCGGTGCTATCACTGCACTTCTAATTCATGCAAAAACCAAGCCCCAACCGATAAAAGGCTGGCTGGAGACGTTGGCAGATCAATCGTGGAACGTTGTGTTGCGTTCATCCAGCCAGCATATGAATGCCGAATGGAAGGCCCAGGTATACACCCCCTACGCCAAGGCTTTGGCCGGGCGTTATCCACTGAACGCATCGGCTAAAGATGAAATTGCACTGGCCGATTTTAGTGAGTTTTTCAGACCCGGGGGTACCATCGACCAGTATTTTGAAGAGTACTTGAAACCGTTTGTCGACACCCGTGGGCAATGGAGAAACAAAGTTGTTGATCAACGTGCACTGGGACTCTCCAGTAGTTTGTTAGCAAAACTGAGCACGGCAAATGAGATAAAAAATGTCTTTTTTAGAGGGGCGTCTGAGATTCCAAACTCAACGTTCCAATTGCGACCCTTGCAGATGGATAAAAATGATGCGCGATTCACCTTTGAATTAGGCGCTCAAAGCATCTCTTACAGCCACGGTCCCAAACTATGGAACCCCATGCAGTGGGTAGGCAATGATGAATACAACAGGGTGCAGGTGAGTTTTGAAAGTTTGAATGGGGCACTTTACTCAAAAGTATACGAAGGGTCGTGGGCATGGTTCAGGCTGCAAGATGAGAATCGTACTGTAAAGACCGCTCAGCCTAACATTTATAAAATAGAGTTTAGTGTGCCAGATGCAGCATCGGAGAATAAAAGCAGGCGTATTAGTTACGAGTTAAAAGCAGACAGTGTAAACAATGCTTTTGGCAGGAGTTTGCTAGCCTCCTTCCGGTGCCCGGAGACCATATAAATGTCAGTATGCTACCGTCCTGGGCTATATGGAAAATTGCCAGCGTATGGTGATTTTGTTGTCCGTAATTTGACGCCTAATTTTGTCAATGAGTGGGACGTATGGATGCAACAGTTCATGAATGGAACCCAGGAGAGAATTGGCACAGATTGGCTGGATATCTACCTAACCAGCCCATTATGGCGATTTGTACTATCTCCTGGAGTGATTGATGAGAATGTCTGGGCAGGTATTGTGATGCCCAGTGTTGATAAGGTAGGGCGTTATTTCCCTTTCTCCATTGTTTTAAAGTTGCCAGCGAATATTAATCCACTCGATTTTTTGTCAATAAAGTCAGAATGGTTTTCTGAAATGGAGACGTTGGCGCTCTCGGCATTGCAGGGTGAGATTGTGCTGGATGAGCTGGCGCAGCGGTTGGAAAACAGCCCGTTAACGCTGGACTTATCATACAGACGGGTGATGCATAAAAAAGGCATGCGGGACCTATATGCTGAAATTGACGTTGAAGAACCGCTGCCTTTTTCAGTCTACCCCCAATTCCTGGATTACTGCTTATCTGAAGCTTTTAGCAGCTACAGCGTATGGACAACAGAAGGTTCCGAAAGAGTTGCCCCCTGTCTCTTCACTACCCAGCACCTACCTACAATGGAAAAAATGTCGGCAATGATAGATGGTCAGTGGCATCGATGGGGTTGCCATCAGCCATATGCCTTGGCGAGAGATTCAAATCTGGATTCTAAATAATGAGTGATATAACAATCAGACGTCCAACTGCCTGGAGTGCTGCCGGTGGCAGTGATGTTGGTACAGTTAGGAAAATCAATGAAGATGCAATTGTTTTGCGAAATGACGTGAATCTATGGGCAATCGCTGATGGCATGGGTGGACATGAAGCCGGTGATGTGGCCAGTAATATGGTTGTTAAATCACTGGAGCTATTGGATCTAAGCGCAGAGCTTGATGAGGCGATCAATGCAGTAAAAGAGTGCATTCTTGATGTGAATCAACGCATTATGGAATATGCCGAAATCATGCTGGAAGGGCGTACATTTGGGACCACTATCGTCAGCTTTGTTATTAAAGGCCAACGTGGCGCATGTGTATGGGCGGGAGACTCCCGTTTGTATCGGTACCGTAATAATCAGATTGAAGCCCTTTCCCATGATCACAGCCGGGTGGCTGAGCTTCTTAAAAAAGGAATGCTTGACTCTGTGAGTGCAGCAACGCACCCAGACTCCAATATCATTACACGGGCAGTGGGCGTGAGCGAGGAGTTGAATCTGGATGTCAATATTTTTCCAGTTCAGATGGGAGACACGTTTTTACTCTGTAGTGACGGCCTCTATAACTCGGTCACGGAAGAGGATATGTTACAACAGCTTGGCAGTGGCTCATCTCAGGAAGCAGTTCAGGCATTGATAACAACGGCGTTGAATAATAAAGCTAACGACAATGTGTCTGTCATTGTGGTGAAAAGTGCGTTCCACTCAGCTGCTGATGAAGAGCATGAGCAGGTGGTTATATGAGTGGTACCAGATTCACGATACCCGTTAGTAAAAGCACTTCTACTGTTCAAAAAACAGGTTGATATTGCAGATGTATCTCCATCGCCTTTTTAAAACCGTAAAAGAGCAAAGATAAGATGTGTCCAGAAAACCGGGAGGATAAAACTGAGCCGAATTTTAAAAAAACAGGTCAAACGGGCAGACATGTTAGTCCAGAAATTGATGCAGATATTGACTCCTCTGCATCAGATAGAACAGTCATTGCTGGTCATAAAATTGACAGCAATAGCCAAGGAGCCCGTCGGCCAACCCCCGCCGAGTTAAAAAAGAGCCTCGACGATTTTAAGGAGAGTGCCGAATTTTCTAATGATGATGCCACTCGGTTTCAGCCTCCTGAAGAATCGCTTGACCTTGATGCCACGCGACTGGTTTCTGATGCGACGTATGTGAAACCAAATTCTCCAGCAATCACGCCGCCGATTGAACTTGATGCGGAACCTGAAAGCTTTGTTTTGAAACAACGGTTTTTAATGGAAAAAGTGCTGGGTGTAGGCGGCATGGGGGTTGTCTACAGGGCCAAAGACAGGCTGAAAGTGGAGGCGCAGGATAAAGATCCCTATGTTGCCATTAAAGTATTGAGTGATGAGTTCAAAACGCATCCTGAAGCATTTATTTCGCTGCAGCGTGAGTCAAGAAAAACACAGCGTCTTTCCCATACAAATATCGTAAAGGTATTTGACTTTGATAAGGATGGCGAGCTGTTTTTTATGACGATGGAGTATATGGAGGGAAAACCTCTTGATCGGTTGATAAAACAGTATAGCGCCACTGGATTGCCACTGGAGGATGTCTGGACCATCATCGATGGCATGTGTTCAGCGCTCAGTTATGCCCACATTGAAAAAATAGTACATGCTGATTTTAAGCCGGGCAATATCTTCGTCACCACAAGTGGCATGGCGAAAATATTTGATTTTGGTATTGCCCGCGCTGTGACCAATATTGATAAAAGTGAGAGTGGCACGGCTGATCGTACAATATTTGATGCTGGAAATTTAGGCGCATTAACACCAGCATACGCAAGTTATGAGATGTTAAAGGGGGAAGAGCCTGACGTTAGAGACGACATATATGCACTTGGCTGCATAACCTATGAACTGCTCTCAGGAAAACATCCGTTTGATAAAATCCCTGCGGATGAAGCCAAAAACAGACGGTTGAAGCCCAAGAGAATACCAAAAATAACCAAACGTCAGTGGCGGGCGATAGAAAAAGCATTGGCGTTTGATCGTAAAGATAGAATTGAGACAGTAGATCTCTTTTATCATGAGTTGACCGATAAACCCAAATCACGATGGTTGCTGTCGATATTTTTGATTCTTGTTATGGCAGGTGTTGCAGCGCTGTTTTTTAATATAAAAAAAGAAGCAGTGGTTGATCAACCCCCGGTTATTTCTGAAAATGATATTAGAAATGAGATAGAGTTTCAGGTAAGGGCAGACTTCCATAAAGAGGAACTCGAAAAATTAATCTTGAATCCCACCTTTTCTATTATTTGGGAGGAGAATATCTGGAATCAATATGGCGGCATGAGCGAGCTATTGCCTCAAGGGGATGATTGGCTGGCCTCTGTTAAAGAGAAAATATATACGATATATATAAAAAAAATACAGGACGAAGTGAGCGCTGCTAATCATGAGCGCGCCAGTGGCCTGATTAAAAACAGTTATCGATTTGCCGGTGATACAGCCGTATTAAAAGAGCTGGAGATAAAAATTGCCGATGCCCTTAGGCGGTCGCCCAAGACAGAGCAGGCGGTAACACCCGTTAAACCCAAACCTGTTGCAGAGCCAGTTGTGACAGCCAGGTCAGAAGTTGAGCCGCGCTCAACCATTGATGAATATAATCTGGCGCTCTCAAATGCTCACCGGCAGCTGGAGTGCCGCAGTCGATTGAACATGCGGGATTTTGCCGTTGCCATCGATAAAATAAAATCACTGGATATCAATAAATACCAGTCCATTAAAGAGGAGTTGGTAACGTCTTTAGCCTCATGTATTACCGAGGAAGCCAAACGTTTTCCTGAACGTGCGCTGGAGTCAAAAAAATCTGCACTGCGTATTTTTGATGATCATGCACTTATAGCTGCGATTTCCATAGTTTCGCGGGACGCCTGTGATGACTCAATCGCGGGGTTGGGTGGTAGTGGCAAGCGCGCAGCCTGCCGGGACACCATTAAAGGCGTGGGCGATGGCCCCGAGTTGGTTGTTATACCCACAGGAAAAAACATCAAGAGTTTTGCAATTGGCAAATACGAAGTATCAACTGCAGAGTTCCGGCTCTACTGTGATCAGACAGGACGATGTGTAACGTCGGCATCGGATAGTGGTCTGCCTATTACCGGGCAACCGTTAAGTGCAGTGCGTGATTACCTTAAATGGCTGACCGAAAAAACAGGCAATAAGTATCGTCTGCCAACCAAAGATGAGTGGGTCCACGCCGCCAGTGCAACGGCAATCATGCAGGACCCGAATCGTAACTGCCAGTTTAGTAGCCGGGGCATTCAAAAAGGGGATGGTCTGATAAAAACCACCATCGGCAGGAACAATGCATGGGGACTGGTTAACTATCTCGGGAATGTTCAGGAATGGGTGTACGGTAAAAGCGGCCAGATTGTGGCAGTCGGCGGATCTTATCTAAACTCCATGGATGAGTGCCAGATCACCACGTTGCAAGAGCACTCAGGGCAGGCAGATGAGGTGACCGGATTCCGTGTTGTGCGGGAAGTCACGGCCAATTAAAGTGGTTGTTAGGCAGATTATTTATGAACCCGGTGATCTATGGGCGTCGTAAAGATAGAATCAACGTATAATGCGCCGGACAAATAATGGGCTTAAGCGGTTATTTATCGGCTGGCAGCCCAAGCAAGGCTAAACTATCGGCTGTTGTCCGTGTAAAATATATTGGCTGATGATGTTTGTGTGGAGAGCGTCTGCTCCCAACGGAATAAAAGCGAATTTGAGTAAAACCGCATCACAGGTGCTGACGCCTGTTGATGAACACTTGGTGATTTTAGAGGATGTTTTATGGAAATTGTAAAGTTCTTCCAATCTGGCGGCGCTTTTATGTATCCAATACTGATCGTATTTGCGATTGGTTTGGCAATAGCGATAGAGCGTTACCTCTATCTAACTAAAACCCAGCGCCAAACAACCAAAATCTGGGATCAGCTGGTGCCAATGTTAAAGGCAGAAGACTTTCCCCGTGCCGCAAAATTAACAGAGTCCCTGAATACGCCGCTTACAGTGATATTGAACTATGGCTTTAGCCGTCACAGTACAAATAGCCGTCGCGAAACAATTGAAGCAGCGATGGAAGAGGGCATGATGGACGTTATGCCAGAGCTGGAACAGCGCACCCACTATCTGGCCACCTATGCCAATGTTGCCACGCTGCTTGGACTGTTGGGTACCATTGTTGGACTCATTCAGGCCTTTACCGCCGTTGCATCGGCAGACCCGGCAGAAAAAGCGGATCTGCTTTCAGCCAGCATCTCAGTCGCGATGAATACCACCGCATTTGGTCTGATTGCCGCCATACCGCTGCTGCTCATACACTCGTACCTTGTGACAAAAACGGTACGTCTGGTGGCTAATCTTGAAAATGCTGCTGTTAAAAGCATCAACCTGATGGTTAAAGAGTAAGCGCCGAACATGAAGCGGTTTAGTAAAAATATGACAAGAGAGGCTGAAGAGCTCAACATCACCGCGTTCATGAACTTAATGGTGATACTGGTCCCTTTTCTACTGATCACCGCCGTCTTCTCCCGTATATCCATACTCGAATTAAACCTGCCCGCGCTCAATGCCAACGATCAGGCCCAGGAGCAGGTCAAGTTACAGCTGGAGCTGGTACTGCGCGAAAACAGTTTTGATCTGCAGGATAAAACCATTGGCCTGATCAAACGCTTTGAACGCAGCAAGGATCAAACGCGCTGGAATCTGTTTAGCAAACTCATGGTCGAGATAAAAACCCGCTTCCCTGATGAAAGGGCAATCACGTTGCTACTGGAGCCAGGTATTGATTACAAAACATTAATTACCGCCATGGACCATGTGCGTAGTGCCGATGTTGTGCAGGTGACCAGTGTAGAGACCATAGAGCTGTTTCCCGATATCTCCATCGGTGATGCCTCCGTGATCATTGAAGCGATAGAGAAGTAGCACAGCACAATGAATAAGTTGAAAATATCAAATCGTGCACGCCGAATGGAGGGGTTAAAAAAACTCCATAAAGGCGCAGGTCTTAACATGGTGTCACTAATGGACATCTTCACCATTCTGGTATTTTTTCTACTGGTCAGCTCATCCAGCGTACAACAACCACCCAGCAAAAAAGACCTCACCTTACCCACCACCGTTGCCCAAAAAGCACCTAAAGAGACGCTGGTCATCACCATCACCAAAGAGAGTATTCTGGTGCAAGGTGTAAAGGTTGCCACTATACAATCAGTGTTGGCAGAAAAAGGGACGTTAATAGCAGCACTTGAAAACGAGTTAAATATCCACGCCGCCAACGCGCCAACACTCAGTGAAAATGGTGACACAGGGCGCTCCGTCACCATCATGGGTGACGAAAATTTACCCTACGAACTGCTAAGAAAGATTTTAGCCACATGCAGACAAGTCAATTACACACATGTTGCCTTCACAGCCATGCAAAAGGGCAAAGGTAAAGTGTAATGAGCGCATTAACGTATGAAAACCAGGCGTTACAATGGCGGCCTGGCAGCAGCAGTGATCGAAAATTTGCCACCATCATTGCACTGGTCATCACCTTTGCGCTGATATTGAGCCTGCTGTTCTCTATCATCAAAGTGCCACAGGAACCCCGCCAGTTGCGTGCAGCGGTGCCCGAGCGCATCGCAAAGTTTATTTTAGAAAAAGAGAAACTTAAACCTCAGCCCAAGCCTGACGTTGCACCACCACCTAAACCCATTCCCAAACCGGAAATCAAGGTAGAGCCGCCGCCAGAACCAGAGCCGATATTAAAACCGGATGAGCCAGAACCTGTTCCGCAACCCAAGCCGCAAAAACCAGAACGTACAGAAGTGCTCACAGACGCACAACAGAAGGCACGCGCCACAGCGCAGAAAAGTGGCCTGTTAGCACTAGGCAATGAATTGTCAGACTTAATGGATACCTCCGACGTCAGCAACATGGCACGCGCAAAAATATCGACTACCACCGGCTCATCAATTACCGTAGCAGGTGTCAATACCAGCGTCCTCTCTGCTGCAGGAGCGGGCGGTGGTTCGTCAGTCAAAATCAAACCCAGTGACTATTCAACCGCCGTTGCCTCCACGCAGCTCAATCAGCAGGAGCGGGTAAAAGTTGCCTCAGC
Organism: Gammaproteobacteria bacterium; assembly: GCA_021731365.1. GTDB lineage: Bacteria > Pseudomonadota > Gammaproteobacteria > Tenderiales > Tenderiaceae > JAKFXL01. Next base: position 8,601 of record JAKFXL010000014.1, on the reverse strand, counting down.
CCTGGTACCTGAAAAAAATGAGACCACAGCCAATGGCAAAACGGCTGATGCTAAAAAACAGAAAACAACGGCAGGCAATGGAGTTCGGTTTGAAGAAGACATCTATTACGTCATCGATCAAAACAAAGGTAAATTACACGCAGTCTATCGCCAGGCACGACGTGCCAACCCCGGCCTAAAAGGAAAAATTGTTTTTGACATCACCATCCTTGCTTCGGGCCAGGTCTCAGCGGTTGTCATCAGGTCCAGCGAACTGGATGATGCAGCACTGCAGGAAAGATTGATCTCCAGGCTAAAGAGCTTTGATTTTGGTCTGCGTGAAGGTGGTGAAATGACAGTCACCTACCCAATCGAATTCCTGCCATAAGATAGGCAAAGTGCTAAGCAACGAGTGGGGGAGTGTGGCTTCACCTGCTCAGAGATTCCCCAAGGCTGCGGAAAATTTTTCCCCTTTGCGCAGAGTAGCTTGATACGAGTATTGTAAAACTATTGTATTTATAAGTGATGAACATGTGTGGGCACATGAGAAGCCCCCACACATGTCTAACTAATCTTTAAAACTTGATATAAGCATAGCCTTGCATCTGCAGGTCGATGATACGGGGGTAAGCGCCGATGACTACTTTTACAGTTGGAAGCACATCGTCTGAGCTCCAGCCTTGTGACTTCATTGTCTGGTTGCACAGCTCTATACTCACCCCCATCTCTACCAGTTCGCGGATAATGGCTTTGTTGGGATTTCCCGCTGTTGTTTTTGTATGGGTGTTATAGGCGTCGTCCGTCAACATCCAGTAGCCTGCGTCACCATGAAATACTGCGTTTATGTTGCGCTCTTGTCGTGGAATGGCCGACTCATCATATAGTTCGGAAAGTTTTTTTAAGTAGACAAATGCCTTACCAACCCCTTTTTTCCACTCGTCACTGCTGATTTGGTAAACGACACGAATATCTTTTCGTACTTCTATCTGGATGATCTCTGAGTGCTGTTGCCCCTTTTTTATCTCGGCACTGTGTGCGAGGGGTGTTAAAAGTGCACCTGTGCTTAATACTACAAAAAGCAAGATAAATCGTCGGTTCAGCATAAGGGAGGTTCCTTTAAATAAAAGAAGGGATAAAATTCTTGTCTTGGCGATAATGACGTTATTGTTTTTCACTGCGTTACTACAGACCTGCTTTATTGCGAAATGTTCTGATTAATTTATTTTTTATGCGAGGTTCCTGGTACGGAATGAGCAGGCAATCCTGCTGGATAATCTATATTCTGTTCCAGATGCTGACAGAAGCATACCGTACTGCAGAGCTTTTACATGGCTAATGGCGAGTGATCAAAAACAATGAGTTACCGTTCATTCCCCCGCTGTTTGATCAGCGGGGTTTGAAACTGCCTAAAGCAATGTTAGTATGCTCGCGAATAAAGCTCCGAAACGGCACACTGGTGGGGGTCACCGGTACGCAAAGGCACTGACTTCACGCCACACAGAACGCCACGGCACGAAGTAGCAGGTCTCCCGAAGAGTCACACAACACGGCACACGCCCTGTTAACGACTGACTGTTTGGACGGGACCACCCCTTGAACACCATACATACACACCCTTATCGCAAACATCCCCCCATGCCCCACCGGCAGAGGAATCTGTTTGCCTTTAAATCCGTCACTACCACCCTGACAAGAGAAGACCGTACATGAAGCGCAGACAGCCCCCCCACGCCCAGCAGCCCCTGACCACACTCCTGCTGCTCAGCCTCCTCTTCATCCTCCAGGCATGCAGCAGTGGCGGCGGCAGCGCCCCCAGCTACACCGTCGGCGGCACCATCAGTGGCCTCACCGGCAGCCTCACCCTGCAGAACAACGGCAGCGAAACACTCACCCTCAGCACCAACGGCGACTACAGCTTCACCACCCGCCTCAACGAAGGCACCAGCTACAACATCACCATCCAGAATCAACCGGAGAACGACACCTGCACCGTCAGCAACGGCAGCGGCGTAGTGGCCAAACAGAACATCACCATCAGCATCAGCTGCGCCCCCACCACCTACACCCTCGGTGGCAGCGTCAGCGGACTCACCGGCAGCCTCACCCTGAAAAACAACAACAGCGACACACTCACCCTCACCCAGAATGGCAACTACACCTTCACCACCCCCCAGATCAACGCCAGCAGCTACAACATCACCGTCGATAGTCAGCCCGATGCCCAACACTGCGCCATCACCAACGGCAGTGGCACCATCAACAGACAGGCCATCAACAACATTCAGATCAGCTGCAGCCCCACCTACACCATCGGCCTCACCGTCACCGGCCTGCAAAGCGCCACCGTCACCCTGCAAAACAACAGCGAACCCTATGCCATCAGCGCCAGCGGCAGCCACACCTTCCCCACCGCACTCACCACTGGCAGCAACTACAACATCACCATCCAAAGCCAACCCAGCGGCTACCAATGCACCTTCAGCAGCAACAATACCAGCGGCACCGTCGCCAACCAAAACATCAACAACATCACCCTCAACTGCAACGCCGCCCCCAACGGCTACTACACCGGCAGCGCCAGCGTCAAAGCCGACGACAACAGCACCACCATCACCATCCCCAGCGGTGGACTACAAGCCATGGTCAACGGTAACCGCATGATGTTCATGAGCGACGCCAACCACCTGCTCTACGACGCCACCATCACCAACATCAGCGGCATTAACTACAGCGCCACTGTAAAAATCTACAAACTAGGCAAGGTCTACACCACAGCCACCCTCACCGGCACCATCCAGAACCACACCATCGAAGGGACCTTCGTCGGCACCAAGGCAGGCAGCGGCACCTTCACCGTGACCCGCGAGGCCAACAGCCAGCAGGCGGATCTGGGGCGGTTGGTGACGGGGTTTGAGCCCTATCCTGTGGATGCCGGTGATGTGTGGAAAGCCAGCGTATTTGGCCTGGGACGCGAGTGGGGGTTTGCCATTGACGTAACGTCCATAGCTACCGGCACAAATATGATCCCGATTTCTTCAGGAGATCTCGGTTTAATACAGCTGTGTAGCTACTATGGTAGTGAGTTGGTGGTGATGCCCACTAGCCCGCTTTACCAGGCCAATATTGTGCTGGTTGGGTGTTATGACGGCGGCGGCGTGATTGTCAGCGGCAACTACACGGGCTTGGCGGTGCAGTACTCGGTGAGTGGTGATGACGATACGGTGTTATTGGCGTATACGGGGGCAGAGGCAGGGTTTTTTGCCATATACAAAGTGGTGCGCTATGGATGATTCTGGTGGTGGCTTTTCTGGAATCGGTTAACACAAATAGTCTCGTTATATAAAAAACCAAGGAGCAATCATGAGCAATTACAAACAACTTCGTCAGTTTACGCCAGAAGAGCTTCTCTTTAATGAAGAGGAGGCCAGAATTGTGTTGAAATTTATATTTAACCCTGTTGACCATCCGTTAATTGATTCACTCCCGATGAGCGATTATCTGAGAGGTTTTGCTCAGGGGCTTCTGCTTGAGGCCATCGATGCGTCATATGCTGTTGGGTATGTTGAGGCAACATTCAGAAGCACTGTGAATCCTGTGCAAGGCGTTATAAAAATTATCAAGAGTTTTGGTAAAAAGGCAGCAAAGCACTGGTTCAAAAATGCCTCAGTGCATGATCTGCAAGATGTCAAAATTTACGATTTTATCAGGGATCGCATAGCAATAGGGTTTAGGTCCAATCTAAGGAGTTTTCTGGCAGGTGCTAAATTGGACAGTAAATCAGGCGCATTCCTCGCGTATGCAGCGCCCTCGCAGAAACAGATGAAGTCCTGGGGCTGAGGATGAAGAGAAAGCTGCTTTATGGTGTTGCTGCATCTCTGGCGGGACTGTTTGGATTTATGCTGTATGACATGTCAGAGATGGATATTGATGTTTTAATATTATGCAGTGCAAATGAGGGGGGCATACGAATCCCCAGCAGCCTCTGCGAATACTACATGCTCAACCATCGCATGAACAGAGATGACATAAAAGAACTCAGTAATGGGGCGGGCCTTGAATTTATTCTCAACCTCCAAAGCCCCGAAAAATATGAAATGGCAAAAAAGTTCATATCAAAAGGACTCGATGTTGATGGCATTAACCACTACAGCGACAAAGACATCACGCCACTGCACGCCTCCGTTTTATATAACGACGTAGAGAGAGTTAAATTCCTGATCGATCAGGGTGCAAACATCGAGATACGGAGCAAAGGGTACGGCATGACAGCACTGGAGTTGGCCAGAAAGCTTCATAAAGAGCAGGGACGAGAAGATAGAACCGAAATGATTGACATATTGTCTGCTGCCAGCAGTCGATAAAGTGCTATGGGATATTAGAATGATGCGGACAACACTGTTGTTAATTGCGTTATTTACAGTGGGTTGCGCGGTTAACCCAATTGTTGAGCATGATTTATATAAAACCTATTCAGAGTTATCTGCGTCGGTAGCATCCGACAACATCGTTACATAAAGAGGCCGCTACTTTACCGAGCTGTATTTAAGCGAAGTCAATGATGAGGATGAAAAATCGCTGTTTTTGTTGAAAATCCCAAATTATATAAAAAACGTTGACTCCCATTACCAGAGATCTAACCGTGAACGGGGATGTTTGACAGTCAACGGGTTTGAGAATAGTGGTGATCCAGTCTCCATTTATGTTGAATACAAACATGAGCCTGACGGGTGGCGGGTGAATTATATGTACGTTAATTTGCTGGAAAGTAGTGACGGCTTTGTAAAGACACCTCTCTGTCCAGATGAGATTGAAGAACAGCAGTAGCATGGAACAACGTGGCTTGATTTGTTATTCCATAGTAGTGTCGGAATAGGTGTAAGGTTGATTGATAGGTACTTTTTAAGAGAGACCTCTCTGCCAGAAAAGGCGAAGAGAACAGCACAAAATAAATAGATGTTCAGTAGTGTGCAGCAGATCGAAACAGAAAACAGCGGACCCGGGACCACCCAGGCCACTGAAAAATAAAAGATGCAGTACGAAGGATAGGGTAGAAGATGAGCATAAAAAAGATCGCCACCATGCCGTGGTCACGGCCCGTGATTGCCCGTACATCACAGGCGCTGCTGTTGAGCGCCAGCCTCTGCACATCCTTCGCCCATGCTGGCCCCGAAGGCGGCGTTGTCACCGGCGGTGCAGGCAGCATCAGCCAGAGTGGTATTACCACCACCATCCAGCAGAACAGCCAGCAGATGGCCGTCGACTGGCAGAGCTACAACCTTGGCACTAACGAGCGGGTGCAGTACCTGCAACCGAATCAAAGCTCCATCTCCCTTAACCATATACTGAGTAACAGCGCCTCCGAAATTCGTGGCCGCATTGACGCCAATGGCCAGGTGATTCTGGTCAACCCCAACGGCATCTTTTTCACTCCGGACGCTGTGATCAACGTCGGCGGCATTATCGCTTCGGCACTGGATATCAAAACCAGCGACTTCATGAACAGGGAGTATCTGTTTAATGAGGTGATCGGCGGCACGGGTAACAGTGACGGTGTGGTGATCAATCGCGGCACTATTAACGCAGCCCTCGGCGGCAATGTCGCGCTATTGGGTAAGCAAGTTGAAAACAGCGGTTTGATCGCCGCCAATCTTGGCTCAGTCACCTTGGCGGCGGGCAAACAGGCGGTATTGAGTTTTGATGATGCGGGATTATTAGGTGTGCGCGTCAGCGAAGCTGTGTTGCAAGATGAGTTAGGCGTTGACCCCGCCGTCCTCAACAGCGGCACCATACAGGCCCACGCCGGGCAGGTACTGCTGACCGGCAGCGTGAGCCAAAATGTATTTTCACAAGCAGTCAACAGCGGCGGCATCGAGCAGGCCCGCAGTGTTGTAGTCAATGATGACGGCAGCTTTGATTTAGGCGGCGGTGCCGACGTAGTGAACAGCGGTAGCGTAGATGTGTCAAACATCATCAGCACTACAACTACCGATACTGCCTCCGCCGGACGCATCGCCGTACTGGGCGAAAACGTGACCAGCAGCGGCACGTTAAAGGCCGATGCCCAGAATGGCAATGGTGGCGAGATAGAGTTAAACGCCAATAGTACTGCCCTGCTGACAGATAACAGCAGCACTACCACACGGGCAGAGCGCAACGGTAGCGGCGGTACAGTAAAAGTATTGGACAATCGTGTTGGGCTGCTTGATCACAGCCAGGTCGATGCCAGTGGCGATCTGGGCGGTGGTGCCGTATTGATCGGTGGTGATCAACAGGGGCAGAACCGGTTGATTAAAAGTGCCGAGTACCTGTTTATGGGGGAGGACGCCGCCGTAATGGCCGATGGGCTGGGCCATGGCAACGGTGGTAAATTGATCACCTTTGCCACCGATACAGCACGCATTCACGGTGGACTCTATGCCCGTGGTGGTCTTCTTGCCGGTGATGGCGGTTTTATCGAGACATCGGGTTTACGCGGCTTTGATATCAGCCGTGCGCCGGATGCCTCCGCGACGGCGGGCAAAGAGGGGCTGTGGCTGATCGACCCGACCAACCTGACCATTATCAACGGCACAGGCTCCGGCGCGGGGTCAACCCAAAATGATCCTGATATTTTTAGGCCGACGGCGGCGGGGGCGACGCTGGGTGTTGGTCTGATAAGGAGCGCACTGTCCAGTGGTGACGTGACGGTGACAACGGTTGGTAGTCAGGATAGACCCAATGAGTTGGGCGATATCATCTTTGATGCAACGTTGGACTATAACGGGAGGAGTGGCAATACACTGACGCTTGATGCGGCGGGTGGCATTACCTTTACCGTAAGTAGTCGAATTTATGATAGTAATTTGAATGATAATGACCGGCTTGCAATTAAATTGCTGGCGGTAGGTGATGTTGAGATCAAAAGTGCCACAGGTATAACTACCGGCGGTGGGAATTTCGAGATAGGAAGTGCTGGCAATAAGCCCCGCAATATTTCTATTGTAGGTAGTGGAGTTGATACATTGGGGCATAATTATCTCGGTGGTACAGATGGCGGTGACGCCACTCTCTATTCTGAGACGGATATCAATATTTCAGCGATTAACGCTGCTGGTGGAATAAGAGAAAGTAGTGGAAGTGGCAAACATGGTGGTAATGTCAATCTGACAGGAACCAACATCACCGTCGGCTCAATTAATAGTTCTGGGGGAGCAGCCAATGGTGGAAACAGAGATGGTGGCAATGCCGGCACAATCACCCTGAACGCGATCAGCAGTGTCGGCAATCCCGCCTCAATCACCCTGAATGGCGTTGTGGCCGCAACAGGGGGGTTAAAAACAGGGAACGGCACTAATGGCGCGAGCCGAACAGCACAACTCACCCTCACCAGCACCACCACCGCGGGCGTCACCCTCGACTATCTAAACAACTTCACTTCAAACATCAACATCACCGGCAGCACAGGCGTAGATACCTTGACCGCTGCCAACAGATCCAATCTCTGGAATATTACCGGCAACAAACAGGGCACGGTGAACAGCAACGTCAGTTTTTCAAACATTGAGAATCTGACCGGCGGGGTGCTGGCAGATACCTTTACGTTGGGGAGCAGTGGTGTGATTGGGACCATTGATGGTGGTTCAGGAAACAACATACTAAATGCACGGGATGTAACAACAGGCGAAAACATCTGGAATATTGGCAGTACCAATACACTACGTTTTAAACCAACAAGTTCTCCTTCGTCTTCTCTTTATGTTACCGATTTTAAAAACCTGCAGACCCTGAATGGTGGCGCGGGGATTGATACATTTTCGGTTACTACAAATTTTTTGGGTACGCTAAATGGTGCGGGCGGATCAGATAAGTTAATTGGTGCCAATGTATTGAATGACTGGCAGGTTAGTGGCACAAACAGTGGCAGCCTGAAGGCAGATGCCGACGCTACAAATATTAGTTTTTTGAGTATCGAAAATTTGACAGGCGGTACGCTGGATGATGTTTTTACACTGGCGGCAGCGGGTGAAGTAACGGGCAGTATTGATGGTGGTCTGGGTAGCAACAGGTTAAACGCCCGCGTGGACCAGGATAATCTCTGGTCGATATCGGGCGGCAACAGCAGTGTGACAAACGTTACCCAATTTTCAAACCTGCAGACCCTGAACGGTGGCGCGTTTGTAGATACGTTTAATATTTCAAGCAGCTTTAACGGCACATTACATGGGGGCGACGGCTCCGATCTGTTTAATTTTAATACCACGGGCCTGACAGTCACACAGATTAACGGTGGCGATAACGCGGGCGACCTGGATGCATTGACGGGCGCGAATGGGCCAAACACATGGAACATTAATGGAGCTAACAGTGGCGCGTTGACAGGCAGCAGTACAGTGACCTTTGATGGTATTGAAAACCTGACCGGTGGCGGCAGCAGCGACACCTTCAACATCTCATCCTCCGTGGCGGGCACCCTTAATGGTGGCGCGGGCAACGATACCTTCAATCTTGAAGCAGGTGGTTTAAACATCGCCAGCCTCATCGGCGGGGAAGGTGTGGATACGTTGCGTGGTTTTGATGAAACGGCTACCTGGTCGATGAATCGGCAGGATGGTGGTCTGCTGGCAACGACGGGTAACGGCAGGG
>JAKFXL010000007.1 GCA_021731365.1 Gammaproteobacteria bacterium | reverse complement strand
AGCGCCTGCTCTCCCCCATGATCGACGGCGTAGACAGCAGCTGGGACGATGCCCTCAATCGTGTCGCCGCTGGCTTTAACGCCGTGATCAAAGAGCACGGCCCGGATGCCGTCGCCATGTACGTCTCCGGCCAGCTGCTCACCGAGGACTACTACGTCGCCAACAAATTGATGAAGGGGTATGTCGGCAGCGCCAACATCGATACCAACTCGCGCCTCTGCATGTCCTCATCCGTTGCCGGACACAAACGCGCCTTTGGTTCAGATACCGTGCCCTGTAGCTATGAAGATCTGGAGCGCGCCAAACTGATCGTCCTGGTGGGTTCCAATACCGCCTGGTGCCATCCCGTTCTGTATCAGCGTATCGTTAAGGCGAAAAAAGAGGATAACGATCTGCGGGTCATCGTTATCGATCCACGCAAAACCGCCACCTGTGACATCGCCGACCTGCACCTGCCACTTAAACCCGGCAGCGATGCACTGCTCTTTAACGGCCTGCTGACCTACCTGAATCAGGATGGCGAGTTTAACGATCTCTACGTCAACCACTACACCGAAGGGCATCAAGCGGCCCTGGATATGGCCCAGACAACCGCCCCCACCGTGGAGGCCGTGGCAGAAAAATGTGGCCTGCCCGCTGCCGACGTCGCCGAGTTTTATCGCCTCTTTGCCCGTACAGAACGGGCCATCACCGTCTACTCACAAGGGATCAACCAATCGAGCAGCGGCACCGACAAGGTCAACGCCATCATCAACTGCCATCTACTCACGGGCCGTATCGGCCGCGCCGGCATGGGGCCATTCTCCTTTACCGGTCAGCCCAATGCCATGGGTGGACGTGAGGTCGGTGGCATGGCCAACATGCTGGCCGCCCACATGGAGATCAACAATCCAGACCATCGTGAGCTGGTGCAAGGGTTCTGGCAGTCACCCCTCATCGCCGACCATCAAGGTTTAAAAGCGGTGGATATGTTTAACGCCATCGACGCCGGAAGCATCAAGGCCGTCTGGATCATCGCCACCAACCCGGTCGTCAGCATGCCCGACGCCGACCACGTCCGTAGTGCGCTACAAAAGTGCGACCTTGTGGTTGTCTCAGACATCATGCGCCACACCGATACCACCGCCCTTGGCCATGTACTGCTGCCGGCACTCGGCTGGGGCGAAAAAGAGGGCACCGTCACCAACAGCGAACGCCGCATCTCACGCCAGCGCCCCTTCCTCGCCGCCCCCGGCCAGGCCAAACCTGACTGGTGGGCCATTGCTGAAGTGGCCCAACGGATGGGGTTCAGCAACGGCTTTGATTTCACCAGCGCTGCCGACATCTTTCGTGAACACGCCGCCCTCTCCGGCCACCAGAACGGTGGCAAACGCGACTTTGATATTGGCGAACTGAGCAACATCAACGACGCCCAATACGATCTGCTGGAGCCGATTCAGTGGCCAGTAAAAGGGGGGCGTGGTACCGCCCGCATGTTTACCAGCGGCCAGTTTTTCACCCCCTCCGGCAAGGCGCAGTTCATCGCCATCGAACCACGTCCACCACAAAACGGTACCAGCGCAAATTTCCCCTTCACACTCAATACCGGCCGGGTACGTGACCACTGGCACACCATGACCCGCACCGGCAAGGCACCACGACTGAGTGAACACAGTGCCGAACCCTATGTCGAGATACACCCACTGGATGGCAAAGAGGCCGGCGCAAAAGATGGTGCACTGGCCAAGGTCTTCAGCCGTTGGGGCGAAGTGATCGTACGGGTCCGTTATGACGATGGCCAGCAGCGCGGCAGCGTCTTTATACCGATGCACTGGAACGACCAGTTTGCCAGTCAGGCCCGTGTTGATGCCCTGGTCAACCCCGTGGTCGACCCCATCTCCGGCCAGCCAGAGTTAAAACAGACCCCGGTACGGATTCAACCCTATCAAGCCACGTGGCACGGCTTTCTGCTGTCACGACGCAAACTCAACATCGAAGGCGCAAGCTACTGGGTACGCGCCACCGGCGACGGCTTCTACCGTTACGAAATTGCTGGCGATCAAGCCACTGAAAACTGGCCCAGCTGGGCGCGCAATATGCTTTGCGCCAGTGACCACGACGTCAATTGGGTGGAGTACCACGACGCCCGCCGCCACCACTATCGCGGCGTACGTATGGTCAGCAACCGCGTTGAGAGCTGCATCTTCATCGCCCCCAGCCATGAACTGCCATCACGCAGCTGGCTCGCCGGACTCTTTGCCAAAGAGACACTGGCCGATGACGAACGCAAAGGCATCCTGCTCGGCAAACCCCCCGTCGGCCAGACCGATGTCGGCCACATCGTCTGCGCCTGTTTCTCCGTCGGCATCAATACCATCACCGCCGCCATCAAGGCACAAAACCTCACCAGCGCCGAAGCCATCGGTAAAGCACTCAAGGCCGGCACCAACTGCGGCTCTTGTGTGCCAGAGTTGAAGCAGATATTGGCTGAGCGGGAGGAGTAGATCGGAGCTGAGTTGTTGCTATAACCCTCTGATTTACTACTTCGTTCCTTGTGAGCTTGTCGAACCATGAATGGAGTAAACAGAGCTTCTCAGACTTGGGCTACAGGCGGTGTCTAATAGCCCCATTCGGCGCAATGCGCTTCGTTTAGAGCCTGCCCCGCGAGCAATGCGAGTGCATTGGGCATTGACGCCTTACTCAGTGCGCCTTACCGCGTTGGAATTTGTAGCCTGGATGGAACGGAGTGGAATCCGGGACGGAAGATAACCCCGGATTACGCTATCGCTGCATCCGGGCTACTCGCTAAACGGCATCAATGTGCCAGACTGGAAGTGAAGTTAACCAGTCAATCAGGAAGGAGGAGTCCATCCCATTGGGCTACCTTGCTAAAAAATAAACTAAACTACCACCTACTAAAGTAGGTGGGTTAGCGCAGCCGGGTGCAGACGACTAAAGTCGTCTAACCGCACCCAGCTAAACGCGCATGAGTCAAAATATTTAAGGTCAAAGTCACCGGCTAAAGCCGGTGGTTTCAACCAAGGTTATGGAAAATCAACGTCATCAATAACAAATCAAACTCTTAAAATTTTTATCACTCCGTAGTGAGTCAAAGATAACACCCACGTAAACGTTTCATCAAAAATGTCTATATCATCAACATTCGGATACCAAACATCATCAAAATGGTTTGCTAGATCAGAAAACTTCACCTTATCTATATCATCGTATCGATACCAATTGATAAAAACATACTCTGGCCAGTATATTTCCAAAGAAGACAGTGTTTTTTTCAAGTCCAATTCATCATCGTCACAATTAAACCTGCCACATATTTCGCCAAGCCTGTCTATTGCATTAACCAACACCATACTACCTGATGAAACATCAATTTCTAGCCTTTCAGAAAGCGACAAACGAATCTCAGCACAACTCTCTTTGTCCAAGGCCACATATTTTGGAAAAGTACCATCAGGATTTTCCTTAACAAAATTATCAACCTTTATCTGATCCATAACACCTCAATCCTCTATTGGTATAGCACCACTTCGTCCACCTTTTCCACGCTTACCACTACTGTAATCCCACCAATTAATATGGGGTTTAGATTCTGGCTCACCTGTAGCCACACCATCGTGTGGGGGATCAAGCCTATATCCTTTTCTAGAATCCCCAGCTTGTGGGCTTCCGAACTTTCCTGGCTTGCCTTTTGGCAGTTTCCCTACTTCTTGTTGCGCTTTTTTGAGTGCCTCTTTATGAGCAGATAAAGACGGCTTTGCACTTTTTGGAGCCACCCCGTCACTAGCTGCCCTTCCTGGTTCTATATCAACCTTCATCTGCTTAACCACATTACGGCGCGAAGGTAGATAGTCACGGATACCCGCTACGGCCGTGCCTTCCAGCATAGCATCTACCACATCCATTGGACTGAAGATGGGTTCTATTCCTTCGTCGGGGGGGCCTGTATAGACAGCGGGCTGTTCATTACTCCAAGACTGATACCCCGGCTCTTCGTGTGGCCCCAGTGTGATGGTTCTGCGCTCCGCCTCACTGATCTCTTCAATAATAAAGGCACTGGCTGTAACTCGCTGGGTCTGGCGGAATGCCTGTTGATGTTTCTGTTGCTCGATGTGTTTTAGCTGCTGTTCTAAGCGAGTACGTGCAAAAACACCCCATACACACTTGGTGACTTGCCACTGACCATCCACTTGATAATAGGCTGCAGAGAGTGGCTGCTTTTCCAAAACAACCAGCACGGCCTCTTCAACCTGCTGGCACAACCGTTCAAACGCGCGCTGTTTGTGGTCACAGTATCTGTCGTGGCGATCCATACACGCGGCCAGTGCGGTGGCGTATCCACTGAGAGTGCCACAACCGCGCTGGCTACCTTTTAAGTAGCTGACGGCAAAAAAGGGGAGTGTGACGAGGCCTATCTCCTCTTCACTCAAAGTGGCAAGTGGTTTTAGCGTTAAGTGCACGGTGATCTAACCCTTCCTGGGTATGTGGGGTGGTCCTGTTTTTACTCTCCAGCGTACTGGGCAATCGAATGCTAACGAGGTAACTATAAACAAGCGTGATGGGGTTTGGAAGCAAATTTTCCCGGATTACGCTACGTTTCTTCCGGCGCGGATTCAACTCGTAAGTGCAACTCACAGCCTGTAGGGTGGGCACAGCCCACCAACTCAAACATCCTCAACACATTCACCCAACATTCCTTTACCTGAATCACCACCACACCCCCATTCAATCCCATATATACCTTCGCGCACATACCGATGAAATGTTGAATATGGCCATTCGTTTACATTACTTACCAAGCCATGTTTAACCGGGTTGAGATGAATATAATCCATGTGCGCCTGATAATCGGTTTCATCTCTTATTTGATGTTCCCAAAATCGTCGCTGCCATATTGTTACTTCACGATGGCGTGTCTTTGAGTCGCTCATCCATTCATCGCGTTGAAACAGGTGTTTGGTTTTTTTGGTAAAACCGGCTTTAATCAGCCCCCATCTTTTCGAGTAGTCGTTGTCGCCTGCAGGCAGTCGCCATATGCAGTGGAGATGGTCTGGCAGCAATACCCACGCTTCTATCGTAAAGGGATACTGGCTACGCACCTCTTCAATGGCGCATCTTAGTGCAATTCGGCTCTCTGGCAAGGTCAATAACGGTCGCCTGCGGTAGGTGACAACCGTGAAGAAGTAGGTTCCGCCTTCTGCTTGTGCTCTACGATAATTCGACATGACTGTTGGGTTTTTGCGTGGGCGATGCCCGCCCTGCCTTTTACATTGAATCGGAAGCTGTCTGGAGTCCTACTCTACCTATCAATCCTCACTACAACCAGCGCATCTTAAGATGAACGGCTTACGCCCACTCGGGTGGTGGAGCAGCAACCATTCATGGTCTGGCTGTTTTTTATAGGGGTTAGGCTGCGGTGGGCGATGCCCACCCTACTTTTTGTTTTGAACCGGAAGCTGTCTGGAGTCCTGCTCTACCTATCAATCCTCACTACAACCATCACACCTTAGGAAGAGCAGCTGACACTTATCGACTGCGCCCACTCGGGCGGTAGATCCGCATACCGCTCATGCCCTGGCTGTTCATCATAGGGGTGGCGCAGCAGTGTCAGCAGCCGTTCTATTTCACTATAGTCAGCGTCATCCTCAGCCTTGCGGATGGCGGTTTCGGCAAGATGGTTACGCAGTATGTATTTGGGATTGGCCTGTTGCATCCGCAAGTTACGCGCGGCGTCATCGCTCTGCTCCAGTGCCAAACGCTGCCCGTAGCGCGCTGCCCATACATCAAACGCTTCGCGATCTGGGAACATGTCGCGCAGTTTGTTGGCACCTACTTTACCCGGTTCAAAGTCACACAGGCCACGGAAGAAGATGGTGTAGTCGACCTGCCCCTCCATCAGGGCGAGCAGCGTTTGATAGAGGTTGAGATCTTCATCCTGCTCTGTTTGTAACCCCAGCTTGGCGCGCACGACCTGCAGCTCTTCCTGGCGATAGAGTTCCCAGTAGCGGTTGAGTTGGGCCTTGGCTGTCTCTACACCGGCTTGTGGTTCGTCTGCCAGCAGTGGCAACAGTGCTTGCGCCAGGCAGCTCATATTAAAGAGTCCTATATAAGGTTGCTGGTCAAAGGCGTAGCGCCCTTGGTGGTCGGAGTGGTTGCAGATAAAACCGGCTTGATAGGTATCGAGAAAACCAAACGGGCCGTAGTCGAGTGTTAACCCGAGGATCGACATGTTGTCGCTATTCATCACGCCGTGGGCAAATCCGACCCGCTGCCACTGGGCGATGAGCCGGACAGTACGTGCCATCACCGCCTCCAGCAGCCCGACGTAGCGGTCGGGGCGGTCGCTGACCTCTGGATAGAACTCATCGATCACATAGTCCGCCAGCTGCCGCAGGTTGTCGTGCTGGCCGGTGTAGTAGCAATATTCAAAACTGCCAAAGCGGATGTGGCTCTGGGCCATACGGACCACCATCGCGCCGGGTTCTGGCTGTTCACGGTAGACCGCTTCATTACTGCCAATAAGGCAGAGTGCCCGTGTGGTGGGGATGCCCAACCCGTGCATCGCCTCACCACAAAGATATTCACGAATGCTGGAACGCAGCACGGCCCGGCCATCGGCATTGCGGGAGTAACGGGTGGGGCCGCTGCCCTTTACTTGCAGATCCCACAGTTCACCTTCGATATTACGCACCTGCCCCAGCAGGATTGCCCGGCCATCCCCCAGCCGTGGCACGTTGACCCCAAACTGGTGGCCGGAGTAACACATGGCCAGCGGCTCTGCCCCTGCCAGTGGGGTGGCACCATTAAAGTGGTCGATGAAGTCGGGGCGCTGGGCCTGTTGTGGATCCAGGTCGATCAGCGCGGCGGCAGCGGCATTAAAACTGATGAGATGGCTGCCGTGCAGTGGCTGAGGGGCCACAGAGTGGTAGAACTCTGCGGGCAGTTGCCGGTAGCCGTTATCAAATTGCAGCTGTTCAAGGGTAAGTAGTGAGCGCTTCATGCAAATACCAGATTAATTTAGTCAGGATATTAAAACGCCAATAGGCGGGGGAAAGCAACCACCCTCTCCGGGATAACCGCTTGATTTAACGAAACGCTGAGTAGAAACCCTGAAAATCAGCCCATAAAATTGCGTGTCAATACTTGACACGCAACTTTATACACAGCAAAAACCTTTTTTCCACAAGGGTGACAAGAAATATTCATCAATCGGGCAAAAAAACCTAACTCATTGATTTTCTTACAACAGGAACAACTGACCAAGATTGCACCATTGTATAAACAGTGCTGTAACAACAAGGATTTAGCGTCACTCCCCCCAATCCATGCACATAGTTATCCACAGCTTTTGTGGGTAACCCAAGTTTACAATTTTGGCATTTTACAGGATGGCCGTTTGGCGGTTCTTTGATAGAGCGCCAGGGCTGGCGGCATGGCATTACTGAGTCGGTCTATCCGGGTATCGTGGGCGGGGTGGGTCGACATAAACTCCGGTGGCTGCTGGCCACTGTTTTTGCCCATGTTCTGCCACAGCTTGATGCTTTCACGCGGATCAAAACCCGCCTGGGCCATCAACTCCAGTCCAATCTGGTCGGACTCACTCTCTTGCAGACGACTAAACGGGAGCAGCACCCCCACCTGGGTCCCCAGCCCAAGGGCCGACATTACCGTTTGACGATTGGCGTTGTTGCTCGCCGCCATCCAGCCATCCAGCAGCGTCAACCCTTGGCTAACGGCAAAGTTTTGCGATACCCGTTCGTTACCGTGGCGTGCCAGCACATGGCCAACTTCATGGCCCAGTACCGCCGCCAGCTGGTCTGGCGTTTCAGCCACACTCAATAACCCTTTGTAGACACCGATCTTGCCACCCGGCAGGGCAAAGGCGTTGACGGCTGGGGCATCAAAGACCACCACCTCCCAATCATTACTGTTCTCTTGTACCGCTGGCAGACGGGTGAGCGCGCTGGCAACACACTGCACGTAATTGTTGATGGCGGCATCTTTCACCGGCGGCGTCTCATCACGCATCTGGTTAAATGACTGTACCCCCATCACCACCATCTGCCCTTCTGGCATAAAAACAAACTGTTTGCGCCCGGTGGGCGAGACTGCACAGGCAGTCAGCACAACAAACAGGGTTGCCAGGGTCAGTTTTTTATACATAATCATCCATCCATCGGGGCTATTTAGTTGCCGTTAACTATACCTTCACACCAGCACTTATGCATCCATTGCTGAACATCGCGGTGGGGCAGCAACACTGCCAAAATACAAACAGACCCAACACGTTCTGAAAACAGAAAGTAACAAAGGCAGATCCATCTACCTTGACCTGTGAGTTGCACTTACGAGTTGAATCCACGAATGGTTATTCAGTAACTCTTAGGGAACCTCTGAATAACCCCGTTCGTCCTGAGCCTGTCGAAGGACTGGTGACGTAACATATTTATTATTAAGAGGCCTCGATTAGTGGTTCGACAAGCTCACCACGAACGGAAGAGTTATGCAGAGGTTACTTAGAAGTTGCGCACCGGACCCATGGCCAAAACCCAGACCGGTCAGTCTGCCACCACTGCCGCTCTCATGGTCACTCTTATCTCAGATAGCTTGCTGGCCAAAGCAGCGCACCTTTCTTAGCGCTGTGCTGGTGCAGTTTAGGGGGTATGGTGTTGAAAATCTGTTACACAACTATTGTACGAATGTGAACAGGGTCTGGAGGGGGCAAAGTATCTGGCACAAACAGGCAGGAGAACAGCACTAAAATAGTGTTTATCTTCTATCATTCCGTTTGGATTTGTCGTTATCAGCGGCCTTATCTATTTTCTTAACGATATCACCGCCTTTCCCCCACTGATCCAACGCCTGCTTGTCTCCACAACTGGCACAGGTGTAGCACATGTAGCCTTTAAGGTAGGACTTACCACCGCACTTAATACATTTAGCGGCTAAACGCGGTGCAACATAGCTACGGAAGAGTATGGGTGGCAGAAGAAAAGAGCCAACAAACAGAAAGCCAAAAACCGATCCCGACATGTCCATAACGTCACGAAAGTATATCCCAGCGCCAAGGACTGTTCCGGCGGACAAAAGCCCAATCAATATCGTAATAATCTGAATGAAGTGCAGATGTATTCGTGGCTTCAAAATTGACACCTCTGCTGAAATCACGGGGGGAAACAAAACAGCTTCAACAGTACAGCAGTCGCCGCACCCTTATCCCCATTTAATTAATCACCTCAACCGCTACCCGCCCGGCCACAGCACAGAGCAGCTCATAAGGAATGGTGGCCGCGCACTCAGCGACCTCCTCCACCGGCAACCCTTTGCCCCAAAGGGTAACATCGTCACCAATATTCACCCCTGCGGCACCACGCAGATCGATGCAGAGGGTATCCATAGAGACCCGCCCCACCAGCGGCAGACGCTGACCATTCACCAGTACCGGCGTGCCTGGCACGGCGTGGCGTGGATAACCATCTCCATAACCACAGGCCACCACACCAACGGCCATATCCTCAGGGCAGCACCAACTGGCACCATAGCCGATAGGATCGCCACGTTTAAAGTGATTAACAGCAATCAGGTGAGAGCTAAAAGTCATCACCGGCTGCAACCCTTCATCCTCGCCACGCCCATTGATAAATGGCGAAGCGCCGTAGAGCATCAAGCCGGGACGCACCCAATCACCATGGCTCTGCTGCCATCCAAGAATACCTGACGAGTTGGCAATACTGACCTCTGCTGCCATCCCCTTTGTTGTGTCAGCAAACAACTTCAACTGCTGCTGCGTCTGTTCGCTCCGGGGATCATCGGCAGAGGCCAGATGGGTCATCAACCGCAACGCCTTCACTGAATCGCACGCCGTCAGGCGTTGCCACAACTCAGCCACACTCTGCGGTGGCACACCGAGGCGGTGCATGCCACTATCGATCTTAAACCAGACGCTGACCGGCTCACTCAACCGCTGCTGCTCCAGTATCGCCACATGGTTGGCGTGGTGAACAACCACCTGCACATCATGACGCGCCAGCTCGTACAGCTCTGTGCTGTTTAAAAAACCTTCCAGGCAGATAATCGGTTGTTGAATGCCCGCCTCACGCAACTGTAACGCCTCATTCAACCGCGCCACCGCAAAGGCATCACTGCCCGCCTGCTGCAATATTTTGGCAACCCGGATCAACCCATGGCCGTAGGCGTTGGCCTTGATGACTGCAATCACCCTGGTACCGGGGGCCGATTCACGTACCCGCGCTAAATTATGTCGCAGTGCCCAGCAGTCAATCTCGACGGTGGCAACAGAGGTCATGCATAACCCTCATCGCCATAAGCGTTGGAGATGTGATTTTCAAAGCGGGTGTACTTGCCCACAAAGGTGAGCCGCACCGTACCGATAGGACCATTACGCTGTTTACCGATGATGATTTCAGCGGTCCCTTTATCCTCACTCTCGGCGTTGTAGACCTCGTCACGATAGATGAAGACAATGACATCCGCATCCTGCTCAATCGCCCCCGATTCACGTAGATCCGACATGATAGGACGTTTGTTCGGGCGCTGCTCAAGACTACGGTTGAGCTGCGACAGTGCGATCACCGGCGCATTAAGCTCTTTGGCCAGCCCTTTAAGTGAGCGCGAAATCTCTGAGATTTCAGCGGTACGATTTTCATTGGAACCGGGGACCTGCATCAGCTGCAGGTAATCGATCACCACCAGACCAATCTGGCCATGTTCACGGGTCAAACGGCGACAACGGGCGCGCAACTCATTGGGCGACAGACCGCCCTGGTCATCAATAAAGAGTGGCCGCTCCGCCAGCAGCCCCACTGCCGACGCCAGACGGGGCCAATCCTCATCTTCCAGTTTACCGCTACGCACCTTATTCTGATCAATACGTCCCAGGGACGAGAGCATACGCATCGCCAGCTGTCCCGACGGCATCTCCATGCTGAACACGGCCACCGGATTGTCACTCTTTACCGCCACGTACTCGGCAATATTCATGGCAAAGGTGGTTTTACCCATGGAGGGGCGTCCCGCCACAATCACCAGATCGCCCCCCTGCAGGCCCGATGTCATGCCATCAAAATCATCAAAGCCGGTAGCCACACCGGTGATCGGATTATCCTGCTGGTAGAGCAGATCAATACGATCTACCACGCCAGTGAGTACATCCTTAATGGCGGCAAAACCGCCCTGCCCTTTGCCACCCTGTTCAGCAATTTCAAAAACCATGCGCTCGGCATTATCGAGCAGCTCGTGGCTGTCTCGACCGTCAGGATTAAAGGCGCTGCTGCTGATCTCACCACCGACACGAATCAGGCTACGCAATACCGAACGTTCCCGGATGATATTGGCATAGGCCTTAATGTTGGCAGCACTGGGGGTATTGTTGGCCAGCATGCCCAGATAGGAGAGCCCGCCAACATTAATCAATTCATTATTGTTATCCAGCCACTCAGAGAGCGTCACCACATCAAAGGGGACTCCCTTCTCCGACAGAGAACGGATAGCACGGAATATAAGTCGATGGTTTTGCCGGTAAAAATCCTCCTCCGCCACAATATCCACCACCTGATCCCAGGTGCTGTTATCCAGCATCAAGCCGCCCAGCATTGACTGCTCGGCCTCAACGGAATGGGGGGGAACCTTCAGGCTCTCCAGCATCTCGTCCTGAATGGTATTGGTATGAAATGAGTCAGACATGAATTTACCCTAATGCCATGTGTGGGCCACAGCAACACGAGGTATATAGAAAAGGAATAAAGCCCCCGGCCGAGCCCACGGCTCGGCTGGGGTGGAACAACTACTCAGGAACAATGCTCACCTTAACGGAAGCAACAACATCCGCATGCAGCTGCAAATCATACTCAAATTCGCCTACCAAACGGATTACACCATCAGGCATACGAACTTCGTTCTTATTCACATCAATACCTGACGCCGCGCTCACCGCCGCTGCAATATCACTGGTACCAATAGAACCAAACAGACGACCACCGTCACCCGCCTTGCAGGCAATCTGCACTGTCAAGCCATTCAGCTTCTCAGCGCGACCCTGTGCTTCAGCCACAGCTTCCGCTGCTGCTTTTTCCAACTCCTGACGACGGGCCTCAAACTTGGCCTTGTTGTCCGGCGTAGCCATTACAGCCTTACCGTTAGGAATCAGGAAGTTCCGGCCATAGCCTGGACGAACCTTAACCTGATCACCCAAACCACCCAGATTTGCTACCTTTTCCAACAAGATTAAATCCATCACATACCTCTGCTTAATTACGTTAAGCCAATTATAAAACTACTCATCATCACGCTTATCAGCAACGCCCGGAGGGGCACTGCCTTTAAAACGTCTCCTGAAGTCCATCCAGCTGTCGGCAAACCCTACACCGGCAAGTGCTGTCATTGCATGAAAAGGCAGTACAAACGCCACCACATACAACGCAATCAACCAACCACGATGTTTACCCAGCACAGCCACTAACGCATGGACCAACGCCAGACCCGCCACACTATAGACCACCACAGCAATCACCATGAGATCCGCAGCCAGTCGGCTTACCACTCCAAATTTAAACAAACTCAACAGCAACAGCGCCAGTACCACCATCGTGGCAACACGGCTCTGGCGTAAACCATAAATCTCCTGGCGAAAACCACCCGGATTAAACAGTAACGACTGCCACCAGCGTGCCAACATAATGCTGGCAATCAACCCCAGCACAAAGGCACCGGCCAACATGCCAGTCATCCACTCGGCAACCTTTGGCAACTGCTCACGCAGCAAGCCCAGCTCCATCCCGCCACTCTGGGTCGCCATCGCATCAAACAACTGACCCAACACCAACAGCCACCACTGTGCCGGATCACCCGTTGCAATATAAAACACCAGCACCACCAGAACGCCCAGCACCACAGCGGCATCGAGTGTAATAGACCAGGAGACGGTGCGCCGCAACAACAGGGACAAGCCCCACAACGGCAGCCAGAGGAACAACAGGAAAACCACTCCCGGCAATACCGTGCCCATGGCAACGTATACAAAGAGGTTAAGTATCAGGCTGGCACCTGCCATAACCTGCAGCCCCTGCCTTGCACCATGTCGCAACGTGGCCAGGGCCAGCGCCGCGCCACTCAGAACACTCAAAATCCCCAGAATGGGGATCAAGGACGTTAGCGCAAAGGCTGCTGTCACTAACAGCGCCTGTATTGGACCTCGCATGATGTAACTAGCCAACGGATACATCAGCCGCCACCCTCACTTGCAAAATCCATTTTAATATCCATAAAAACACTCCGTTCCCACAGTGGAACGGAGATTTTTCACTTACCGGTGTGCATCGCTATATGGCAGCAGTGACAGGTACCGGGCACGCTTGATAGCGGTAGACAGCTGACGCTGATACTTGGCTTTGGTGCCTGTGATGCGGCTAGGAACAATCTTGCCGGTTTCAGTTACATACGCCTTCAGAGTGTTCAGATCTTTATAGTCGATCTGCTTAACATTCTCAGCAGTGAAACGGCAAAACTTACGACGACGAAAAAAACGAGCCATGTTGACCTCTCTTAAAAATTCCTATCACTAAATTAGGTTTCAGTCTGAATCTGCTGTGCATGGAGAACCAATCGACTCTCCCCTTGCCGGTTATTGGCGCGAGAGATAAACCCCGTCACCATCACAACCTGCTCCGCACTCACGGACTCAATCTGATCTTTCAGCTCAAACCCTGCTGCCATTACCACTATCCGACACTTTGCTGTACGCGCCATTCCCGCTTCTGTTTGAAGTGAGAGGTGCTCCAGTGTAAAACTGGTGAGCGGAATACCAGCAGGGGAATATCGTGTTTCAGGTGCCTTGCAAAACGTACCGCTCAACACCAGACGATTTTCCAAAAGCGTGATTAAGCCTCTGCCACTACATCGGGCGCAGGACTGCTGCTATCATCATCGCTCTCATCAAAGACACGTGCCGGGCGCTCTTCACGCTCATCTTCACGGCTCTTGGCAAGGAAAGACTGATCAGTCACTGCCTCATCCATACGGATGATCATATTACGAACCACAGCATCATTAAAACGGAAGGCACTGCCCAGCTCATCAATACTGGTTTGACTGCATTCAACATTCATCAATACGTAGTGTGCTTTATGCGCTTTGGCAATAGGATAGGCCAACTGGCGACGGCCCCAATCTTCCAGACGGTGAATACTGCCACCATCGGCTTCAACGATTGAACGGTAGCGTTCAATCATCGCTGGAACCTGTTCGCTCTGGTCAGGGTGAACTAAAAATACAACTTCGTAATGTCTCATTAACAGCACTCCTCTCGGCTATTAGAGCCTCCCACACAATGTGGTAAGGCAAGGAGAATCACCCATCAAGCCAAGCCAGACGGATGAAGGGCGCAATTTTACTGGACTGGGCCGCCAGATGCAATTGAGTTTATTGGTAATAACGCAACAACAACGTCAATCGCTAGACACGCCGCTGCCGTAACGCCTCAAACATACAGATGCCGGCAGCAACAGAGACATTCAGGCTCTCAACGGTACCCAGCATGGGGATTTTGATCAAATTGTCACAATGTTCCCGTGTCAGACGTCGCAATCCCCCCTCTTCCGCCCCCAATACCAGACCCAACGCACCTTTAAGATCAACGTCATACACATCAGAGTCAGCCTCACCCGCCGCACCGACCAACCAGACCCCGGCCTGCTGCAACTCACGCATCGTACGGGCAAGATTGGTGACTTGGTAAAACGGAACGGACTCGGCGGCACCACACGCCACCTTGCGTACTACAGGGGTCAGCCCCGTCGCCTTATCTTTAGGTACAACCACCGCGTCAACGCCCGCCGCATCAGCAGAGCGCAGACAGGCACCCAGGTTGTGGGGGTCTTGAACCCCATCCAGGATCAGTAAAAAAGGTGGGTGATCAAGCGACTCAATCAGGGCCATTAAATCCAGGGCCTCTGCCCGCAAATGCGGAATCAGGCGGGCCACAACCCCTTGGTGACGGGCACCTTCAGAGAGTCTATCCAGCTCGGCACGCGGCAGATAGCTGAGCCTCACCTGGGCGCTGGCCGCCTCAGTTAATAACTCAGCGAGCCTGGCGTTGGGGCGATTTCCACCCTCAACGCAGATTTCAGCCACACTTTGCGGATTTTTAAGCACTGCCGCCACGGCATGTATGCCATACACCAGATCACTCATTCAACCACAACCTTCTTTTTACTTCTTTTTTTACGGGGCCGCTTTTTCTTGGGGGCGTCAGACTTAACATCCCCTTCTTTTTTAGTGGATCTCTTTTTTGGTTTTGCCTGATCAGTACCTTCAACCGTATCTGCAGGTTTACCACCCTCCACACCCGCCATATCAAAGTCGATACGTTTGCGGTCAAGATCAACCCGCGCCACCTTTATCCTGACCTTGTCGGCAAGACGATAGACAACACGGCTGCGCTCACCCACCAAACGGTGTTTCTGTGCATCAAACTCATAATAGTCAGAGGCTAACGAGGTGATGTGCACCAACCCCTCAACATAGATATCACTCAGCTCCACAAACAGGCCAAAACCGGTGACACTGGTAATAATGCCATCAAACTCCTCACCCACACGCTCAAGCATAAACTCACATTTGAGCCAGTCGGTGGCATCACGGGTGGCGTCATCGGCACGTCGTTCGGTCATCGAACAGTGCTCACCCATCACCGCCATCTCGCCCGGACCATAGGCAAACCCTTTTTTCGAGTTGTAATGCAGGCAGTGGCGAATAGCACGATGTACCAATAGATCCGGATAGCGGCGAATCGGCGAGGTAAAGTGGGCGTAACCATCAAAGGCTAGGCCAAAATGGCCATTATTTTCCGGCGTGTAGACCGCCTGACTCAAACTCCGCAACATCACCGTCTGAATCAAGTGGCCATCAGGACGGTCACCCAGTCCATGCAGCAGCTTGGCATAATGTTTTGGCAGCGGCTCGTCTCCACCGCCCAGCGACAACCCCAGCTCTGCAAGAAATTGGCGCAGATTGGCGAGTTTATCCTCAGAGGGACCTTTGTGAACACGGAAAAGGGCGGGGATCTCATAATCGAGCAAGAAGTCTGCCGCGCACACATTGGCCGCAATCATAAACTCCTCAATCAGCTTATGTGCATCATTGCGCTCGACAGGGACAATACGCTCTATCTTGCGGTCACGGCCAAAGACAATTTTTGTCTCGGTGGTCTCAAAGTCGATAGCGCCACGTTTATCACGCTTGGCCCTGAACACCTTATATAGTTTGTGCAGCTCTTCCAGATGGGGCAGCAACGGCTCATGCTGGCTACGCAACTCTGCGTTACGTTCCACCACCATTTCAGCCACTTCGGTATAGGTCAGCCGTGCCGCAGAGCGCATCAACCCTTCAAAAAAGTCATAACCGGTCACATCACCTTTGCTGGAGATGAACATCTCACACACCATGCAGAGACGGTCGACTTGCGGATTCAAGGAGCAGAGTCCGTTGGAGAGAATCTCAGGCAACATCGGGATCACACGCCCCGGGAAGTAGACCGAGTTGCCACGGGTGGTCGCCTCACGGTCCAGCGCCGTACCCAGCTGCACATAATGAGATACATCAGCAATGGCAACCAGCAGCTTCCAGCCATCACCATGGGGTTCACAGTAGACCGCATCATCAAAATCGCGGGCATCTTCACCATCGATAGTCACCAGGGGCAGATCACGCAGATCTTCACGGTCAAGTTTGTCCGCCTCAGCCACCTCCGGCACAAACCCGGCAATCTCCTGCTTCACCTCTACCGGCCATTCACGCGGCAGGCAGTGGGCGCGGATCGCAATATCGATCTCCATGCCGGGATCCATATGATCACCCAACACCTCAACAATCTTGCCAATGGGCTGAGAACGACTGCTGGGCTGCTCAATAATCTGCGCCACCACAATCTGGCCATCGGAAGCACCGCCACGCCATTCGGCAGCAATCAGAATATCCTGTGTCACCCGCTTATTGTCAGGAACGACAATGCCAATCCCATGTTCAAGCTGAAAACGACCGACGATCTCATTATTGGCGCGTTCCAGCACCTCCACCACGGACCCCTCACGGCGGCCACGGCGATCAACCCCGGAGACCCGCACAATGGCGCGGTCACCATGCAGCAGCGAACGCATCTGTTTGGCCGACAGGAACAGATCATCCCCGCCACCATCAGGCACCAAAAAGCCAAAACCGTCAGCGTGGCCAATCACCCGGCCGGTGATCAGCTGCATCTTGCTCGCCAGACCATAGCCATCACGGCGATTACGGACCAACTGGCCATCCCGCTCCATCGCCCGCAGGCGGCGCGTCAAGGCCTCAACATCCTGTTCGCTCTCCAACCCCAGCATCTCTGCCAGCGGCTGAAACTGCAACGGCTCCCCTTTCTCTGCCAGCAACTCCATGATCAACTCACGGCTGGGAATCGGGTTCTCATATTTTTGAGCCTCACGCTCAGCCAGGGGATCGTTCAATTTTGGGCGTTTAACCATAAGTTATATTCTTTCTTATCCTTGATTCATTTTTAAGTTGGCAATTATTATCGCACACTAATTGACAGTCAGCTCACCCCGCCGTAAAATGCGCCGCCACTAGGGAGATGAAATTCTTCTAGTGACCTAATAATACAATGCCCCCTGCCGAGGTGGCGAAATTGGTAGACGCACTAGCTTCAGGTGCTAGCGGGGGTAACCCCATGGAGGTTCAAGTCCTCTCCTCGGCACCATTTACTTTATCAGTAAACTCAACCCCACTCTTTCTACGCCCTATTGTCGGGCCTATTTCTGACATCATCAAAATACGGTGTTTTTCCTGACCGGACACATCAGGCAAACATACCGCATATTCAAACACTCCGCTCAAACAGCGCTATCGACTCCACATGGGTT
Organism: Gammaproteobacteria bacterium; assembly: GCA_021731365.1. Lineage (GTDB taxonomy): Bacteria > Pseudomonadota > Gammaproteobacteria > Tenderiales > Tenderiaceae > JAKFXL01. Next base: position 31,699 of record JAKFXL010000007.1, on the reverse strand, counting down.
GTGTGTGGAAACATATCCATCACGCCCGCAGATACAAGTTTGTACCCCTTTTCCACCAACACACCTGCATCACGTGCCAGTGTTGCCGGGTTGCATGAGACATAGACTATTTTTTTGGCCCCAAAGCCATCAAGATATTTTGCGATTTCATATGCACCGCTGCGTGGCGGGTCGATCAATATTTTATCGAAACCACTCCCAAACCACGGCTGGCTGTGTGGCTCCTTGGTCAGATCAGCGCCATGAAACTCAATATTGGTAATGTGGTTATGTGCGGCATTTTCACGACCACGCTGTACCAGCTGCTCATCGCCCTCTACGCCGACAACGTAACCCGCCTTACGTGCTAATGGCAGGGTGAAGTTGCCTAACCCACAAAAAAGATCCAATACCCGTTCCTCGGGTTGTATATCAAGCATCTCAACCGCACATTTAACCATCAGATGATTGATCTCTGTATTCACCTGAGTGAAATCATTGGGTTTAAACAGTATCTCCAGATCAAAATCATCCAGTCGATATGAGAGCTGCGACGACTCGGGCCAGATCAGGTAGACACTATCAGGCCCTTTGGGCTGTAGATAGATGTGAATATTATGGGCTACGCCAAACTGACACAGCTTGTCGATGTCACCACTCACCAGCTCATCCAGGTTACGGAATATCAGCGCCACCACGCTATCGCCAATGGCCACTTCAATCTGGGCGATGCGATCGTAGGCCTCGAGACTGCGCGTTAACAGCTTCAGATCGGCAATCCGTTCGCCCACCGCAGGATGCAATACTTCGCAACGGTTGAGGTCCGCCAGAAAGGCACTGCGCTTCTCGCGAAAACCGACAAACTGCGCCTCTTTTTTAATCACATATTTACAGCCCAACCGGGCTTTACGGCGGTATCCCCAACGGCTAGCGGTAAGTGGTGGCAAAATTGTCTCTGGCATCACCTTACCGATATGTTTAAAACCATCGATCAAAATCTGCTGCTTAGCATTTATCTGTGCCGCAGGCTCCATATGTTGCAACGAACAGCCGCCGCATATTTCAAAATGAGAACATCCCGGTTTAATACGCGACGGCGAAGCCTTGATCACTTCACTGACACGCCCTTCGTCATAACTTTTATGTTGGGCGGTGTAATGAAACATCACATCTTCATCAGGCAATGCCCCTTCGATAAAGACAATTTTACCGTCAATACGTGCAACACCGCGGCCATCATGCTCAAGTGAATCTATATGGGCAGGAAATGGCTCTGCTGGCATCACCTTACGGTTACGACGATTGCGCCCCATTACGCTTCACCCCCCACCCAACGGCCCAGATAGTCATCTATAAATGGCTGGCCCTGCTGTTGCAACAGCTCGCGCAGTTTCTGACACTCACTTTTATAACGCTCCTGGGAGAGACGTCCACTCACCAGCTGCAGGCGCAGATGGATCAGATAGATATTAAAAGCATCAACGGTGATGTTGTTCTGAATCTGTTCTAGCTCTCCGGCCAAATGAAGATCCCAGTTATTAGACAGCTCTGTATTAACAGGCAGATCTAACAGCGCGGCAATCTCACCCAGCGGTGCCGCTACATCGGCATCACTACCGGTAAACTGTGTTACCAGATCCAGATGGTGGGCATGGCTGTTCCAGTAGTGGTTAGAACCCACGCCATGAAACACAGACCGGTAATGCATCACCGGACGTTCGAACGCTGCACCGTTCCAGGTGACCAGCATCGGCGCATGTTTTTCCATCAGTGCAAAAAACTGCTGCACCAGCTCCTGTTCCGAACCGGAACACCCATCAAACGTCACCAGCTTAATGGCGTCAGCCGTTCTCAATAACGCCGTAAGCGCCACAATCTGCTGTTGATGCAGGGGCAGCCGCTCATCACCCTTGAACTGACGTTGACGATGAAACATCACCTCAGCGACATTTTTATCATTCAGCCCATCAAGGTTATAGAGCTTACGGCCCGCACTGATATCGGGGATGGTGGCAAAGGTAAACGCGAAAATATTCAATTGAAAAAAGCTTCCGTTCTGATTAATTCAAGTTACTGAGGAAAAACGCCGGTGGAGAGATAACGGTCGCCACGATCACAGATGATAGTCACTATCACGGCGTTTTCTACCTCCTGCGCTAACTGCAACGCGGCACTCACTGCGCCACCCGATGAGATGCCGGCAAAAATCCCCTCTTCTGCACCCAGTGCCCGAGCTGTCTCTTCCGCCGCCGTCTGCGTCACATCAAGAATACGATCAACACGTTCAGGTTCATAGATTTTTGGCATATACTCCTGCGGCCAGCGTCGAATCCCGGGGATACTTGCCCCGGCCACCGGTTGCACACCGATAATCTGAACATTGGGGTTCTGCTCCTTAAGGTAGCGCGAGGTACCCATAATGGTGCCCGTTGTGCCCATGGCACTGACAAAATGGGTGACCGCCCCCTGTGTATCGCGCCAGATCTCAGGGCCAGTCCCCTCATAGTGGGACAATGGGTTATCAAAGTTACCAAACTGGTTCAGCACCTTGCCTTCACCGCGCTGCTCCATCGCCTTAGACAGATCGATCGCCGCCTCCATGCTGCCCTCACGCGGTGTGATAATAATCTCGGCACCAAACGCCTTCATCACTGCCCGCCGCTCCACGCTCATGTTTTCCGGCATGATCAATACCATGCGATAGCCCTTGATGGCCGCCGCCATCGCCAGGGCAATGCCAGTATTACCGCTGGTTGCCTCGATCAAGGTATCACCCGGTTTGATATCGCCCCGCGCCTCAGCATGTTTGATCATGCTCAGGGCCGGGCGATCTTTCACCGAGCCAGCGGGGTTATTCCCCTCCAGCTTGACCAGAACAGTATTGCTACTATGGGTGATCAAGCGCTGCAAACGCACCAGCGGAGTATTGCCGACAAAGTGCTCAAGTGTTGGGAAGCTGTTCATAGCGCGCATTCTATCCTAACGTTGAAGTTCCGTCATTTCGGCAGCGATAGTCATTTAAAGGACAACGGGTCGTTTTCACAGCCGCAGCTCCATACTATATATATCGAGACATATCGAGCCAGCGCCCTGTTTAGCCCCATGCTTTTTACACACACCCTGTGCTAGATTGGGGTTTAATTTTTCACCACGTTTGAGGTTACGCCATGACAGAAAAGGCAGTTCTTACCTTTGGGGATCAGCAGATTGAACTGCCTATTGTTGAGGGAAGTGATGGCAACCGGGCCATCGACATCTCCCAGCTATTGGCAAAAACGGGCATGACCAGTTACGACCCGGCGCTGGGCAATACCGCCTTCTGCAAAAGTGCCATCACCTACATCGACGGTGACAAAGGCATTCTCCGTTATCGTGGTATCCCGATTGAACAGTTCACCCAGCACCCCAACTTTATTGAGGTGGCGTGGCTACTGATCTTTGGGGAGTTGCCCAATGAAGAGGAGCATATCGATTTCCGCGCCAGGCTCACCGCCAATGAGCTACTGCATGAAGATATTAAAGATCAGTTCCAGTTTATTCCCGCCGACTCCCCACCCATGGCCATCCTCTCCGCCACACTCAACAATCTCGCCTGTATCCATAAAGAGTTTCTCGAAGTGAACAGCCCCGAAGGGCTGGTAGGGGCCGCCGCACGGCTGATCAGCAAGGCCCGCACCATCGCCGCCTTCGCCTATCGCCGCTCCATGGGGCTGCCTTTTATCTATCCCGACCCAAGCCTGCGCTACTGCGCCAACTTTTTGCACATGATGTTCTCACTGCCATACAAGCAGTACGTGGTCACCGATGAGATCCAGGACGCACTCAACCTGCTGTTTATCCTGCACGCCGACCACGAGCAGAACTGCAGCACATCCACGGTGCGGGTCGTTGGCTCCTCTCACGCCAACCTCTTTGCCTCCTGCGCGGCGGGGGTATCAGCACTGTGGGGGCCACTGCACGGCGGTGCCAACGTCGATGTTGTGGAGATGTTGGAGCGCATCTACAAAGGTGGCATCTCACCGGAGCAGTGCATTCGTGACGCCAAGGACAAAACCAACCCGTTCCGCCTCTCCGGCTTTGGCCATCGTGTCTATCGTAATTTTGATCCCCGCGCCAAAATACTCAAGGCGGCGTGTGACCGCGTATTGGCCAGCATGAACCGCCACGACCCACTGCTCGACATCGCCCGCAAACTGGAAGAGCTGGCACTCAACGACCCCTACTTTGTTGAACGCAAACTCTACCCCAATGTCGATTTTTACAGCGGCATTATCCTGCGCGCCATCGGCATCCCCACCAACATGTTCACCGTCTGTTTTGCCATTGGCCGCCTGCCCGGCTGGATCGCCCAGTGGAAAGAGCAACATGATGACCCCAGCAGCCGCATCGTCAGACCACGCCAGATTTACACCGGTGAAGGGGAGCGCAACTACGTGCCGATGGATCAGCGCTGATGGAATTTTTAATATATATAGAAGTGACTCTGGCGCTGCTCACCCTCGGCATGGTGCTTTTTGTACTGAAGCTGGCAAAACGGGACAAAACCGCATCACTCAACAAAACCATTGAAAAATAGAAGCACTCACCCCTCACACGAGGGGTGAGTTTTAGGGAACCTCTGAATAACCCCGCTCGCCCTGAGCCTGTCGAAGGGCTGGCAACGTAACGTATTGATTATTAAATATTCTCTATTCATGGTTCGACAAGCTCACCACGAAGAGCCTACCCCACGAAGTGCTTTGGGTACGGTGGACTTATTCAGAGGCTCCTTAGCTCTCCTGTGGCGCCAGATGCACAGTCATCTGGTTGAACGGAATCACCCAGCCGTGGGTATTGCAGGCATCCACGGCGATGCGCTGCAGTGCCCGGCGCAGCTGCAAGTAGGCCTCCGCCGCCTCCGGCGCAAAGTTGGCGATGGCGACAAAATCAAGCGACGATGCCCCTGCCTCGGCAAACTCCACCCTCAAGCCTTGCAAATGGCTGCCCTGGGCCAATTGATGCACCCCTGTCATCAGCTCTTGTTCCAGCGTGTCGCGAATCACGCCGGTCACATCGGCCTGATGCTGGTAATCAACACCAAAACGAAGAATGACTGCAAAACCTTCCAGTGAGAGATTTCTGGGGGTCATATCCAGAAAAGTAGCCGTCGGAAAGATCCTGATCGCCGTGGCAACCCGTACTTCCACCATCTCGGGTGTCTGCAATACTACTTGGCCAAAACTATCATCACTCAGCACCACGTAGTCACTCTCACGGGTAGGAAACCACGGTTCCCGTTCACTGGCAACACGGGATATCAACGTCGCCAACTCCCGCAGCGGCAGGCGCAAAACACCCCCATCCAACAGTGGATTGACCAAAGTTGCCTGCACACGCAGGGTCTGTACCCGCCACGGCAGACCACGGTAGATCACCCGCTCACCTTCCCGTACCGGGCCGACATTCAGCAGCAGTCGTGCCTCGGTAAGATAGCTGGGCAACGAGCGCTGCAGCACCAGCACCAACCCCACCAGGAGAATGATCACCAGCCCCAGCAATATCCAGTCGCCCTGGGCGTAGAGCACCGACATGCCCGCCAACAGCGCCAACAACGAAGCAAAAAGCACCAACGTCAAGTGGACCACACGGGTAAACAGCTTTGGATTGCGCCCGCGTCGCAACAACGAACGGGCATATAACTGATTAAGTTTCCAGAAGAGCCCGTAGACCAACGCTGCTGCTGTCACCGCCAGTAACAGATTGAGCAACCGCCCCGTAAAGAGCTGCTTGAGCGACTCCATCGCCTTCGCCTCTTGGTCCGATGAGGGGGTCAGCAGCTCCTGCAGTTCAAAATTAACGAGATCCAACCGGCTCTGCAGATCATCATGACGCTTTTGCCAGCGCTCTTCCAGATTGGCAAACGCCGCCACCAGATCGGGCGTTGGAGCCTTAAGGTGGTAGTTTTTAACACTTGTTAACGCCGTCTCCGCTGCCGCAAGCCGGTGTTCATAGTAGCCCTGATCAGAACGCAGCCGCTCAATCTTGCGGGGTCGGTCAGTCAGGCGGCGCATCTCCATCAAAATCGGCTCAAAGACCGATTGCAGCTCCTCACGCCAATCAAACTTCTGCTGCGCCTGCTGCTGAGAGGCGGTAAAAAGCTGCAAATCAACCCCGCCTGTCGCCCACATCTCCCACGCCACCTGAAGGGAGGATAGCTCATTGCTAAGACGCGCCACCTCCGCCTCCGCCTGGGTACGTTCACCCTCAAACTGTGCTGCCGATAGCGCCACACGCGCCTTGACCAGATCCTTCTGCACTCCATCCATCGTCGTGATCAGGTTACCAAAGTTACGCCAAACCTCTGGCTGCTGCGGCTGGGCGCTGTCAGAGGAGTCCTGGCTCCAGGCAGGCGGGATCACAAAGAGAGAGAGCAGCAGGATCGAAAACAGAACACGCACAGGTTTCATAAGCAGAGCCCTATTCAATTCTATAAAGAGAGTGCAAGCAGCATAAACCACTCACAGGTCAAAGCGTCGTCAAAAACTGCTCTATCCGCGCCACGCCCAACCGTAACCGTTCCAGAGAAGTGGTATAGGCAAAACGGAGATGACGGGATGGGTCTTGATGACCAAAATCCTTACCGGGTGTCACCGCCACCCCCGCCTCCTCCAGCAGGCGACGACAGAACTCTTCGCTGTCGTCACTAAACCGGCTGCAGTTGGCGTAAAGATAAAAGGCCCCCTCCGGCGTCACCGGAATATCAAACCCCAACTGTCGCAGTGCCGGCAGCAGATAGTCACGACGCTGCTGAAAGATGCAACGACGCTCTTCAAGAATCAGTCGTGTCTCAGGCAAAAACGCCGCTAGGGCGGCATACTGGGCCGGTGTTGAGGCCGAAAGAAAGATGTTCTGCGCCACCCGTTCCAATGCCGGCACATACACCAACGGTGCCACCAGCCAGCCTAGCCGCCAACCGGTCATGCCGAAATATTTGGAGAAGCTGTTGATGACAAACAGCTCATCACTTATCGCCAGTGCTGTTTCAGCACGGGTGCCGTAAACCAGACCGTGATAGATCTCATCCACCAGCAAGTGGCCACCGCGCTGCTGTACAAATTGCGCCATCTGCGCCATCTCATCGCTAGCGATCAGCGTCCCTGTCGGGTTTGAGGGTGACGCCACCAGTACCGCCCGGCTACGACTGCTCCAATATTGCTGAAGATGGCTATGGGTTAGTTGGTATCCCGTCTCCGCAGCCACTGGAATAGAGAACGGCTCCCCCTCCACCAGTCGCACAAAATTACGGTTACAGGGGTAGCCAGGGTCGGCCATCAACAGCTGATCCCCCGGATTGATCAGCGTCGACATCAATAGCTGCAACGCCCCCGAAGAGCCAGGGGTAATGATGATCCGCTCAGGATCAACAACAACATTGTGCTCAGTTTTATAAAAAACACTAATCGCCTGACGCAACGCCAACAGGCCACGCGCCGGTGTGTATTGGGTATGCCCTTGCCGCAACGCCTCAATACCGGCGGCTGTAATCGGGGCGGGCGTCTCAAAGTCCGGCTCACCGATCTCCATGTGCACAATGTCACGCCCCTCGGACTCCAGCTCACGCGCCCGCGCCAGCAGCGCCATCACATAAAACGGCTGGATCGCCGCCATGCGCCGGGCAACATTGGCCTTATCCGCCATGCGCCGCCTTGTGCAGGGCACGCACCATGGCCAGATCAACATAACCATGGCCGTGGGCATTCCCCTCAATCACCTTAAACGGCGCATTGGGTTCGCCCATCTGATCCAGCACAATCGCCGCCCCGGAAAAATCATCATCCTGGGTGTAACCTGTTGTCGTAATCAGGGTCGTCAGTTTGGCCTGGGTCGCGGAACGAATACCGTTGTAGGAGTCCTCAAAGGCAACACACTGCTCAGGTGCAAGATTCATCTTTTTCATCACATAGTTAAAGATATCGGGGGCTGGTTTTTTAGCAGGCACTACATCACCGGCACCAATCACCTCAAACCACTTAAGCGCACCGCCACCCAGGGTATATCCCAACAGGGCCGTCACATTTTCTGGCGTGGTGGTGGTGGCAATCGCAATACGCATACCCGCCCTTCTCGCCTCCCGCAACAGGCGCTCAACCCCTGGACGCAGTGGAATCTTCCCCTGCGCCATCAACTTGGTATAAAACCCGGTCTTGGAGGCGTGCAGCCCAGCCACAAATTCGCTGAAATCCGCTGGCTTTTTAAAGCTGGTATTGTACTTTTCCAGATAGAAGCGGATGCGCTCCTTCCCACCGGTTACCGCCAGCAACTCACCATACAGCTCGATGCTCCAGTCCCAATCGAGACCTGCGGCCTGAAACGCCAGATTAAAAGCAATACGATGGCCATCCCGTTCGGTATCAGCCAAGGTACCATCAACATCAAAAATTAATGCCTCAATATTGCTCATATTTCTTCCCTTTAACCCGACGAAAAAATCAAAACCGTAATTGTATCACCGATCCAGAAGTATCAACCTCTTGAAACAGCGCCATTTTTAACCGCCCCAGAAACCAGATCACAACCGCCAATGTATTGCTTACACCACCGTTTTCCGGTATATATCGTCTCTTTGCCCTCTAGTATTCAGGAGAAGGGAATGTCCCCAACCAAGTCAGACGCCAAGGCAGCGCCCGCAAAAAAAGCGGCTGCCCCCAAGAAAAAAGCAGCCGTCAGCACAGCCGAACCCAAAGTAGCCGCGTCCAGCACCACCCAAAAAGCAGCGGCAGCACCGGCACCTGCCAAAAAAACAACGTCCCCAAAAAAGGTCGATGCTGCTGAAGCAAAGGCACGAGCCGAGTCGCTCCTGCAAGGATTTGGCAACTTCAAGCCCTACCAGCCGCAAAAGGGTGAGGAGTACATGAACGCTGCGCAGTTGACCCATTTCAGGGCGCTGCTGCAGTCATGGAAACACGCGCTGATGGAAGAGGTCGACCGCACTGTTCACTACATGCAGGACGAAGCAGCCAATTTCCCCGACCCCAATGATCGTGCCAGTCAGGAATCAGACTTCACCATGGAGCTGAGAACCCGTGACCGTGAACGTAAACTGATCAAAAAAATCGAGGAATCAATCACCATGCTCGATAGCGACGATTATGGTTACTGCGAGAGCTGCGGCATAGAGATCGGCATTCGCCGCCTTGAAGCACGTCCTACAGCGGTACTTTGCATCGACTGCAAAACCCTTGATGAAATCAAGGAAAAACAAAAAGGGGGCTAAGCCCCCTCTCTTTATTCCACCGACATCAGCCACCCTCTAAAGGGGCTGAGCGTCGGGTGGAATTTCGCAGTTTTCTATCACCTGAAGACGGTTGGCCTCAACAAAGACCATAATGAAGTCATACGCCTCCGGATTCTCCTCTTTAAGCGCCTGGTCAACCACCAAACACTTCTCCCCCTCGATAATCGAAGGCTGTACCGCAGTAGAATAGTGAAGACGATGGTCTGGACCAAAGGTGGCCAGCTGAGTTGAAATGCGCTCAATCCAATCACTCGGACGAAATTGCCGCCCATCTCGATTGACGCTTTTAATAACAAGTTTACAACCGCGTTTCAATGCTTTTCTCCAAAACCCACTTGAACTCCCTACCTTGGCAGCTCTTTTGCTCATCCAACTACGTTCAAGGAGCTGGCGCTTGACCAGCAAAATGGTTTTTCCCTGACACCAAGGAGATATACCACCCGACCTATCGGCAGCTCACTCTCATCCATTAGATGGCATTATACATCTATTGCTGGTGCTACCGACAATCCCTGTTCCTTCTGACAACATCATCACATGCACCAACTGTGTGAGGCTGCTATATTAGGCCGATCATCAAAGCCGTTATGCCGCTAGGGAGGCAAATAATGAGTGTCGAAAACATCGATTCGGTCCTGAATGAAGAGCGACTCTTTGAGCCAGCGGCCATATTCAAGGCAGACGCACGCATCAGTAGTGCCGATACATTAGCCACAATGCGGCACCATGCTAACGAAGATTACACTGGCTTTTGGGCCGAACAGGCCCGCAGCGAAATTAGCTGGCACCAACCTTTTTCAACCGTGCTTGATAAGAGCCACGCACCCCACTACCAGTGGTTCAGTGATGGGTTGATGAATGTCTCCTATAACTGCCTGGACCGCCATCTGGAGACCAAAGGCAACCACACCGCCATTGTTTTCGAGGGCGAACAAGGGGATATCCGCACACTCACCTACCACCAGCTGTATGCCGACGTCTGCGCCTTTGCCAACGCCCTCAAGGCACAGGGTATTACTAAAGGTGATCGCATTGTCATCTACATGCCCATGATCCCCGAAGCGGTCATCGCCATGCAGGCCTGCGCCCGCATCGGCGCTATCCACTCGGTGGTATTTGGTGGCTTTTCGGCAGAGTCCCTCAAAGACCGCATCGAGGATGCCGGTGCCAGGATGCTGATCACCGCCGATGGCGGCCATCGTGGCGGCAAAATCGTTGAACTCAAGGCGGCTGCCGACAAGGCCCTCGCCTCCGGCTGCGCCACCATCGAAAAGGTGATTGTCTATCAACGGACTGGCCATGCTATTGAATTCAAAGAGGGGCGTGATCTCTGGTGGCATGATGCCATCGACTGCATGGACAGCATCTGCATGCCTGAGTGGGTCGAGGCCGAGCACCCCCTGTTCCTGCTCTACACCTCCGGCTCCACTGGCAAACCTAAGGGTATCCAGCACTCTAGCGCCGGTTATCTACTGGGGACCATCACCTCAATGAAGTGGGTCTTTGATATTCGTGACAGCGATACCTTCTGGTGTACTGCCGACGTGGGCTGGGTCACCGGCCACAGCTATGTGGCCTACGGTCCGCTCGCGGTGGGTGCCACCATACTAATCTACGAAGGGGCCCCCACCGTGCCCAACGCTGGCCGCTTCTGGGATATCTGCCAACGCCACAAGGTCACCATCTTCTACACCGCCCCCACGGCGATTCGCGCCCTGATGAAACTCGGCGATGAGATTCCGGCCCAATACGATCTTTCCAGCCTGCGCCTGCTTGGCTCTGTCGGCGAACCCATCAATCCAGAGGCGTGGATCTGGTATCACAAAACCATCGGCCAGGAGCGTTGCCCGATTGTGGACACCTGGTGGCAGACCGAAACCGGCTGCATCATGATCGCGCCGATCCCCGGTGCTGTCGCCACCAAACCCGGCTCCTGCACCCTGCCCCTACCCGGCATCATCGCCGATGTGGTGGACGAGAACGGCAATAGCATCAACGAGCCCAACAAAGGAGGATATCTGGTCATCAAAAAACCGTGGCCCTCCATGTTACGCACTGTCTGGGGCGATGATGAACGTTACATCAAGACCTACTGGCCCAAATTTGGCGGTAAATATTATCTGGCTGGCGACAGCGCCCGCCGTGATAAAGATGGCTATTTTTGGATCATGGGGCGCATCGACGATGTGCTCAACGTCTCCGGCCATCGCCTTGGCACCATGGAGGTGGAGTCCGCACTGGTGGCCCACCCACGGGTTGCCGAAGCGGCGGTGGTGGGTCGTCCCGACGAGATCAAAGGTGAGGCGATCTTTGCCTATGTTGTACTCAAGGGGACAAGACCGGCAGGTGGCGTTGACGAAGTACTGACCAAGGAGCTGCGAGCCTGGGTGGCTGAACAGATCGGCCCCATCGCCAAGCCCGATGATATTCGTTACTCAGACAATCTGCCTAAAACCCGTTCCGGCAAGATCATGCGTCGCCTGCTACGCACCATCGCCAAAGGCGAAGAGATCACCCAAGACACCTCCACCCTTGAAAACGAAGCGATCCTGTTACAGCTTCAAGGCAAAGTGTAAGTAATCAAAAGTTAATACTGCTTACCGTACGAAATTACCTACGGTAAGCGGCGTTACTGTCCCACCACAAAAAACACCTCAGGCATCAACACTCACCATACTATATATAGCGCAACCTATACCAACCCCTTTGAACGGCCTTGCCACAACCCCTCCGCCATTGTTAGTGCCACCTCTCGGTTCTCTGCACGTCCCATCATATAAAGCGCCACAGCAGCGGTAGAGATCACCGCCGCACCACCATACTCATCTTCACACTCCCCGCGCCAAACCTTCGCCAGCAGCGACACATCCAGCTCCCCCGGTTTGGTATGGCGGCGCGCAAACCGTGCCGGCCAGGACTCATGGGTTGCCACCCCTTGATGTACCGAATAGAGTCCAACCTCAGCATCCGGATTCACCTCAATCTCCCCACCATCCCCTTTAATCACCACCATATGGGGCTGATTCACCAACATACCGGCCCCTTGGTGAATCTCTTGGTAGCCGGGATGAAAAATGCCCTGCATCTGGGCCGGGGCCTGAAACGGATTGATCATGCGTGACACCGTATGAACCGGCGAGCGCAGCCCCAAATATTCACGCAGATCGATTAACTCCTGGAGACGTGGAAAAAACTGCCCCAGATTAATGTAGGCAAACCCATCGCTCTCAATGCGCCTGGCGGCGTCGCTCAATGAGTCACTCAACGGGATACCCAGCGCCGCCAAAGCCTCAGGCGTATAAAGGCGATCATCCATCCGCCCGCGCAAGCCGTGCATAAACACCTTAATGCCACTATCCACCAGCAGCAGAACACTCAAAATAAACCATGGCAGCTGACGACGTTTGCCCGCGTAACTGGACCAATCCAGATCCACCGCCGGTAACTGCTCAGGCAACTCGATCCGTTCCCGTACAGCATGGACAAATCCCGCCACCTCCGCTGGCGTCTCCTCTTTCACCCTAATCAGCATAAGAAACGCCCCCAGCTGCACCGGCTCCACCAGATCGTCAAGGATCATGCCCATAGCTTCATGGGCCTCATCCTGCGTTAACGAACGCGACCCCTTCTGGCCACGCCCAAGGGTACGGATAAACGGCGCAAACGGGTGCTGATTCAACATGGCAACAATCCTCTCGTACAGATTTGTAGGACACAAATAAAAACCCCGGCGCTTGGCCGGGGCTGTTAACAGATCACAACCATATCAATCGTCGCTGCTCATCCCCATCAGATGCAGCAGGCTGACAAACAGATTGTAGATACTCAGGTAGAGGCCAATAGTCGCCATAATGTAGTTGGTCTCACCACCGTTGATGATACGGCTAGTATCATAAAGGATGAAACCACACATCAGCAGTGCCACCAGGGCAGAGAGCGCCAGCGATACACCCGGCATTGGATAGCCGAACATAGCCGCCACCACCACCACTAACATGGAGACAACAGCCACAATCAGCCCCGCCATCAGGAAGCCACCCATGAAGCTGAAATCCTTCTTGGTCACCATCACATATGCCGACAAGGCGATAAAAACAGCACCAGTGGTCCCCAACGCCTGCATAACAATCTGCGAACCATTAGGCATATTCAGATAGTGAGAAAGCATTGGTCCCAGACCAAACCCAAGCAGACCAGTAATACCAAACACCACGCCCAAACCTGCAGCCGAATTAGCGGTACGAGGCAAGACAAACCAGATCAAGCCCATCGCCACTAACGAACAGACCAGGCCTGTGAACTGTGGTGGGTTAATCGCCATGGAGATACCGGCAGTGGCTGCGCTGAAGAGCAGCGTGATTGCCAGCAAGGTATAGGTGTTGCGAAGCACGCTACTGCTCGAAGCCGTGCCAACGGCACTACCATTAATCACTCGTGCTACAGGTCTCATTGCTGTAAAACTCCTCTGTTAGGGCAAACTGTTATAAAATGGACGTCAGAACCAGACACATCATCTAGGACCATAGTCTACCATCAAAGTTTCTCAACCGAATATTAACCATAAAAACCACATATTGCATTTAAATTAAAATATTTTGCCTTAAGCTATAGAAATTCCCTGAGATTTTGATATCCTCTGTCCCCGGTTTGGAGAGCTGGCAGAGTGGTCGAATGCGGCGGTCTTGAAAACCGTTGAGGGGTAACCCTCCGGGGGTTCGAATCCCTCGCTCTCCGCCAATGTTTTTGCCTTTCCGACCCTATTACCCAACCATCAAAAAAACTTTCCCCCTTGGGGAGCCTGTATCACATACCCCCTCATTTAAATACACTAAGACTAGCCCCATGCTTATCAGCGCCTAACGTAACCCCACCTTTCTCATCTGTTATACATACACTCACCACGGACATCATCAGGGTATTGACCTGACATAATCCCATTTGATATCAATTGCATAAACACACAGTCAACTCGGTTCTGGTAATCTTGCTGACACAATAACAATATAAAACCGACATTCAACATTGCCAAACAGACAACTCCAATAAGGCTTTGGCATGACCGACGACATCTACTAAAAAGAAACTCTTCTGCTTTCTCAAGACAATCTGGCACTCAGACACCCCGATCAGCGCCATTGATGAACAGACCGGCCTGAGTGACTCCGGCCTGATCGACTCGTTAGCAACGCTTCAGATCATCACCTTCATGGAGGGCGAGTTCAACATCAACTTTTCAGTACCGATGCCAATCCAAGCCAGCTGGATAGTATGGCTGCAATCACACGGCATCACAGAGTGGAGTGTGCCGGGCGGTAGCATAGCTGCCATTTTACTTTTGCTCTATGGGATCAATCGCGCAGGCCGCCACTTCCCTGCTCTGCCCGGGCCAGTACAAAAACATCCAATCATCACCATGCACATGATCGTAGTGACCGCGCTGCTGGCCGTACCACCACTGAAAGAACACTATCCCGACATCTGGCCGATGGTGCTGCTGTTTGTGGCGCTGCTACCGTTCTTTGTCTGGCGCACCGGCTATCTGATGCTCTCGACACGACGCTGTCATAACAAGATTGGTGGTTTTAGCGACCACCTTTACTATTTTCTGCCGCTCTGGGATGGCAGCAATGTCCCATATGGCAAGGGACACGACTATCTTGCTTCACGCCAGGCAATTGATCAGGCACAACTCACACGCTCACGCCTGGCCGGGCTAAAGCTGCTGGTACTGACGTGGCTCTGGAGCGGCAATGGTCTGGCGACACGCATCGAACCCTACCTGTTCTATACATTCATACCTGGGTTGGGGGTCTACATCTCGATGCTGCGCGAACAGGCGCGACGTGGCAAACCGATAGTGCCAAACGCCTTTCCTATGCTGCGCACCCTGCGCCGCATCGCCGGGACCTGGCTCTTTTTTGGCCTCATCCGCATCTGGGATGTAGGCGCAGTAGCGACACTGGAACAGCAAATGAATTCTTTCAGCTCACTCTTCGGCCTGTGACCGCAGCAGTGTGTCGCACATAACAAGAGAGATGATCATGCCCATGAGATACGCGCTCTACTGGCAGACTGACGCGGTGGCAAAAGAGTTTTATGATAGGGGTAATATTCTTGTTCTGCAGGGCGTGCCAGGTCATTCAGGCTTTACTATGACCATGCGTTATGCCCATTTTTCACCTGATCACTTGGAAGAGGCCAAAAAACTGAACCCTTTGGCTAGAGTGGACAATATATGGACAATGCAGCAAGGAAATGATCTGCATGATTAAAGTTAAGTTATTGAGTTACATGGTGCCTAGGACCGGAATCGAACCGGTACGAGGGTCACCCCTCGAGGGATTTTAAGTCCCTTGCGTCTACCAATTTCGCCACCCAGGCAGGGATTCTATCGAAGTGAACTGACTTGCTATCTCTCCCGTGAGGAAGTGGCCATGGATCCATAAACCCATATAAACCAAACAGCTACCAGCCAATGAAGACAACGGGAGTATACATGGCAATATCCACACTGGCCAGATGAAAAATCAACCGTCCGAAACAATAGCATCCAACATCACCCACAGCAGGGGGCTGAAATCCGCTACATAAACCATTTAAGAACAGTCAGTGCCATTATCGCTATAAACAACCCGCCAAACACAACAATCATCATGATTTTTTGCATATTCAACCCAATACCCTATATCGCGCACTACACCTAGAAGGAGGAGACAATTATAAACCAAGCTCACCCTCCCCCACTACCCTTTACAAAAGCATAAAAAACATCTCATTCTTTGCAGTCCAAGCCGATATAAGACGACACACTTGCTTATTCAAAATAAACCATCCCAAAACTGTAGCCTAATAACAACACAGGGCTAAACAGCAACGGTTCAATATTTATTTTTATGGACTCACCCCTTGTTTTTACTGCGGTTCAAGCCGATAAGGCTGTACCCGGGAAACAAATTACGATAGGGTTCAACCATGACAGCAAACATCACGCACTCGATAGAAAAACGACTCGGAAAGACCATTTGCTGAAGGATTAATATACGTGCATAAGAACACCAAAAAACTCTTACCTGTCGGACTGTGGCTATCGTTAATACTCACCGCCCCTGCCACCATGGCCGAACAGTTCGCTCATGCTGCTCCGCCGCAGCTGTCAACCAGCGCCGCAGAACTTGGATTAAAATCCAGTTCAGTGGTGGTCTATGACCCATCAACAGGCGAAGTATTGCTGGAGCGGATGCCAAACGTGGTCAGGCCAATCGCCTCTCTCACAAAGCTCATGACCGCTATGGTCGTCATAGATGCAAATTTGCCACAGGATGAGGTTCTCACCGTAACCAACCATGATGTGGACAGACTGCGCCACTCCCGCTCCAAACTCCCTGTTGGCACAAAACTCACACGCCATGAGATGTTGCTGCTCGCCCTGGCCGCCAGTGAAAATCGTGCCGCCTCCGCGTTAGCGCACAGCTATCCCGGTGGCGCATCTGCATTTATTAAAGCAATGAACAATAAAGCCAGTGCTCTGGGCTTAAAAAACACTCACTTTGTTGACTCTACTGGATTGCATGATGAAAACGTCTCCACCGCTACGGATCTGGTTAAACTGATCATTGCTGCTCACAGCTATTCACAGATTAAAGAGATGTCGACCAATGGGACTGACCATGTGGTGGATAAACGTCTCAACCGTAAAATCGAGTTCAGAAATACCAATGCCTTGGTACGTGACAAGGAGTGGGACGTCAATCTAAGCAAAACCGGTTACATCATATCGGCCGGTTACTGCCTGGTGATGCATACCATTATCAATGACCGGCCACTGGCAGTGATCCTATTGAACTCCCAGGGCAAGTACTCCAAATTTGGTGACGCCAACCGAATCAAACAGTGGCTCATGCAGGTTGATAACAGAACCCAGGTCAGCAAACTTACCGACTCTTAGTCACACAGCGCCGGTAGCAGATGTTGCTCATCGCAACATCTGCTACACCTAATTCACGCATCCCCTCCTCTTTGTTATAAAATGCCGGCGTTATGAAGCCATAGGTAATTGTGTTGTGAATGTTAGCCACGCCATCGAAACCCGCCGCTCAATCGAGCTTTTTGACCCTAACCACGAGATAACCAAAGCCGAGGTTGAGGAGCTCATCACAGCTGCTATGCTCTCCCCAACGGCATTTAACATTCAGCACTGGCGTTTTCTCTGGGCAGAGGACAAAGGGCTACGGCAACAACTGCGGACACTATCCTGGGATCAGCCTCAGGTTACCGATGCTTCACTGCTGCTCTTCATCTGCATGGACATAAAAGCTTGGCAAAAAGAGCCTGAACGTTACTGGCGCAACGCACCTGAGGAGGTTGCCAGCGCAATGCTTAGAAACATGGGCTACTACGGACAGAGTGCTCAGGCTGAGCACGATGAGGCCATTCGTTCGGCCTCCATGGCGACCATGACATTAATGCTCAAGGCCAAAGAGATGGGCTATGACTCATGCCCCATGCTGGGATTTAAATACAACGAGGTGGCCACGCTACTTAAACTACCGAAGGACCATGGCATCTGCTTAATGCTGGCCATTGGCAAACAACTTAAAGAACCGTACCCACGCGCAGGGCAATTGACACTGGAGGAGGTACTGTACCTCAACACCTTCTAACAACCTGTGCCAGGAACCAGTCCCTGGCACAGTCGATATCTAAACAACATTACTGGAGTAAATTACTCAGGTGTGGGTTCCATATCCACCAGTGGAATACCCTCTGCGCCCTTTACATCCTTTTGACGATCAGAATACTCTTTAACCTTACGTTTAGCCGCCTCAAAGGCATCACGAATGGCAACGTAAAGGTCCTCATTCTCTTCACGTTTGATCACAATCTCAGAACCAGGGACAGTAATATCAATCACAACATTGTATTGATTCCCTTGGTTTTGGTGGCGATGTGGCGCTTCAACCAGAACACGACACCCCATGATACAGTCACAGAGTTGGTCCAGCTTCGCTGCTTTTTCACGAATAGTCTGCTCTGCTGCTTCAGAAAGAGAGACGTTGCGGGAGGTAATTTGCAGCGGTAGTTTCATATATTTCTCCTTGGTATTTGCTGTTCATCCGATTTACCCACCCTGCCCACGCCTGGATGAAACGGCTAATGCCCGGCAGGGAAAAAACTCTTCTGACTTCCAGTATAAATACATTTTCCACATCACGCCTACTAGTTTTTTACTATATAAATAAGTTCAAGATGAACGTTACCAACGTCGATATACCTAATGGTTACGCAACAACACTAGCCCGGATATCCGCAGTACCTGGCATAGTGGCAACACCCTCTGTTTTCACTCACCCGTGCGGATATAAGCCATTTATATGGCGGAAGGAGAGCTGTTATGTATTCGCCAATCCCACCCAAGCTCCATCAATGGTATCGACTGGCCGATGCCGAAGTCTTCCGTATTACTGACATTGAGCACGGGGGCATACAGATACAGTATCCAGATGGTAACTATGAAGATGTTGAGATGGATATATGGCACAAACTGGGGGCCATGGAGATAGAACCCGATGAGGAGTGGCTGGAAGAGTTAGAAGAACCTGTCAGAGAGCTGGATTTTTTCACATTGGATACCGCCTCAGGCTCAGAGGGTTTGGAGTATATGGGGTTTTATGCCGATAGTGACCGCTGAGCGCCTGTAGATAAATTTACTGAGCGGGATCACTACCCCTGGCGTTTAACATCCAGCACATTAGGCAGCGCATCTATCTTTTGCAGCAGGCGGCTTAGTTCATCCAGATCATTAATCTCTAACGTCAAGGTCATGCTGGCGATGTGATGTTTTTGATCCGTAATAGTATTCACCGCAATGATATTCACCCGGTCGCTGGAGAGGATGGCGGCCACGTCCCGCAACAATCCCTGTCTGTCAAATGCACGTATCTGAATATCAACAGGATAGACCTTTTCATTCACCTCCTCGCCCCACGCCACTTCAACCAACCGCTCTGGCGACTGATTGATATAACGCAAAATATTGGCACAGTCCTTACGATGAATGGTGACTCCACGACCGCGGGTGATATAGCCACAGATCTCATCACCTGGTAGCGGTTTGCAACAGTTTGCAATTTGGGTTAGCAGGTTACCAACCCCTTCAATGGTCACACCACCTTCACCGTCGCTCTTAGGTGGGCGCGGCTGAATCTGAACCTCTTTTTCTTCTGTATCACTCAGCGATTGAATCACTTTAACCACTTGTGAGGTTTTAATTTCACCTCGGCCAAATGCAGCAAAAAACTCATCTACTTTAGGAATGTTCAGCTGCCGCGATAGCTTTTCAAAATTCACCTCACTCAATCCCAGCCGTCGCAACTCTTTTTCGAGCATGACGCGGCCTGTGCCAACATTGGTATCAAAGTGCTGCAGCTTAAACCAATGCAACGCCTTGCTCCGGGCGCGCGTAGTGTGTAGATACCCCAGCTCTGTGTTTAACCAGTCACGACTCGGCTCCCCCCGTTTCACTGACAGAATTTCAACCTGTTCGCCGGTTTTAAGTTGATAGGTCAGGGGCACCATATGGTTATTAACCTTGGCACCACGGCAGCGATGCCCCAGCTCTGTATGGATGTGATAGGCAAAATCGAGCGGGGTTGCCCCTTTGGGCAGGTCGACTACATTGCCCTTTGGGGTAAACAGATAGATACGGTCTTCAAACGAGTCTGACTTAAATTGATCAACAAAGTCACCAGCATCAGTGACCTCCTCTTTCCACTCCAGCAGCTGCCGTAACCACGCTATCTTGCGCTCAAAATCGGCATCAAAACCGGTGCCTTCTTTATAACGCCAGTGTGCTGCCACACCCAGCTCATTATCCTGGTGCATTTTATGGGTACGGATCTGCACCTCCACCACCTTGCCATCGGGACCAAAAATCGCGGTGTGGATAGATTGGTAGTTATTCTGTTTTGGCGTGGCAATGTAGTCATCAAATTCGCCGGGGATATGGTTCCAGAGCGAGTGCACAATGCCCAGCGCGGTATAACATTGCGGGATAGTATCCACCAATATACGTACACCACGGGCGTCGTATACCTGGTGATAGTCGATGTTTTTACGCTCCATCTTGCGATAGATGCTGTAGATATGTTTGGAGCGGCCAGTGATATCGGCCTTAACCTCTGTCTTGGTCAGTTCACGTTGCAGAGTTTCAATAAACTCACGAATGTACCGTTCACGATCCACACGCCGTTCATCGAGCATTTTGGCAATACGTTTGTAGGTCTCAGCCTCAATGTAGCGAAAGGCCAGATCTTCCAGCTCCCACTTGATCTGCCACATGCCCAATCTGTTTGCCAGTGGGGCGTAGATATCCAGGGTTTCGCGAGCGATACGTTTCTGCTTATGTTCCGGCAACGACCCCAAGGTACGCATGTTGTGAGTGCGATCAGCAAGCTTGATCAATACCACCCGCACATCCTCCACCATCGCCAACAACATTTTGCGGAGACTTTCTGCCTGCGCCTGCTCTTTTTTCTCTTTGCGCGAGGCGTCATCCAGCCCCTTGAAGCTCTGAATGACCATCATTTTAGTCACCCCATCCACCAGCGCAGCAATGCTGTTACCAAACTCCGTACGCACCTGCTCAAGGGTGATGTCGGTATCTTCAACAACATCATGGAGAATCGCTGCCGATACGGCCTCGTAATCCATATGCACTTCCACCAGAATATTGGCTACTGCAAGAGAGTGTTGAAAATAGGGGGCACCCGAGACGCGCATCTGACCGGCGTGCGCCTGCTGCGCCATGCTGCAGGCACGACTGATAGTTTTAAACCCCTCTTCGGGGTATTTTTTCTCAATGGATGTAAGCCACTCATCGACATCGATGTATCCCTTGCTGGAGTCTCCACCATGGGAACTTGTTACATTGACCATCAGCTTTCCATATCAGTTATCGAATAGTAAAAACGGAACCGTTTTCCGACCACTGTGACTGTTTAAATAGTAATCCGCATCACTGCGAGATTAAAACACCATCACTCACAGATAACATGTTACCCCGGCGGCACATTCCGATTGGCCTGTAGATCAATGCTGGAGTCATTGCCATGTTTGTCGTCCTCTTCATCGGCAGCCGCTCTCTTTTCTTCACCAAACTCATGACGCAACTCGGCAAACTGGAGCAGCTGCAAGGCCACGTTACCATTAACACTATTTTCAGGAAATATGCCCTGTGCATCCTCTACACCTGCCACACACCCCGTTAAAATCTCAATCCCTTCATCAATGGTAGTCACCGCGTAGATAGTAAACATACCAGCGGCAACTGCCTCCACGACCTCCTGGCGCAACATCAGATCATCAACGTTGCTATGCGGAATAAGCACCCCCTGCTCACCCGTCAATCCCTGCAACTTACAGACATCAAAATAGCCTTCGATCTTCTCATTCACACCACCAATTGCCTGCACCTGTCCACGCTGGTTTACTGAACCCGTCACTGCAATGCCCTGTTTGATCGGCACACCTGAAAGCGCCGAGAGCAGTGCATACAGCTCTGTTGCGGAGGCGCTATCACCTTCAATTTCACCATAGGACTGTTCAAAGGCCAGGCTGGCAGAGAGCGCCAGAGGACAGTTTCTGGCATAACGACTGCCTAGATAACCGGCCAGAATCATCACACCTTTAGAGTGAACGGGGCCACCCAGATCCACTTCACGTTCAATATCCAGTACATCACCATCACCCACACGCACCTGAGCAGTGATGCGGGTTGGCATGCCAAAACCCAGCGCACCCAGCTCTATAACGGAGAGGCCATTGACCTGTCCCACCTCGGTACCTTGTGTCTGGATCAGTAACAGGCCGCGCTGAATCGATTCGTGTACCTGTGTATGAATACGGCTGCTGCGACGAATCTGTGCATCAATCGCCATCTGCACATCGCCACACCGCACCAGTCCACTACCCTGTTGTTGTGCGTAATAATCTGACTCACACAGCAGATCACAAATACTACGCATGTGAGTAGTAAGCTGTTTGGCGTCACCGGAGATTCTGGCACCCTGTTCAATCACCCGTGCCACAGCCCCCTTATCAAACGCCATCAACCCCTCTTTTTTGGCCAGGGTGGCAATGAGGCGGGCGTAGAGCAGATTACTCTCCGAGCTGCGCGCCATCTGGTCATCAAAATCAGCCGCCACCTTAAACAGCTCTTTAAACTCCGGATCACTCTGATGCAGTAGGTCATAAAGTGAGTGGTCCCCCAGGAGCACCACCTTAACACTCAACGGTATGGGTTCAGGCTCCAGTGAAACGGTACTGGCCACCCCCTGTATCTGCTCAAAAGTCGCGATGTGAATCGCCCTGGACTGCAACGCCCGTTTCAATACATCCCAACTCAAGGGGTTCTGCAGCAACTTGTTGGCATCCAGCACCAGGTAACCACCGTTAGCACGGTGCAAGGCACCGGCTTTGATCAACGTAAAATCGGTCACCAGCGTGCCCATCACTGTTGTATGTTCAACGCGCCCAACCAGGTTTTGATAGGTGGGGTTGTCTTCAAAAACCACCGGCACACAATCACCACCGTTGTACCCTACCAGCAGATTAACCCGATAACGTTTGAACAGATCACCTGGTACTGATACTTCAGCAGCATCCAAACGGCGGAACTCATCAACGGTCAACACAATGTTGTCCTGTACAGCGCCCAGGTACTCCTGCACCCTGGCATGGTCCACGTAATCGGCTCTCAACCGTTCAACCATCCCGCCCACGGCGGCCAGAGTCACTGTGCAATCCAATGTTTTAACCTGTGCCCGTACCTCACGCTGCCATTGTGGAAGCTGGTTAAATACCCGCTGCAGCTCATCCTGCAACAAGCCAATCTCTGTCTCCAGCAATACCCGCTCATCATCAGGCAGCTGCTTGAACTCTTTTGGACTCACCACCACATCACCACGCATGGCCGCAAAGGTGAAGCCATTCGGAGTCGGAATCAAAACCAGCTGTTTTGCTATCGCCAGCTGCCGTACTTTTTCTACCCCCTGCTCCTGCCTGTTAAACAGCTCATCATCTAACCCCTGAATACGGCGATGGTACTCATCCCCTTCAAAGGCCGCCGGAATTACAGCACACAGATCTTCAACCAACTGATCCATATCCCGCGAGAGCTGAGCACAGCGTCCAGGTGGCAAGGCAAGCACGAAGGGTTTGTGTGGCTGAGCAAAATTATTGATGTAACACCACTCAACCGATGCTGGCTCAGCGGCCGCCCGCTGCCGCAACAGCTGGCGCACCACCCCCTGTTTGCCACTGCCTGCCGGCCCCAATGCAAACAGGTTATAGCCATGTTTTTTGATGCCCAGCCCAAAGTGAATCGCCTCCAAGGCGCGCCCCTGGCCAATAATCTCACTCAACTCATCCAGTTCTGCTGTGGTATTAAAACCGAACTGACTCACATCACAGAAAGAATAGAGCTGTTTTACTGACAGGGCTTTTGATGCGGTCATTATGTTTATCTTCGCTACTACTATCAGAGGGGATTTAATCGATCACAGCGTATAGCTATATGGAACAGCCCACCCCAGAGCGGGGCAGGTTTTTTAAGGATATATCAACTAGAAAGGTTCAATCGTCGAAACTATAACCAAAGGCAGCAATCAGTTTATCTTCCAGCTCAATACGGTCGGCCAACAGCTCACCCACACTGGAGAGGTCACTTTCCAGCTCACTAAACTGGGCGCAATGGTCGCCACAATCATATTTATCGTTAAAGTCGAGCACCTTGTTAGTGATTTCAAGAATATCCGGATAGATATTTTTGGCCACTACGTGGATCTCCTGACGACGCTCGTTCTTCTCAGCAAAGTAGCGGTAGAGCTGAAAATGGGCGTTGGCAGCATAATCCACCAACGCCTGACAAAACGCCTCGAGCAAACCGGGCACTTCAACATTGCCCACAAACGGCTTCTGCCGGGCAAGTTGCGAATAGAGCGCCAACATCTTTGTCCGCGAATCAACTAACTTATTGATCATCACCAATGAACGTCCGCGTCGATCAGTCTGCGGCTTATCCGTTATCGCTGCCATAGTTCCTCCACTCAGATAGATATACCTTAATGTAAAGATCATACCAAAGAATGGCCCGGCGCATAGCCCCAAGCGCTTGATAACATCAGGAATTAATAGTGAAAAAGAACTTTATTACAGCAACATCAAACCCGCTACCCACCAATATCAGTGGAAATGCTCAGTTCTGCCCTAGGGTTTCACGCCAATAGAGCGCTTTTTGTTGATCCTGAGGCAGGCCAAACCACCCCTCTTCGTAACCGACTGCCAGATAGACACGGGCCGCAGAGTATCCACCTTCCGCCGCTTTTTGATACCACTTCACCGCCTCACCTTCACTCTGGGCGATGCCCAAACCACTGTGGTACATCAAACCAAGATTAAACTGGGCCTGTGGATCACCCTTTTCTGCCAACGCCTTCCAGATCGTCACGGCACTATCAAAATGCCCCCGTTCCGCCGCATCAAAGCTGGCCCTCATGCCCTCCGCCGCGTGTGCTGTCTGGGCCACCCCCAACAATGACACAATCAGTAGCACCACCTGCCAACCCGCTTTTCTAAACATCTCGACTCTCCTTCTACAAACCGACTACACCTAGCCTATTTGTAGCGACTGAAGAGTCTATTTACCGTGACCCACTTCACAAAAGCAGAATAACCGTGTGGTATATATCTTATTAATAGCTGAATAATCGACAAAACAGGTCACGCTTTAAGCAGCATCGCCAGACCGATCAGCAGCAGGACAACTGCAAAGAGCTGTTTTAACCGGGCCACCGGCAGACGGTGGGCCAGCCGCGCACCGTGGGGGGCCACCAGCAGACTGATGCTGCCAATGGCAATAAACGCTGGCCAGTAGAGATAACCGGTAGCAAAGCTGGGCAGTGATGTTGCATCCAGCCCGGTGAATAGATAACCAACCCCTCCCGCTATGGCAATCGGAAAACCTGCCGCCGATGAGACGGCCACCGCTTCACGCATCGACCGCCCACGCCAGCTCAGATAGGGGACCGTCATCGAGCCACCGCCAATGCCAAGCAGTGATGAAAGCGTGCCCACAAACAGCCCCACCGTCATCAACTCTGAGACTGCAATCACCCGCTCCACCACACCTTTGGCCACTTTACCCAACAGCATATAAAGCGCCACCGCCACTTCAAACAGCCCAAACAGACGCTGCAACGTAACACTTGCCATCTGATCAGCCAGCAGCGCACCCAACAGCGCACCCACCACTAACCCTGGTGCCAACCATAATGCGGTGTGCCAATGGAGTGAACCCAAACGGTGGTGGGCCATCATGGATGAAAGTGAGGTAATCGCAATGGTCGCCAGTGAGGTCCCCAGTGCCAAGTGCATAATGTTGGCCGAATCAAACCCCTGTGCTTGGAACAGCACAACCAGCACCGGCACAATGACAACCCCGCCACCCACGCCTAACAGCCCAGCAACCAGACCGGCCAACGCCCCCAGCAGCAGGTAGACCACCACTATTTCAACCATCGCAGGCTCACCTTGTTAGTGCAACGACGGGCGGGTTGAACCCGCCGTTTAAAAACAGGGTTCTATTTTTACAAAGTAAGGGAACTACCCCCCCCGCTTAGCCGCTGTCCGTCCGGCGGGTTTATGTTCCGGCCGTCCATTTTTAGCCCTGGCCACCAGAGGTGCACGGCGAGTGCCTTCGGGACTCTTGCCGGTTCCGTGGGGCTGCCACGTCGGTATTAGATGGCGTTTACCGTTACCAATCAGGTCAGTTCGCCCCATCTCCTTCAGCGCTTCACGCAGCAACGGCCAGTTCTCGGCATCGTGGTAGCGTAAAAACGCCTTCTGAACCCGCCGTTGCCGCCCCCCCTTGGCAGTCAGCAGCTTCTCATCATCACGGCGGATCTTGCGCAGCGGATTACGTTCACTGTGATACATCGCGGTTGCCAACGCCATGGGGGAGGGCAGGAAGGTCTGTACCTGATCGAGACGGAACTCATTCTTCTTCAACCAGATGGCCAGATTAAGCATATCTTCATTGGTGGAACCAGGATGGGCGGCAATAAAATAGGGGATCAAGTACTGCTCTTTGCCCGCTTCAAGTGAGTATTTATCAAACATCTCTTTAAAGCGGTCGTAGGCACCGATGCCTGGTTTCATCATCTTGCTCAGCGGCCCCTCTTCGATATGTTCGGGCGCGATCTTGAGATAACCACCAACGTGATGTGTCACCAGCTCCTTCACATACTCCGGTGACAACACCGCCAGATCGTAACGCAACCCTGAGGCAACAAAGATCTTTTTGATGCCCGGCAGGGCCCGCGCCTTGCGGTAGAGCTGTACCAGCGGGCCATGGTCGGTCTTGAGATTGCTACAGATATCGGGATAGACACAGGAGAGACGGCGGCAGGCCGACTCGATCTCCGGTGTGCGACAGTGCAGCTGATACATGTTGGCCGTTGGCCCGCCAAGGTCGGAGATGTGGCCGGTAAAACCGGGCACGGTATCACGAATGGTCTCGATCTCCTTGAGGATCGACGCCTCGGAACGGTCCTGAATGATGCGCCCTTCATGCTCGGTGATGGAGCAGAAGGTACAGCCACCAAAACAGCCACGCATTATATTAATAGAGAAGCGGATCATCTCGTAGGCCGGGATACGTGCCTCTTGATAACTGGGATGCGGCAGTCGGGTATAGGTCAGCTCAAACACACCATCAAACTCTTTGGTGGTGAGTGGGATAGGTGGCGGATTAAGCCAGACATCACGATCACCGTGACGCTGCACCAGGGCACGGGCGTTACCGGGGTTGGTCTCGAGATGCAAAATACGGGCAGCATGGGCGTACAACACCGAATCTTCTTTAACTTTTTCATAGGCGGGCAGACGGATCACACTGCGGGCGCGGTCCACACGCTTCTTCACCGGTGGCTGAAACTGGATGATCTTTTGGTCACTGATCTTGCCCGCCACCATCTCTGCCGCCTTGTCGTTGCAGGTGGCGGCAGTCTGGGTCTGCTCGTATGGATTTTTGTGCGGCTGAACAGTGCCCGGCTCATCCACCGTGCTTGAGTCTATCTCCAGCCACCCCTCCGGCACTGACTTACACATGAACGAGGTGCCACGAATATCGGTCAGGGTATCAATCGGCTCACCGGCGGCTAGGCGATGGGCAATCTCCACCACCTGACGCTCACCGTTGCCATATACCAGCAGATCGGCCTTGGAGTCCGGCAGAATCGAACGGCGCACCTTGTCAGACCAGTAGTCATAGTGGGCGATGCGACGCAGACTCGCCTCAATACCCCCAATCACCAACGGCACATCCTTATACGCCTCGCGACAACGCTGGGCATAAACCATCACAGAACGGTCCGGACGGGTACCACCCTTGCCATCCGGTGAATAGGAGTCATCGGAACGCATGCGGCGCTCGGAGGTATAACGGTTGACCATCGAATCCATGTTGCCCGCCGTCACCCCCCAAAAGAGGTTGGGCCGCCCCAGCGCCTTAAATGCATCGGCACTGTTCCAGTCCGGCTGGGCAATGATGCCAACCCGGAACCCCTGCGCTTCCAGCAGTCGGCCAATCAGCGCCATGCCAAAACTGGGGTGGTCAACATAGGCGTCACCGGTCACTAGAATCACATCGCAACTGTCCCAGCCGAGCCGGTCCATCTCGTCGCGGGACATCGGCAATACCGGGGCGACACCAAAGCGTTTGGCCCAGTATTTACGGTAGGAGAAGATATTAGTAGCTGATTCCATGGACGTGGCGGCTTATGTGGCTGAGTAAACGGGAGGCCATTTTACCCTATTTAGACTCATTCCGGCGACTGTGAACAGAATCTTAAAAATTACCCTGCAGCCCCAGCAGATACTGATTTTGCCGGTATCGGCTAGCGGAAAGATTGGAGTCGTTATCACTGTAGTGGTATTCGGCCACAAGATCGAGGTAACGGGTGAGCCGGTATTCTGCTGCCAACATCCAGCGCCAGCGCTCATCCTCCCGACGCAAACCGGTCACCCCAGCGCTCACATCCGCGTCGTGATAGCGACTCTGGCGATAGTCCCCGCCCACGGTAAGCTGCAGATTGTCAGCAACCCTCTGGGCCACAGAGGCCGATATCTCGTGGCGTGCCGCTGAGTAGCTGGTAAAGTTATTGCCCGACAGATCGTCATCACGACTGCTGTTTTCCCAGTCGTAACCCACCCTGTACCTGCGCTCACCCACGTACCAGGTACCCTCAATATTGAGATTACCCTTCAGGCCGGCAATGTAACCATATCGGTTATCGGTCGGATCATAACGGCTGATATCGTAACGGAGGCGTAACCGCTGCGTGGGGCGGCGGGCGTAGTCACCCTGGAGACGCAGGGTATATTTCTGCAGATAACTACTACCACCGACCGTACTGTGAGAGAGGCGCAACCCCACACCGGTGGCCAGCAGGCCATAACTGCTCGCCTTAAACAGTCCAACATCATATTGACCGTAGTCATAGAGGGGGTATTGCCGGTACTGCTGCGATGCAGCCGAGAGCTGTCCCCAGAGACCCTCTCTCCTGCTACCCGAGAGCTGGTAGCGGGCCGCCGCATAGAGATCAAGATAGCTGTCTTTGAGGCGTGTCACCTGCCCCAACTCACTGTTTTCAAGGGTGAGATTATCGTCAACACCCCATTTCAGATCTGCCGCCAGCGCCCAGGGAGATTCCGCCTCCGCCACAGACGCCATTCCCTTCTCTGCCCCTTCAACGGTAGCCAGCATCTCTGTCGCCATCTCTGACAACCGTGGGTTGCTGGAGTCGGCGGCTGCAAGCTTGAACCAGTTTCGCGCCTCAGGATACTGCCCCATACGGTAAGCGGTCAGTCCCAGATTAAAGTGCGCCAGGGCCGGGTTCCCGCCGCTTTTTTTAGAGGCCATAAAGGCTGACTTGGCCTGCGGGTACCTTCCTAGCTTATAAAAAACAACACCACTGTTGTAATGCAGTGCCGCGCTATCAAGCCCGGCCCGGCGCGCCCGTTCAAACAGACCTTCGGCAACACTGTAGTTTTCAGCACGCATGGCAGCGACCGCATCGTTATACAAAGCGCCCGCCACACTCTCCGGCTTAGCATACAGTGCAAGCGGAAAAGCCAAAAACAACATAACCCCAACCCTGGCGAGGGCATCTTTCCAACCACCCATATTGCCCCCTACCGATCCCTTACCCGACCACCCGGTCAATCGTTATCAGACTTATGCCCATCGGCGTCACGTTTATGACGATACTCCTCTACGCCGGAACGGTCATCCATACGAGGCTCACGTTTTTCATCACGACGTTCTTTACTATCGCCATCATCCTTGCGTTGCTTTTCGCTGTTATACCGTTCGTTTTTCTGATCTTTTTTATTTTCTTTATCAGTAGGTTGAGGTTTTTTCTGGCCACGCTCTCCCCCTTGAGTCTCCACCTTTTTGTGCGCCGCCGGGCGGGGCAGCTCCAGATAACGGACACCACTCCTCTTATCCTCTTTAACAATATCTTCCATCACCTGCATGGTGATCTCGTCGATACCGTCCCGCGCCTGCACAGCGCCTGCAAGCGCCAGTAGCAGCGTGGCCAGAATGGCTAATCTAAACCTCTTCACAATAGGCTCCTATACATGTTTACCATCACACCATATTTTTTAAGAGTGGTGATGGAAAGCTGGTACTTCCAGGCTCAAACACACCAATCTGAAGATGGAAGCTTTTTTTGCTGCCGCCAGACTCAATGCTCGCTAACAGTTGGCTGCT
Organism: Gammaproteobacteria bacterium; assembly: GCA_021731365.1. Lineage (GTDB taxonomy): Bacteria > Pseudomonadota > Gammaproteobacteria > Tenderiales > Tenderiaceae > JAKFXL01. Next base: position 1,613 of record JAKFXL010000007.1, on the reverse strand, counting down.
GACCTGCCCACTGGCACGGAGTGGCAGTGGCAATACGTTCTGCCCCTCGGTCAGGGCAGTCTGCCAGGAGATTGTCCGCTCCCCCGGAAACCCCACCAGCTCAACATTGTCGGGCAACGCAATGGAGAGCGTGGCACTGCTCACCGGCTTGGGTGAATAAAAGACCAGATTAACAGTGCTCTCCTGATAGAGTGCCAACTGAACCTGGGCCACCCCGTCAGGCTGTAACGATCTGTCTGGCACCATAAAGGTGACCACCGCCCAGAGGGCGACACCCGCTGCCAGGGCACTACTGAAGCCAGTAGCAAAACCACGACGACGCTGTTGCCCCTGCACCACCGCCAGCTTTAGTGCCTGCGGAGTAAACCCCGGGCGTAGCGGCGGCACGGGCATCGTCCGCAACGACTGCATCAGTCGGTCCTGCTGTTCCAGCAATACACGGCAGTCCGGGCACACCGCGACATGCTGCTGCATGGCGGACATATCCACCGCACTCAGCTGACCATCGACGTAGTCATCAAGCCGTTGTTGCCACTGAGTACACTCCATTTTGCCCATTTTACTCACCTCTCTCCTCTAAACACGCTGAACCAACGGAAATGGTTCCCGCTTCGAGAATCTCTCTGAGCCGGGCACGACTGCGATGCAGACGTGACTTCAGCGTGCCGATAGGGGTATCCAATATCTCGGCGATCTCCGCCAGTGTATACGACTCCAGATCATGCATCATAACCAGCGTCCTCTGCTCCTCGTTCAACGACTCCATCGCCACCAGGATGCTCTCTTGTAGCTGGGTCATGGCCAGACGGTGTGCCGGATCAGCACCATAATCAGATTGATGGCCACCAGACTCTTCAGCACGCGCCTCATGGCCGTACTCAATAGGTGAGCGCTGCTGCTGGCGCAAGGTATCGATAAAGTGGTTGCGTAGAGAACGTGCCAACCAGGGGCGCAGATTCTCCACCTTCAATAGTTCATTGTGCTTTTCGTACAGTTTGATCAGCAGATCCTGCACCAGATCTTCAGCGCCATGCTGCGAACCACAAAAACGGAAGGCCAATCGATACAGGGGTTCAACATGGGGGGCAAGCAGCTCTTCAAACGAAGTGCCATTCCCTTTGGATCTTGAAAACAGACTTATTTTCATAATGAAGAGCAGAGATTCCAGTGGTGACACTGCCAGGTATAATCAGCGCGCCTTAAATATTTTTTAAAGACTAACGTATTGGTTTTATGAATAAAAGAGTTTGAGTTGACGCATGGCATGGTTGATCTGTTGCAACAGATCCTTATCACCACCACGGTCTGGGTGGTGCTGCATCACCAGACGGCGGTATTGCGCCTTCACCTCATCATAACTGACAGGCTCTGATAACCCGAGCACCGCCAAGGCCTGGAGAGGGCTATCTGCGGCGGTGAAGCGTTGCCAAAAACGCCCCAACAGATTCTGTACGTCGGCCTCTGTTGTCAACTTAAGATTAGTTAGATCAAGGTAATAGTCTCGCAACGGGTCATGGCGGGTGATCGCCATTGAGTCAGAGCTCCGCATCGGAATCAGCCCAATCTTGAGGCAGTGGATCTCAACATCATGTGTGCCTGCCTGCCGCAACTCA
>JAKFXL010000005.1 GCA_021731365.1 Gammaproteobacteria bacterium | reverse complement strand
CCCAAAAGGGCGCTCTAATCCTCGCGTGGTGAAGCGACGAACAAAACAACATCCGCCTCGCAAGGGTAATGAAATTCTAAATATCCGTCAGGATTGGATGCCGAGAATTGTTAAGTGAACAGCATTGGGCTTGGCCCGGTTTTTTTTTAACTGATAGTAGGTCTTTTTTTGCACCTTTATTTACAGGAAGGGTCTGTTCTGTGCTGATTGGTTTCGTTTGCTTTGAGGGTGTTGAAGAGTTAGGTATGTAGATTTCTGCTCTGTATCGCTTCTGCCGTTTGCGATTGGGTGGGGTTGTTGTAAATACGAGGCTTGTCCGGGTGGAGGTCTTGAGTTTTCGTTTGCTTATGGTGGGGTGCTGTTACTATTTTGTCTTGTTGATGCAAGGCGTTGATTTGTAGGATCGTTGAGGTTGGAATGAAAAGCGGCTTGTCTTTTTCTGGTTATATTTTTGCAGCCTCAATATGAGTTCTGAGTTTAATCGTTTGAAACGCCTGTTTGCCGGGCTTTCTATTGCGGATAAGTTCTCTGTGGTCTCTTTTGCTGAGTACTTGCATCATCGTGCCTCTTCGTTTGAAACAGAGGTGCGGCCAAAATCTATTAATGTGATTGTTAGGCCGGTGGAGGAGAGGGTGCCTGCTGCGCTGAAACGGCTGCGTCTTACATATCCGATGTTGGAGGCCTCTGATTTATTGGCTGAGGCGTCTGACCTTCTTTCGCAGCATTTGATGTTGGGGCGTTTGGCGAGTGATGTGATTGATGAGATGGAGGTTCTGTTTCATCGTCATTATGAAGTGTATTGTGAGATGGCCGCCCCTGAGTAAGAGGTGGCGGCCAGTGCTGTTTAGAGGTGGTTTGCGGCAAAGTCTGCCAGACGTGATCGTTCACCGCTGAGCAGGGTGATGTGTCCGCTGTTGCTCCACTGTTTGAATCGGTCGACTGCAAAGGTGAGTCCTGAGGTGGTCTCTGTGAGGTAAGGGGTGTCGATCTGGGCAACGTTCCCCAGACAGACCACTTTTGTGCCCGGTCCTGCGCGTGTGATAAGTGCTTTCATCTGTTTTGAAGTGAGGTTTTGCGCTTCGTCAATGATGACAAACTTTTTCAGGAAAGTACGACCGCGCATGAAGTTGAGTGAGTGTATTTTGATGCGGTTGCGTAGCAGATCATTGGTGGCGGCACGGCCCCAGTCGCCACCCTCACCACCAGCGAGCACCTCCAGGTTGTCCATTAGTGCACCCATCCAGGGGACCATCTTTTCTTCTTCTGTGCCAGGCAGAAAGCCGATGTCTTCCCCCATGGGGACGGTGGCGCGGGTGACTATGATTTCGTGATATCGATGTTCATCAAGCACTTGGGCTAGCCCTGCTGCGAGTGTGAGCAGGGTTTTGCCTGTGCCGGCATTGCCAAGCAGCGTGACAAAGTCCACTTCCGGGTCCATCAATAGATTGAGGGCAAAATTTTGTTCGCGATTACGGGCGTTGATGCCCCAGACGGCATGGTGGGAGCGGCGGTAGTTGTCGCTCATCTCAAGGATGGCGGTGCCATCTTTGACCTCTCGGACAATCGCTTCAAAGCCGTTTTCGGTATTTTCATAGATGAGTTGGTAGGGGTGCCAGTGTTCGAGGTCGTTGCCACTGATTTTGTAGAAGGTGCGGCCGTCCTCTTTCCATGATGATAGTTCTTTGGCGTGGCTCTCCCAGAAGTCGGGTTTGATTTCGCATTTGCCGGTGTAGAGCAGATTGAGATCGTCGAGTACCTGGTCATCGTGGTAATCCTCTGCCAGGATGCCGAGAGCGGCAGCCTTGATGCGAAGGTTGATATCTTTGGAGACGATGATGACCTTGGAGTCCATGCGTGATTTCTGCAGGGCTAATGCTGTGCCGAGTATGTTGTTATCCGGGATGCTGCCGGGCAGACTGGCGGGGAGTTCGTAGGTCAGGTGACGGGTTTGAAAAAAGATATGGCCGCTCACAAAGCTGCTGTTAACGGGTTGCGGAAGTTTGATCCCTTTTTCGATATCCTTTTTGCCGGCCCCGCTGATCAGTTCCTCCATGAAACGGCTGGCCTGGCGGGCGTTGCGTGAGACTTCGGAGTGGCCACGTTTGTTTTTATCCAGCTCTTCCAAAACAATCATGGGTAGGAATATATCGTGTTCCTGAAAGCGGTAGAGACATGCAGGGTCGTGCATCAGCACGTTGGTATCGAGGACAAACAGTCGTTTTGAGCTACTGTCACGTTTTGCTGGCATCGCTACTTCTCCTTCGCAACTGAACTACTTAAGAGCGGCCTATTGGTTGAGGGCTTGGGCTGCTGTGAGCACCTCTTCAACATGACCATCCACTTTGACTTTGCGCCATTCCTGGCGTAACACACCGGCTGCATCGATTAGAAATGTGCTGCGCTCGATGCCACGCACCTGTTTGCCATACATGTTTTTTAGTTTGATGACATCAAATAGGGTGCAGAGCTGTTCCTCCTTGTCTGAGATCAATTCGAAGGGAAATGCCTGTTTGGCTTTGAAATTTTCGTGTGATTTGAGGCTGTCACGGGAGACGCCAAAAATCACGGTATTGGTTTTGGAAAACTGGGCGTAATTGTCACGGAAGTTCTGTCCCTCAAGGGTGCAGCCAGGGGTGCTGTCCTTGGGGTAGAAGTAGATCACGATGTTGCTTCCCTTGAGGTTGGCAAGTTTGATCGTCTGCTCTGATGTGGCGGGCACTTCAAAATCAGGCACCTCACTGTTTAGTTCCACTACCATTATTGTCGTCCTTGTGGTGAATTACATTAGGCGGAGATGGGTTAACCACGCACCGGTTCCATCATGCCATCGATGTTAACGGTGTCGCAGAAGTCGAGAAACTGCTCACGTAACTGTGCGATGGAGTGGTTGGCTGGGATGTTGATAGTCATCGTCAGGGCAAACATCGGTGTGCCGGTGTGGGCGGCGTTGTAGGTATCGCTGTTGAGGCTTTCGATATTGACGCCACGGCTGGAGAAAAACTCGGCCACCTGATGCACGATGCCCGGTTGGTCAATGGCCAGAACATCCACATGGTAGCTGAGCAGGTTGGTCTGCTTGATGCGTGATTCGGTACGTTTACAGGTTAGGCCAAGTCCGAGTTGTTCGGCAACACGGGGCAGGCTGTCCTCTGCTTTGGCAATAGCGTTCCAATTTCCTGCCAGCAGCAGGATGATGGCAAATTCGCCCCCGAGGATGGTCATTCGACTATCCTGAATATTGCAGCCGCTTTCAAGAATCTGTTTGGTAAGTTCGTTGACAATGCCTGGCCTGTCGTTGCCGACGGCGGTGATGACGAGATGGTTCGACATGCTGTGGTTTTTTCTCTCTTTGATGATGGGTTAATTGTGTTGTGTGGATGAAATCCATCATACGCCACTTTCCGCCAGCCCGGAAAGGGGGTGTTGTGTGTCTGGCGGCATTGTAACTGGTGCTTGTCTTCCGCCCATGCCATCAGTACCATGGGCGTTTTTCTGTGGTACGGAGTATAAAAAGCTATGTTTCATGGCAGCATGGTGGCCCTGGTAACACCGATGCAGGCGGATGGTAGTCTCGATTATGAGGGGCTGGAGCGTCTGGTGGAGTTCCATCTTGATAATGGTACAGACGCCATCGTTGCAGTGGGCACAACGGGGGAGTCTCCCACCCTTGATGATGACGAGCACTGCGCGATGATTCGCAGAACAGTTGAGCTGGTCCGTGGCCGGGTGCCGGTGATTGCCGGGACGGGGTCTAACTGTACCCGTGAGGCCATCAGCTTGAGCCGCAGTGCGATGGAGTCAGGGGCCGATGCCTGTCTGCTGGTAACCCCTTACTATAATAAGCCGACCCAGGAGGGACTCTATCAGCACTACAAGGCGATTGCCGCTGAGGTTGCCATTCCCCATATACTCTATAACGTTCCAGGCCGTACCAGTTGCGACCTCAAGCCAGCCACCGTGGAGCGGTTGGCTAAAATCGCCAATATTGTGGGGATTAAAGAGGCGACGGGTGACCTGCAGCGTGCGCAGGAGATCCTGGATGGTTGCGGCGATTCCATTGATCTGTACGGCGGTGATGACGCCACCTGTCGTGAATTGATCCTGATGGGTGGCAAAGGGGTGATTTCGGTCACCGCCAATGTCGCCCCCAAGGCTATGCACGAGATGTGTGCCGCGGCGCTTGCCGGCAACCAAGCCAAGGCTGAGGCGCTGGATGCCCCGTTGGCAGGGCTGCATGAACATCTGTTTGTTGAGGCCAATCCGATCCCCGTGAAGTGGGTGCTGGCGGAGATGGGCTTGATCGGTTTGGGGATTCGTCTGCCGTTGACGGTGCTCTCTGTGCAGTACCATGAGATTTTGCGACAGGCGATGCGTCAGGCGGATCTGAGTTGATTCGCGCCGGGCTGTTATTGCTGGCGGCTGTTTTGCTGGCCAGTGGTTGTAGTGCGGTTGAGGAGAAGCGCCAGGCCTATCGCGCCAGTGAGAGTATTGCGCCGTTGCGGCTGCCTGATTCACTCACCCCACCGGCAAACCACGATGCGTTGATGTTGCCGGAGTTGGGGTCGACTGCTGATGTGCCGTTTGATCCCCGTCCACCGCTGCCGGTCAACTTCCCCCCTGCGGTCAAGTCCGAGACAAAGCTGGGGAGCGGGGAGTCGCGTTGATGCGTTTTGCCTCGTTGGGCAGTGGTAGTCGTGGTAATGGTACGTTGGTTGAGGTGGCTGATACGCTGGTGCTGCTCGATTGTGGATTTGCCACTGTTCATGTGGTGGCGCGCATGGCCCGGCTCGGCAAACACCCTTCCGATTTGACGGCCATTGTGGTGACCCATGAACATGGCGACCATATTAATGGCGTCGGCCCTCTGGCGCGACGCTATAATATTCCGGTCTGGATGACCCCGGGTACCGCCCGGTTTCCACGGCTTGGGCAGTTGCCACAGCAGCAACTGTTTAACAGCCATGCTGCGTTTGCCATTGATGGGCTGGAGCTGATGCCCTACCCCGTACCCCATGATGCGCGGGAGCCGGTTCAGTTTGTCTTTGGTGATGGTTGTCGTCGATTGGGGGTATTGACCGATGTGGGGTGCTGGACGCCGCACATTGAGAGCCAGCTGAGTGGTTGTGATGCCCTGTTGCTGGAGTGTAATCACGACAGGGATCTGTTGCAGCAGGGGAGCTATCCGCCCTCACTTAAGCAGCGGGTGGGTGGGCGTCACGGCCATTTGAGTAACAGCCAGTCTGCGGAGTTGCTGGGCACTCTGGACCGTTCCAAATTGCAGCATCTGGTGGCGGCTCACTTGAGCGAAGAGAATAATCGTCCCGCACTGGCGCAGCAGGCGCTGGCGGAGGTGATGAACTGTAGCCCCGACTGGATCGGTGTGGCGGATCAGGATGATGGATTGATGTGGCGCGAAATTGCCTAGCCCCGCCGCTGTTGGATAACAAGATTGAGTCACGTAAACCTAGTTTGAGGATGGTAATGATGGAAAAGAGAGTGGAGTTGTACGCAGGCAAGGCAAAGTCGGTCTACACCACTGACGATCCGGACAAACTGGTTTTGCACTTTCGTGATGATACTTCGGCCTTTGATGGCCAGCGCATCGAGCAGCTGGCGCGTAAGGGGATGGTGAATAACCGTTTCAACGCGTTTATCATGGCCAAGCTGCAGGCGGCGGGCATTCCTACCCATTTTGAACAGCTGATCTCGGATAATGAGGTGCTGGTGAAACGGATGGATATGATCCCGGTGGAGTGTGTGGTGCGTAATGTGGCGGCGGGTAGTTTGTGTCGGCGTTTGGGTGTGCAGGAGGGGATTGACCTGAATCCGCCTACGTTTGAGTTTTTCCTGAAAAATGATCTGCTGCACGACCCGATGGTGAACGAATCCCATATCGAAACGTTTGGTTGGGCGACCCCCGACGAGGTAGTCACCATGAAGGCGTTGACGTTTAAGGTGAACAGCGTACTGAAGCAGCTGTTCCTGGAGGGGGGGATGTTGCTGGTTGACTACAAACTTGAGTTTGGCCGTTTCCGGGGTGAGGTGATTCTGGGCGATGAGTTTAGTCCTGACGGTTGCCGTCTCTGGGATGTGAACAGCCGTGAGAAACTTGATAAGGATCGCTTCCGCCAAGGGTTGGGTGGTGTGGTTGAGGCGTATGAAGAGGTGGCGCGACGTTTGGGTATTGAGTTGCCACAGTAGTTACCTATGCAGTAGGTCAATAGAGCCGTCCCTTGTGTTGTCACCTGGGGGCGGCTTTTTTGTTTGTGTGGGGATTCGCTTTGGGTATAGAGGTGGGTGGCCGATAGGGTGCTGAGTCCATACATTCAGGAGAGGTCTCTCATGCGTAAAGCTGTTGGTCTACTAATGGTGATCCCGTGCGCGCTGTTGCTGACGGCGTGTGGCAAATCACCTGAAACGCCGGTGGTTGAGAAGGCTGCACCGGCAAGCCACGTCTGGCAGGGACAGGTGGATGCGCTGGAGAAGGCAAAGGCAGTGGATGGGGTGATTCAGTCCAGCGCTGAGCAGCAGCGTCAGCAGCTTGAACAGTCGTCGGGTGCGGCAGAGTAAGGGGTTGGGGCGGCCACCCCTGCTGGCAGGGGTGGCCAGACGTATCAGTTAGAGATCAAAACTGACCACAAAGGGGGCGTGGTCAGACTCCGGGTATTTAGCATCGGTGGCAAAGGCGATGGATTCGTCGTGCAGTACCTCGTTGTGAATCTCGGCAGAACGGTAGTGGGCCAACAGTGAGCGTGACATCAACATATGGTCGAGCAGATTGCCCCGTCCCTCGTGGTAGAGGGTGTAGCGCGACTCTTGAGGGATCGATTTGCTGCACGGAATCATCTGCCGGAACCCCAGCGCGGCATTGCCAGTATTTTCAATGCGACCGGCAATGGCCTCAACCGGCACTTCGCCGGGTTCGGCGTTGAAGTCGCCACAGACGATGATCCTGGCCGTCGGCGATTGATCCATGATTTCGTCAATCATCATCCGAACCTCCAGTGCCTGACCAACACGTTTCATCGATGAGATGAAGTACCCTTCTGCCCAGCCTGCCACACTTTTAAAGCCAAAACCTTCGCGCTGGCCGGGAATGGTGGCGGGTATGCGTGATTTGAGATGGAGGTTGATGATGTCAATCGGGCCGCTGGGGTGGTCTATTTTGGCGTGCAGGACGGGGCGCTCCCAGGTCGTATCCTTGGCATCTGCTTCATGGGGGATGGCGGTGATGCGGCGGTAGGAGAGGTCGCCGACGTAGTCGTTTCGTACCTGGCGTGACGAGAGTATGGGGTATTTTGAGAGGATGACCAGATTCCGCAGATTGTATACTTCGTTGTTGCTGGTCTCGGTGGTGGCCATATAGTAGTCGGAGTAGGGCGTGCCGGTGATCAGCGCCTTGAGTGCCAGCAGCTTGCGTTTCTGTCCGGGGCGCTCCTGGCCATTGACCTCCTGCAGGCAGAGGATATCTGCGTTGATCCGCAACAGCTGTGGTCTTAACACAGCAATACGCTGCTCAAGTGATGGGTTGTTGCTCTCGTCCAGGTTCTCAATATTAAATGTAGCAATTCGCATCGATACCGCTCCTTGGTTTGGGGTGCTCGTACTAACAACCAGGTTGTCAGGAGGAGCGCCCCTGCATTGTGATAAACGGCCATTGTGCCCCTAACTGCAGGCCATGTGCAAAAGCAAATCTTAGATGAGTCCGTCATTATGCTGACGTTGCAACGGCGGCTGGAATGGTTGTTACGGCAAGAGGTTATGGGGTGGTTGAGAGTGTGTTAATAAATGTGAATTGCCTGTCGATAAAGTTTACATTCTTAGGTTGTTCTGTGAAATCAATTGATTATGGCGTAGTGTTGAGACGGGTCGACAGAGTCATAAAGCGGCATGGTTGATACATATTTAAAAGGGGTTGTTTCTGTGGTGCCGGTTAGGCATGATCATTGCGTGAGTGTGGTGAGATGGTCTGTGGGTGACGGTTGGGTGTGTTGGTGAACAAGATGGGTAGAGAGTGCTTTAATGGAAAAAAGATGGACTGTTCGAACGCCGGTACGGCTAAATGTAGATCTACTCTATAAAGATCTAGAAGTTGTTAACTGCCGGACCCGCGATATTAGCTTGAGCGGGGTTTATGTGGAGTTAGAGCAGCTTCAGCCCGGTCAGGATGTGCCTGTCGAGCTGGTGTTTAAGTTTGGTGAGCTAGGAAGTTATACCCGGTACCGTGTGCCTGCGCGGGTCGCACGTGCTGATGGTGTTGGGGTTGGTCTGATGTTCAGAGATATAGATGCCTCCTCATTTCGGGCACTGCGTGAAGTACTTAAACGCAAAGATGTGGGGATCGAGCTTTAACGATTCTCCAGCCGTTCTCCAATCTGCTCGCCCATCTGCACAGCCTGTTCGCTGTGCAGGCCTGTCTTCCATGCCATCTGCCGGTTGGCAAACAGTAAAATGACTGTTGATCCCATATTGAAACGCCCCATTTCGGCCCCTTTTTCCAGCTTGATATTGGGCGGTGTGGTGGTGTTGCTGTAATCCCAGTGTTGAAAGTGGCGGAACGTCCGGTTGCCAAAGTTTTCTGTCCAGACGGTTTCAATCCCCGCCACAAAAATGGCACCCACCAGAATCACGGCCATGGGACCGAACTCGGTCTCAAACACGGTGACCAGCCGTTCGTTGCGGGCAAATAGTCCGGGGATGGCACGAGTGGTGGCAGGGCTGACGCTGAAAAGTCGGCCTGGAATGTAAAGCATCTCTTTGAGTGTGCCGGTGAGCGGCATATGGATGCGGTGATAGTCACGGGGTGAGAGGTAGATGGTGGCAAACTCGCCGTCTGCAAACAGGTCGTGCAGGGAGCGCTGTCCACCCAGAAGCGCCATCAGGCTGTAGTCATGTCCCTTGGCCTGGAAGATACGGCCATTCTCGATGGTCCCTAACTGGCTGACGGTGCCATCGACCGGTGAGGCGATGTCGTTGATGCCAGCCGCGATGGGACGGGCCTCCGGGCGCAGCGCCCGGGTAAAAAAGCTGTTGAAGTGTGGGTAGGCATTCAGGTCTTGCTCCTGTGCCAGTGTGATGTCGATGTTGAAGCGGTTGCTGATCAGCCTGATCATGGCGTTTTTGAAGGGACGCCACTCGATGCGCATGATGTAGTACATCAGCCGGGAGAGTAGGTGGTGTGGCAGTGGGTGCTGGATTAGGGCCTGGAGGCGGTCGCGCAGTGACAATGACATAAGTTCTCTGGGTTGCATGCTGTTGGGCTGGCGTATGCTACCGTAAAACGTGTGTGAATTCATAATCGAGATTCAGGTGGCTGGGTGATGGAGCTGATGATACTGGCGCAGTCGGTAGGGCGCGCGTTGCAGCAGAGGGGATTGATGCTGGCGACGGCGGAGTCGTGTACCGGGGGGTGGGTGGCGCAGGTAATGACGGCGCTGCCGGGCAGTTCGCGCTGGTTTGAGCGCGGTTTTGTCACCTATAGCAATGAGTCCAAGTGCGAGATGCTGGGGGTGAGTGCAGTGACGTTGGCACAACACGGCGCGGTCAGCGAGGCGGTGGTTGGGCAGATGGTGCTGGGGGCATTGCGCCATAGCCGTGCTCAGGTGGCGCTGGCCATCAGTGGGATTGCCGGTCCGGAGGGTGGCTCACTGGAGAAGCCAGTGGGCACACTCTGTCTGGCTTGGGGGGTGAAAGACCGTGCTGTTATCACGCGTCGTGTGCAGCAGCCTGGTGAGCGCGAGGCGGTGCGGCAGGTTGCGGTACAGCTTGCGTTGGAGGGGGTGTTGGCACTGCTGCAAGATGGGTGACGGTAGCGCCGGTTTACCTGCCCATTTACGGTGGGAGAAGGGCTAGGCCAGCTGTAACTATCTATGTGATAATGCCCGCCAGTGGATTCGGCCTTTGGCTGAATCGGATGTTTTGAGTCAGTTAACGAGGGGAATCCCAATGGATGATAACAAGCGTAAGGCGTTGAGTGCGGCGCTGGGCCAGATTGAGCGTCAGTTTGGTAAAGGCTCCATCATGCGCTTGGGCGATGAGGGTGCGCAACGGGATATCGATGTGATATCAACGGGCTCATTGGGCCTGGATATCGCGCTGGGTATTGGTGGTCTGCCCCGTGGCCGTATCATTGAAATTTATGGCCCGGAGTCATCGGGTAAAACGACGTTGACACTGCAGGTGATTGCCGAAGCACAAAAGCTGGGCGGCACGGCTGCGTTTGTCGATGCGGAGCATGCGCTGGACCCGAGCTATGCGGCTAAGTTGGGCATTAATATTGATGACTTGCTGGTCTCCCAGCCGGATACCGGCGAACAGGCGCTGGAGATCACCGACATGCTGGTCCGTTCCGGCGCGGTTGATGTGGTGGTGATTGACTCGGTTGCCGCGTTGACACCCAAGGCTGAAATTGAAGGCGATATGGGTGACTCCCACATGGGGTTGCAGGCACGCCTGATGTCTCAGGCGTTGCGTAAATTGACAGCTAACATCAAACGTTCAAATACGCTGGTGATCTTCATTAACCAGATTCGTATGAAGATTGGCGTGATGTTTGGCAGTCCAGAGACCACGACTGGTGGGAATGCCCTTAAGTTTTACTCCTCTGTACGTCTGGATATCCGTCGTATCGGTGCCATCAAAAAGGGTGATGAGGTGGTGGGCAGTGAGACCCGTGTCAAGGTCGTTAAAAACAAGGTTGCGCCGCCCTTCAAACAGACCGAATTTGACATCCTCTATGGTGAAGGTGTCTCCCGTGAGGGTGAGGTGATCGACCTGGGGGTTAAAGAGGGGATTGTGGATAAGTCCGGTGCCTGGTACAGCTATGATGGTACCCGTATTGGTCAGGGCAAGGATAACGTCCGCACCTATCTTAAAGAGAATCCTGCGATGGCCAAAGAGATTGAAGCTAAAATTCGCGACAAGCTGTTGGTTGCCGTCGTGGCCCCAAGTGCCGCGAATGAGGCTGAGGTCGAGGCTGAAGAGGCCTGATCAGTTTGAATGGCTGAGCGTGGTTTGAAAGAGTGCCGGGTAACAGCGATGAATCTGTTGGCCCGGCGTGAGCACTCCAGTCGTGAATTGCGTCAGAAACTACTCTCTCGTGGATATGAAGCTGAGGTGGTGGAGGTAGCATTGACTGCCTTGACCAGAGAGCGACTGCTCTCTGACGAACGGTTTGTGGAGAGTTTTGTGCGCTCTAAGATCAGTGGCGGCCTTGGGCCGCTACGGTTACGTCAGGCGTTGCGCGATCACGATATCAGCAGTGATGTTATTGAGGCTTCGCTGCAGGGTCAGCCGTGGTTACGGTTGGCAGCGGAGGTGCGGCAGAAGCGTTTTGGTGATGCACTGCCCGAGAGATATGAAGAGCGCGCCAAACAGATGCGCTTTTTGCAATATCGCGGTTTTAGTACTGAGCAGATCAGTGGCGCGATGAAACAACAGGATGAGTGGGAATAGAGATCAAGATGAAGAGTGCAGAGATTCGCCAAGCCTTTCTGGAGTATTTTCAGACACGGGGTCATGAGATTGTTGCCAGCAGCTCGCTGGTGCCGGGCAATGATCCAACCCTGCTCTTTACCAACGCCGGCATGGTGCAGTTTAAGGATACTTTTCTGGGGCTGGAGCCACGGGCTTACAACCGCGCCACCAGCTCCCAGCGTTGTGTGCGTGCCGGTGGCAAACACAACGATCTGGAGAATGTCGGTTACACCGCCCGCCACCACACATTTTTTGAGATGTTGGGCAACTTCAGCTTTGGTGACTACTTCAAACGTGAGGCGATTCAGTTTGCCTGGCAGTTCCTTACCCAGGAGCTGAAACTACCGGCGGAGAAGCTTTGGGTCACCGTCTATGCAGATGATACCGAAGCTGCGGATATCTGGATCAAAGAGATTGGTGTTGACGCCAATCGACTTAGCCGTATTGGCGACAAGCCGAGTGGCAAACGTTATGACAGCGATAACTTCTGGTCCATGGGCGATACCGGCCCCTGCGGTCCGTGCACCGAAATCTTCTATGATCACGGCCCTGATGTGGCCGGTGGTCCGCCCGGTACCCCGGAAGAGGATGGTGACCGTTACATCGAGATCTGGAATCTGGTCTTTATGCAGTACAACCGTACCGCCGATGGCGTCATGACGCCACTGCCCAAGCCCTCTGTTGATACCGGTATGGGCATGGAGCGCCTGGCGGCGGTGTTGCAGGGGGTGCACAGTAACTACGAGATCGATCTGTTTCAGGCGCTGATCAAGGCGGCGGCAAAGGCGACCCACAGCAGCGATCTGCAGAGCAGTTCACTCAAGGTGATCGCCGACCATATCCGCTCCTGTTCATTCCTGATTGTGGATGGTGTGCTGCCCTCCAATGAGGGGCGTGGTTATGTGCTGCGTCGCATCATCCGTCGTGCCATTCGCCACGGTTACAAGCTTGGCATGGACCAGCCGTTTTTCTATCAGCTGGTGGCGACGCTGGTGCAGGAGATGGGGGCTGCCTATCCTGAACTGGCCAAGGCGCAGGCGCAGGTGGAGAAAATATTACGTCTGGAGGAGGAGCGTTTTGCCGAGACACTGGATCAGGGGATGAAAATCCTTGAAGAGGATATCGCCAGCCTGAGGGGTAAAGAGATCCCCGGTGCCACACTTTTTAAACTCTACGATACCTATGGTTTTCCTGCTGACCTGACGGCTGATATTGCCCGTGAGCGAGGGTTGACTATTGACCAGGATGGTTTTGACAAAGAGATGCAGGCGCAACGTGAACGCGCCCGTGCCGCCAGTAATTTTGGCACTGCCTATGTCACCAAAATTGATATTGATGCCGAGTGTGAATTTACCGGTTACGAACAGCTCGTTGTCGAGGCTGAGGTGGTAGCACTGTTTGCCGGCGATAGCGCGGTGGAGAGACTGGCTGCTGGCCAGCAGGGCATGGTGATCCTGGCGCAGACCCCCTTCTATGCCGAATCGGGCGGACAGGTAGGTGATCAAGGTAGGTTGATGGCCAACGGTGTGGTGTTTGACGTCGCCGATACCCAGAAACAGGGACGCGGCCTGAATGCCCATATTGGTAAGGTGAGTAGCGGTACTCTCAAACTGGGTGACAAACTGCGGGCCGAGGTTGATGTGGTGCGGCGTCAGGCGATTGTGATTAACCACTCTGCCACCCATCTATTACATGCAGCATTACGCCAGGTACTGGGTGACCACGTCACCCAAAAAGGGTCGCTGGTAAAACCCGACAGTCTCCGCTTTGACTTCGCCCATTTTGAGGCAATGACGACAGATGAGTTGCAGCAGGTTGAGCAGCTGGTGAACCAGCAGATTCGCGCCAACAACGCAGTGGTCACCCAGTTGATGAATTACGACCAGGCGGTTGAGGCCGGTGCCATGGCACTCTTTGGTGAAAAATATGGTGACGAAGTGCGGGTACTGAGTATCGGTGATTTTTCAACGGAGCTGTGTGGCGGTACCCATGCCCAACGTGCCGGTGACATTGGCCTGTTTAAGATCGTGATGGAGGGGGGGACTGCCGCAGGTGTGCGTCGTATCGAGGCGATGACCGGGGCAGGGGCGCTTAACTACATCGATGAAACCGAAAAAAATCTGGATCAGATCGCCGGTCTGCTGCGTGGCACACGCGACGATGCCCCCGCCAAGGTTGGCCAGTTGCTGGAGCAGAATCGCAAACTGGAAAAAGAGCTCGATCAGCTCAAGGCCAAGCTGGCTAGCAGTCAAGGTTCAGATCTGGTGAGTCAGGCGACCGAGATCGGCGGTATTCAGCTGTTGGCGGCCAAACTTGAAGGGGCCGATGCCAAGGCGCTGCGGGAAACTGTCGATCAGCTTAAAAACAAACTTGGCTCGGCGGTGGTGATTCTGGCCAGTGTTGTGGATGGCAAAGTGGTGTTGGCGGCGGGTGTCACACAGGATCAGACGTCGCGTCTGAAGGCCGGTGAGTTGGTGAACCACGTTGCTTTGCAGGTGGGTGGCAAGGGCGGTGGTCGTCCCGACATGGCACAAGCCGGTGGTACCAATCCAGCGGCGCTGGACGCTGCGTTGGCCTCGGTTGAGCCATGGATGCGTGAAAAAATCAGCTAATTTTCCAAGGGTTGGGTGCATTTAAGCATTTGTTAAAGTACTATTCCTAATATTCATCTGGAAGCAGGGTTATATGGCGTTAATCGTACAGAAATATGGTGGCACCTCGGTTGGCAATGTTGAACGAATTGGCAACGTAGCCACTAAAGTGAAAGGCTGGCGTGACCAGGGGCACGATGTGATTGTTGTTGTCTCCGCCATGAGCGGCGAGACCAATCGTCTGGTGGAGCTGGCCAAGGCGACCCAGGAGACCCCGTCACCACGTGAGCTGGATGTGCTGTTGTCAACCGGTGAACAGGTCACCATCGCCCTGCTGGCCATGGCATTGGCGGCGCGTGGCTGTCCGGCCCGCTCCTATACAGGCTCCCAGGTCCATATTCGTACTGATAGTGCCTTTAATAAGGCGCGCATACTGGATATTGATAACCAACATATTCGTGCCGACCTGGCACAGGGCCGGGTTGTTGTCGTTGCCGGTTTTCAAGGCAT
Organism: Gammaproteobacteria bacterium; assembly: GCA_021731365.1. Taxonomy (GTDB): domain Bacteria; phylum Pseudomonadota; class Gammaproteobacteria; order Tenderiales; family Tenderiaceae; genus JAKFXL01. The sequence continues at coordinate 36,333 of JAKFXL010000005.1, read as the reverse complement.
TGATGAGGCGGGGAACATCACCACGCTGGGGCGTGGTGGCTCTGATACTACCGCCGTTGCACTGGCGGCTGCACTAAAGGCGGATGAGTGTCAAATCTATACCGACGTGGATGGGGTCTATACTACTGATCCACGGGTAGTGCCTGAGGCGCGCCGTCTTGAACGTATTACTTTTGAAGCAATGCTTGAAATGGCCAGTTTAGGCTCCAAAGTACTGCAGATCCGCTCGGTTGAATTTGCCGGTAAATATAATGTACCCCTGCGGGTGCTCTCCAGTTTTGAAGAGGGTGAAGGCACCCTGATTACCTACGAGGAAGAGGGAATGGAAGAAGCGCTGATTTCCGGAATCGCCTTTAATCGCGACGAGGCTAAATTAACGATTGTAGGTGTGCCTGATCAGCCAGGTGTGGCTTATAAGATTTTGGGCCCCATTGGTGATGCCAACATCGAGATTGACATGATTATTCAAAATGTTGGTGTTGATGGCAGTACCGATTTTACTTTTACGGTGCACCGTAATGATTACAAAAAAGCGTTAGAGATTTTACAAAACAGCTCAATTGAACTGGGTGCACGTGAAGTCTCTGGCGATAACAAAATCGTTAAAATATCGTTGGTGGGTGTTGGGATGCGTTCTCATGCGGGTATTGCCAGCACTATGTTTGGCACGTTGGCCAAAGAGGGGATCAATATTCGTATGATCTCCACTTCAGAGATAAAAATTTCTGTTGTTGTTGACGAAAAGTATCTTGAACTGGGTGTAAGGGCGTTACACAGCGCCTTTGGACTGGATCAGGAAAGACCGTAAAATCATTGCGTTGCAGGTGTGGAACAGATCATATGAGCGCTGTTTTCACCTGATAATATGCAGGCTATTGAAAATTTAGCTTTTTCTTTAGTTCTTCTTCCGCTTGTCGATAAGGTAAACAAGACAGGTGGAGAGCAGCCGGCCAAATGTTTTGCATGGCTATAGGAGCCTGTGTGTTTGCGAGAACAAGGAGATCGCTATGTTGATATTGACCCGTCGTGTGGGTGAAACACTGATAATTGGCGACAATGTTTCGGTGACAGTGTTAGGTGTTAAAGGGAACCAGGTTCGGTTGGGCGTGAATGCACCGAAGGATGTATCTGTTCATCGCGAAGAGATTTATCAGCGCATTCAGCAGGAGAAGGAAGGAGGTGATGTTTCCGTTGGTGGTAGTGGTGAACAGCTGTCAGAAGAGTGATTGTCTGCTTTTTTCCTCAAAAAGTACTTTACCAATCAATCAAGTATAGGTATTCTTAGCCCCGCAAAACAAAGAGGGTGTCTGGCTCTTTTTGCAAAATCATAATGCTGGTTTTGTAGAAGAGTGCGTTATAATGGACCCCATCATGGAGAGATGGCCGAGTGGCCGAAGGCGCTCCCCTGCTAAGGGAGTATATGCTTAAAAGGCGTATCGAGGGTTCGACTCCCTCTCTCTCCGCCATATAAATCAGGCTTGACACTCATAGTCTGAATCGGGATAATCCCCGACCTCAAATCAGCGCCCGTAGCTCAGCTGGATAGAGTACCTGGCTACGAACCAGGCGGTCGCACGTTCGAATCGTGCCGGGCGCACCATATAAAACAGTGGCCTACCAGAAATGGTGGGCTTTTTGTTTTTCACGCAGCGAAATTTTTGGCTTTTGCGGACGCAGCGTTCTCCTATATAAGTTGCATTCAAATCCTTGCTTTACCCCCTCCCCGTGTAAGATGTTTTCTGATTGTGGATATTGTGTTATCTGCCTGTATGGTTTGTGGTTGGTGTTAATGTTGGCATTAAAGTTAGCTATTCTGTTGCCGATGTTTTCATTACCAAAAACACAACGAAGCGTGATGGAATTTATGGAAATACAAGGTGTTCTTCCCGATAATATTCGTAATAAGATACTGTTGCCTTTTGTTGATGAGACGATTGCGACTCTGCATACGATGGCTGACCTGGAAGGGAAAAGTGATCTGCTGAGTTATCGTGATCCACTGGATGTTTTTGTTTTTAAAGATTTTGCTGTTTGTATTGCGGCAAAAACAGCTGGCCGGTTCTCTGGCAAAATAATTATGAATTACGATGTTGAGACGGCTGTTGCTATTGGCAATAGAGTGCGGGCTAAGATGCTGGGGACGGTTGAGGAGTCTACTGTCCTGAATAATGATGTCCGGGAGGCGTTGGCTGAATTCTCAAATACAGTGATTGGTCTGGCGACGCGCCATTTTAATGGTACCGAATATAAAACAACTTTTGGTACACCGCTGTATCTTTTGAATAAGGAGGATGGCGAGTTTCTGTTGGAGGGTATCAAACAGATATTAACGGTGCCTATTGATATTGCAGGTGTTGGTCGTTTTTATTTTAGCTATCTGCTTAATTAAGTAACAAGGTGTGAATGATGTTAGATAAGAGTGCAAACATACTTGTTGTTGATGATACGTTTATTATGCGCGAGTCGCTCAGACGTATCCTGGCAGGCATGGGGTATGACAATGTTATTCAGGCTGAGAATGGTAGAGAGGCGGTAAAGGCGGTTGAGGATGTCAGTCGTAGGATAGATGTGGTATTTCTTGATATCGTGATGCCTATTATGGATGGAAAAACGGCATTGAAGAAGATTCGCGAAACAAATAAAACTGTTTCAGTGGTTATGTTGACTTCAGTGGCTGATAAGGACTCAATCATTGAGTGCAGTAAGCTTGGTATGACGAGTTATATTTTGAAGCCAATTAATGCGGTTGAGGGGCCGGATATACTGAAAAGTATATTTAGAAAGCTCTGAGTGTCATTTTTGGTCTGATTTTCTCTCCGTTCTCTGTTGTAGGCTTGGCCATCGCCCTGCATGGCCATCTGTGTTGATCTTTATGTGTTATCTCCTCGTATGCTGATCGTCGTGCGATTTTAAGGCATGGTGGTTGTTTTGGTTTTTCAAAGTCCCTCATTGTGTAATCTGATTGAGAGAGTGGCCTGTCGGCACTAATCTCCGTATGATTCTATTTTATAAGTGGTTCTGTTTCCCCTGTTGCCCGGATAAAAGGATGCTTTTATGTTGCGTTTGACCGCACTGCTTGGTTTGTTGCTGCTGCCTGTTGTTGCGGGTGCTGCGTTGCATCATGACTTTCAGGTGACGGTTGAGTCGGGGGTTCAGCAGATTACGGTGGTGGATAGTATTGATTTGCCGGCGTCGGGCAGTTATGAGTTTTTGCTGAGCCAGGCATTTGATATTGATAAGGTTGAGGGGGGGACAGTGACGGCGCGCCCACGTCAGCCGCCCCCCCACGAACCGCCGGTGACGGGCCACAGTTTTGTATTGGATCAGCTCTTGCCTCAGCCGCAACGTGGGATCAGGCCTATTGATGGTAGCGGCTTGCGTTATGAGGATTATCCAGCCGGGGTGGTGATTTATCGTTTGCAGGCGCAGCAGTCTAAAGTGACGTTGCATTATCGTGCCCGGCTTAAGCAGTTGCGTAATGATAAGGGAGGGGTTGTGTTGGGGTTTTCCGGTGATAAATCCCTGCCAGATGGCCTGTTTCTTGACCCGGCGGCGGCATGGTATCCACTATTGGGTGGGAGTGACGGGGGGTTGAGTTTTACTATGTCGGTGAGTGTGCCTGAGCAGTGGTCGGCAATTTCACAAGGACGGCGGTTGTCTGAGGTGGTGGAGCGAGGGCGTAAGCAGGTGGTATGGCAGGAGCTGTTGCCGCAGCGGGGTATTTTTCTGATTGTTGGGCGTTATGTGAGTTATGCCGATGAGGCAAAAGGTCCCCAGGCACAGGTCTTTTTACGTGAAGCTGATGATGGTTTGGCGAATGACTATTTGGCGCTGACACATCAATACATATCCCTTTACGAAAAGTTGATTGGTGCCTATCCCTATTCGAAGTTTGCCTTGGTGGAGAGTTTTTGGGAGTCGGGTTTTGGTATGCCATCGTTCACTTTTCTTGGGCCGACGGTGATTCGTTTGCCCTTTATCCGCACAACGTCTTACCCCCATGAGGTGTTGCATAACTGGTGGGGGAATAGTGTTTATGTGGATTATAATTCGGGTAACTGGTCGGAGGGGTTGACCAGTTATCTGGCTGATTACCTGCTCGATGAGCAGCGTGGCAATGGTGCCAACCATCGTCGTGAGGTGTTGCAGAAGTACGCTGACTTTATTCGTAGCGATAACGATTTTGCATTGCGCCAGTTTACCTCCAGTGTGGAGGCGCAGGGGCAGGCGGTGGGGTATGGCAAGTCACAAATGCTGTTCCATATGTTGCGGCTTAAGCTGGGTGATGAGAAGTTTATTGAGGCGTTGCGGCTCTTTTATCAGCAGTACAAGTTTAAAGTGGCCAGTTATGTGGATATCGAACGGGTCTTTTCTCAGGTATATGGCCAGAGTCTGGCGCTGTTTTTTGAGCAGTGGGTGCAGCGTCTGGGGGCACCGGAGCTGGCGATTGCTGAACCGCAGAGTCGGCAATTAGAGGCTGATGAAGGGAGTGGGTGGCGTATTGAGGGGGTATTAAAGCAGACGCAGTCGGGTATTCCTTATTGGCTGGATGTGCCACTTGCGGTCACTATTGAGGGTGAGCAGACGGCACGTTACTTTACGGTGGCGATGGGTAGTAAGCGGCAACAGTTTGCTTTTGATGTTAAGGCCAAGCCTTTGCGTATTGATGTGGATCCGGAGTTTGATCTGTTTCGCAGGCTCTCCAGCGAGGAGACCCCGCCTGTACTATCACAATCCTTTGGCGCAGAGCGAATGGTATTGGTGATGGCAGAGCGTGCCCCAGCGGCGTTGAAGCGGGCATGGCGGCAGTTGGCTAAAGAGTGGGGGGTGCCACTTAAAAGTGATAGTGATTTGAAGCAGTTGCCAGATGATCGTGCGGTCTGGTTATTGGGGTGGGATAACGATTTGTTAAACCAGATACAGCCCAGGCTTACCGATTATGGTGCCATTGCGACGGAGACGTGGGCGATGTTGGCGGGCGAAAAATATCAGGCGGAGCGCGATTCAGTGGTGTTGGTCACCCATAATCCGGTGAATCCACAACATTCGGTGGTTTGGTTTGCCAGTAATGCGGCTGATGCCGTGGCGCGTTATGGCCAGCGCTTACCGCATTATCGTAAGTACAGTTACCTGGTGTTTGATGGCGAGCATAAAAATGTGCTCAAGGGGCAGTGGTCTCTCTCTCGCTCACCATTGAATGTGATATTGGAACCGGAGAGTGCGGTGAAGGTGGTCTATCCAGCACGCTCCCCATTGGTTGAGTAAGTTTGTGAGGAGCGCTCCAGGGCGGTATCATTGGCCCCCCATGAGTATGGTTGTTGAGTGAGGTTGCAGTGAGTAGATACTGGAGTGAGTTGACCAGAGGGCTGGTGCCTTATGTGCCGGGTGAGCAACCCAAGATTCAGAATCTGATTAAGCTCAATACTAACGAGAACCCATACCCACCTTCGCCCAAGGTGGTGGCGGCGATTGATGCGTTTGATAAAGCGCGGTTACGGCTTTACCCTGATCCCAACAGCGATATAGTGAAGTCGGCGCTGGCAGAATATTACGGTGTTGCTCACCAGCAGGTCTTTGTGGGTAATGGTTCTGATGAGGTATTGGGTTTTGCCTTTATGGCCTTTTTTAAGCAGGCCAAGCCGATTCTCTTTCCCGATATCAGTTACAGCTTTTACCCGGTCTACTGTGACCTGTTTGAGATTAAATCGCAGCGGCCAGCTCTAAGTGAGCGGTTTGAGATTTTGCTGGATGAGTACAGCAGTGATAATGGCGGCATTGTCTTTCCCAACCCCAATGCCCCCACGGGGCGGCTTGTCACTCTTGAAACCATTCGTGCATTGTTGCAACGTAATACAGAGTCAGTGGTGGTGATCGATGAGGCCTATATCGATTTTGGTGGTGAGTCAGCCATCCCGCTGGTACATGAGTTTCCTAACCTGCTGGTTGTGCATACCTTGTCAAAGTCGCGCAGTCTTGCGGGTGCTCGAGTTGGGTTTGCTATCGGCCATGCTGATCTGATTGAAGGGTTGGAGCGGGTGAAAAACTCCTTTAACTCCTACCCGCTCGATATGCTTGCGATGCAGGGCGCTGTGGCCGCTGTGCAGGATGTTGAGTACTTTGATGCTACACGGCAGAAGATTATTGCTTCGCGTGAGTGGACAGTGGCTGAACTGGAACAGCTGGGTTTTGAGACTGTACCTTCCAGTGCCAACTTTATCTTTACCACCCATCCCCGCCATGATGCCGCGGGGATATTTGCGGCGTTACGGGAGAAGAGGGTGCTGGTGCGCTATTTTAATAAACCCCGTATCAGCCAGCATCTGCGGATCACCATCGGTACACAGCAGGAGTGTGAGGCGTTGCTGGCGGCGTTAAAAGAGATTCTGGTTTAAACAGACGCCCCTTTGAGGTCTGTTTAAATGTGAAAACGATATTTATTTAATAAGGAAACATCAGCCATGATCATTGAGCCAAAGACCCGTGGGTTTATCTGTACCACCGCTCATCCGGTGGGTTGTGCCGCCAATGTTACAGAACAGATTAACAAGGTAAAGGCTGGGGGCACTATTGTTAATGGTCCCAAAAACGTATTGGTGATCGGTGCCTCCACCGGCTACGGTCTGGCATCACGTATTACCGCAGCCTTTGGTGCGGGTGCGGCGACCATTGGTGTGTTCCTGGAGAAACCAGCGACAGATAAAAAACCTGGCTCAGCCGGTTGGTATAACTCTGCCGCTTTTGAGCAGAGGGCTCACGATGCCGGACTCTATGCCAGGAGTGTTAATGGTGATGCCTTCTCCAATGAGGTGCGCGCCAAGGTCATCGAGATGATTAAGGCGGACCTGGGCAAGATCGACCTGGTTGTCTACTCACTTGCTTCTCCCGTACGCAAAATGCCCGAGAGTGGTGAAGTGGTGCGTTCAGTGCTCAAACCGATTGGTGACGTTTATCGTGCTATTGCGATTGATACTAACAAAGATCAGATTATTAACGCAGAAATCCCACCTGCCACAGAAGAGGAGATTGCCAATACGGTAACGGTGATGGGAGGAGAGGATTGGGAGCTGTGGATGGGCGCGCTGTTAGACGCCGGAGTGCTGGCGGAGGGGGTAAAGACAGCTTCGTACAGTTATATTGGAACCGAAATTACTTGGCCGATCTATTGGCATGGTGCGCTGGGTAAGGCAAAAGAGGATATGGACCGTGCCGCAGCTGCTATCCGCAAGTCGCTCGCACCGTTAAACGGCAGCGCCAATGTGGCGGTATTAAAGAGTGTGGTCACACAGGCCTCGGCAGCCATTCCGGTGATGCCGCTCTACATCTCAATCTGCTTCAAAGTGATGAAACAGAAAAATATTCATGAAGGGTGCCTGGAGCAGATCGACCGTCTGTTCCGTAGCAGCCTCTACGCGACAGGCAATGCCATGCTGGATGAACAGCAGCGGATTCGTATGGACGACTGGGAGCTGCGTGATGAGGTGCAAAACAGTGTTAAACAGCTGTGGCCGACGGTGACCACAGAAAACCTGTTTGAGTTGACCGACTATCAAGGTTATAAAAATGAGTTTCTGAAACTGTTTGGTTTTGGTTTCAGTGATATCAACTACCAGGCCGATGTGGATACCCTGGTGGCGTTTGAGCCGGTTACCCTCTGAGTTGGTTATGTAGAAGCGTAGGTTCAACCCGTTACTACCACCGATTGAATCTGCGCTGTTTGCGTAACCGATTAGGTGTAGTAGTTCAGACTTGATATGACAGATGGTGTCAGATGTTTTTTGTCACAAATGAGTGAATCCAACCTATTCGAGATAGGACAGGTGGCTGTTGTTGACCCTTAGCGGACGTTGTTTTGAATGTATAAGCGCAAAAATAACGGGTGTATGAAAACTAAAGAGTTTGAAAAGGATCGTTATATGTCAAATAAATATGTTCATTTAAATATGACCCAAGGAGTTGTGAATAGACTTTCGTATAATTCTTTTCTGCTCAAAGGGTGGAGTGTACTACTTGTATCAGCAATTAGAATAGGAAAGGCTAATTAGGTGGCGCGCCATGATTTTAGCGAGCCAGATAAGAGGTTATTAGCGGAAAGGGTCGGGTTTCACTGCTCTAATCCATGTTGCGGGGTGGCCACGATCGGACCATCTGATGATCCTGCTAATAAAGAGTATGTAGGTGTTGCTGCTCATATACATTCAGCCTCTATTGATAGTGGACCTAGGGCAAATCCTGATCTTTCTGAGGAAGAAAGACGCTCTTTTGATAACGGCATTCATTTATGTAACAAATGCTCAACGCTGATAGATAAGAATAATGGCTCAGGTTATTCTGCAGAAGTCTTGCATGGTTGGAAGAATTCTGCGGAAGCGGCAGCTAAGGCTCGGGTATATAAAAATCAGCCTTACGTAGTTTTCAAAAGAGTTGGTTTCACTAATTTAGAGAAGAAATATTCGACCGCACTGACGTGTTCAGGTCTCAACAACAGGAATGTTCTTTCCTGTCCAGTCAATAAAGTAGTCGTTAATAACTTATCTAACAGACTAAGACTGGCATGTAAGTGTGTTCTGAAAGGGAATAGTGGTTGTGGTAAGTCTCTACTTACATACCAAGCCGCTTATGAATTCCATAAGGCTGGCTGGCTTATTTTTGATTTAACCAAAGAAGGTTTAACGGATAACTCATTTTTTTCAGCTCCAAGAGAAAAATCATTGATACTGATTGATGATGCACAGTCTATCCCCTCTGCTATTTTGGAAAATATATTTCAAGCTTCTCATGATGGTTTTTATGTTCTTGCCAATTGGAATACAAGTACTTCTCTAGACAGTGAATTTCTAAAAAATTATCCCATTGTTGATATTGTAGGGTCAACTCAGGTTGCGCTTTTGAAAAAATACTGCCTTGAAAATCAAGTGTGGATTAAAACTTTATTAATGGGCAACGGCCTTAAAGTTAACGCAAAGGATTACCATTCTCGTATAGAAACAAGAATAGAACGGGCTTCTAAAGAAAAGACGCCTTGGTTATTTAATTACAGCTTAACAGAAGGATGGAATATCGCGGCTAACGACCTCAATTTGCTTCATGATGATAAGAATTTGAACTTAGTTATCGTGACTGTCGCGGCCTATCAATTTGCAACGTTGGATTATGGTGTAAGCAAGGAGGTAGTGATTAATGATCTAAATGCACATAGCGCTGATCCTGCCTGGCTACAAAAAGCTGAAAAAGTAATAACCGATTACTGCAAGGTGAAAGATGGTCTTGTTAGAAACAAGCATTACGAGTATTCACGAAAAGTACTCGATATCTTTTCTTCTATAAAATCCTCAGTGGAAGAAAAGAAATACTTAATGGGCGTATTTCAGAACATACTTAAGTCAACTGACTACGAAAAAGGGCATGCCAATATCCTTGAATATATTATGTTCAGTTTTAAATGGTGCGGGTATGAGCTTAACCGATCAGGGTTTATTGAAGAAATAGCCAAAGAGCTGATGGACAAAAGCAATACTACATTAAAACCTGCTCGTGTGAGCAAGCTGAATTCATTAATCAGATTAAATAAGGGGGTTTTAAAGATACTGCAAGATAATAACGATCTATTGGAGGAGTGGCTGATTGATTGTAACAGGGACTCGGCTTATTTCATGTCAAATTTAGTCAACACACTGAATAACGAGAAATATAACTGTTTTCCTATAAGTAAGACATTAATTGATCGAATGTTAAGCAATATCGTAAATTGCGATCTTGAAGATAAATCACGGTTTTCCTATTTTCTAAATAGAGTGGCGCTTTTTTTGGGCGAAAGTGAGAGGAAGTATATTGCTGATAAGCTGTCTGATTTGAATTTTAATATAGATATAACGGTGTATTCAGGTGCTAGGGCAGCATATCACTATGCGAGCCTTGTCAATAATTTGCGCTGGATTTCCCCTGAATGGTCAAATGAGCAAGTTAAGAATAATATTGAGGGCATAGCTGGTTTATTGAACAAAAATCTTATGGAGGCTTATGGTGAGCTTAAAGACTTAGTTGATAGTTACCTTGGTGTTATTGAAGCAATACTCGGGATTAAAAATGATGATAAAGATTCGAAAAAAAGAGGCAGGGAGCTGGCAGATAAAATCAGGGTTGATAAGGTTTTAGAGGCTTTTAGTACAATTGAAGCAGTCGATGTCCAAAATTACTCAAATATACTCATATTTATTGCACTCTATAACGATAAAAAGCTAAAAGAAATTTCTGATAAATTTGATTTTTCAATGCTGGAATTGCTTTACAAAGATGATGATGAGATTGATCATTATCATAAAGCTATCATAAGTTTGTTGCGAAATTCTAAAAGTGAAAACTATATGATCTATCTTTCAAAGGTGATCCAGAAAAGTGACTACATTGATGATATGTTCATTAATCTAAATTATGAACTTTCTTTAGAAAGGTTGAAAAAGGGTACTAAATATAAAATCGATCTTCATGATTGTTCCGAATGTGACAAAGAGATGTCAATAGTGAAGCACATAATGGATGAAGAAGACGAAAATTTAGGAAAGAGAATTTTGTCTGAAAATGAACACGTTTTATCAGAAACCATTTTCAGCCCGTCACAGAATGTTGATGACAAAAAAGGGAAGCTTGATTTTCTGGTATTTATATATAGTAGATGTCCTGATGTTCTTGAAAGAGTATTTTCAGATAAGAATAAAAATTCAAAGCTATTAGAAAAAACTAAAAGGCTTCTAATGGGAAAGCGGCAAGAAAAAGAGATGGCCAAGCTTTATATATTTTTCATAAAGCGGTTCTCGGATTGTGATTATTTTGAATTGGCGAGTATAGAAAGAAGATATCCATCAGTTGGTCGTTTTGATATTAATAAGCATGTAAGCTGAAGGACAATAGCTATAAGCTAATAAAAAGGGCCCCAGTGTCCGCTCCTGGCCGTACCCCGCCATTCGATATATGACACAGCCTGTCAGGTCAGGTCCGGATCTTAACTACTACAGATTAGGCGAGGTGTGGTTCCGGCTCTTTACGCCAGTTTTTTCAGCTTACGCAGATACTCTTTTTCATCCGGCGCGGTACCGCTACGCTGTGCCTGCCACATCATCTCCGCCAGACACTCCATCATTTGATGTTCTGCTTTATGCGGATCACCACACTGTTTAACAACCTTGCCATAGATTTCACGAATGCCATCAGGGCGATTAGTGCCCAGCTGTTCGTGTATGGCGATGTGCATCCCCATGTGCATAAAGGGGTTGGTGGCACCCATCTCGGGTAGGTACTCACGGCCAAGGGCGGTGTCGCTGTCAGAGAGAACCGGCTGATATTCGGGGTGTTGCGTGATGATGTCGGCGATGATCTTCTCCAGCGGTTCGAGTGGCTGGTTGTTCCGGGCTTTGTGCCAGACATCGATGTAGTACTGACGGATGGAGTTGCGGTCATTGCCAAACATGTTAGTTATAAACCTTGTCTTTGAATTCGCACAGGTCCTCAATTATACACGCTTCGCACCTAGGTTTACGTGCAATGCAAACGTAACGCCCGTGCAATATTAACCAGTGATGAGCATTCAGTAGATATTCTTTGGGAATAAATTTTAACAGACCCAGCTCGACCTCCAGCACATTTTTTCCTGGCGCAATTTTTGTGCGATTGGATATGCGAAAAATATGTGTATCTACAGCCAATGTTGGCTGTCCAAACGCAGTATTAAGAATAACATTAGCAGTTTTTCGACCGACACCAGGTAGTTTTTCTAATGCTTCACGGGTTTGGGGTATAACACTATGGTGTTCTTTGATCAGGATTGTGCAGGTCTTGATCAGGTTTTCGGCTTTTGTATTAAACAGGCCAATAGTTTTAATGTACTGCTTTAACTCTTCAACGCCTAATGCCAGAATAGATGCTGGTGTATTTGCAACAGGGAAGAGTTTGGACGTTGCTTTATTTACCCCCTTATCTGTTGCCTGGGCTGATAGTAGCACAGCAACTAGAAGCTCGAATGGGGTAGTGTAATTTAACTCGGTGGTTGGGGTGGGGTTCTCTGCTTGCAGACGGCGAAAGATTTCAGTGCGTTTTTCTCTATTCATGGGTGGTGGCTAGCTGTTTGTCATATGGCATAGTATGGTGCCAGCAAGATGGCCAGACGGCAAGCTCTTGGAGTGGGGAGGGGTAAGTTTAGTTATTGGCAGAGGTTCGCTGATGTAATGTGTTTATTATGGTATCTATTGCACGCTCGAATAGTGGCAGGGTCTCGATTGGTGAAGCTTGGTTGCTTCTGAAAAGTGCGGCCAGTTCGTTAAAAGAGAATTCGGCTACTACTTTGAATTTCCAATTGGTGAAACTACACTCACCTAAATAATCGCTCTTCCAGACCAAGCGCAAATGTTTATTTTTTCCATCTTTATCGGTAATGTTAAGCCATTGTCCCATTTTTAATTCTAATGTTTGTTGCCAAAATTTATCGTCAACCAGTGGCTCAACCTTTTTATGTGGTGTGGTGGTAATGGTGATTTCATCAGTCTCTTCACTGGCGCCATTAGTATCAAAGGTCTTATGCATGCTTGTTATGGTTACAACGTCATCTATGTCGAGAATTGGCGTATTTAACATCTCTTCTAGTTTATTCATTTTATTAAGTTGAATCTGCATTTCAGTAAGAGCGGTATCGATTTCATTTGTTTCATTTGTTTCATGTGATTCTGACGAGGTTGAATGGTCACATTTGATGTGGACTCTGTTTTTGGAAACAGGGATATTTTCACCGCGCATGCTTGCTATATGACACTCTTCTAAACCAGATAGAAGATCATCCATATCTTTTTTATCTAAATTGATGGAGCTTAAACCATCTTGCAATGTTATTAAAAGTTCCATAAGAATATTGGCGAGCCTTTTTTTGTCGGATTCCGTTTTTTTTGGCTCTATTGACCAAATCAAAAGATCAATAAACCGAAGTTGCTCTTTCCATAGGGCGCTATCATCACTACCATTTAAGTAAGTATTCATCATGACTTGTCGCCATGGTCCGGAAATTATCTCGTATACAGGTTTTGGGATTTCTTTGTCTTTTATTCGACTGGCAATACACTCCATTACCCATGCGCTGGTTAATTTATTTTTTTCACGTGATTCGAATAGTTTCTTGTTTTTCTCTTGAGCATTTTTATCTTGATGAATGGATAAATTATAGAAGCGATCAAATTCTATAATAAGCTCATCGAACAAAATTACGTTATCGTTAAAACTATTTGTTATCCGACTAACAATGTAATCTATCTTTTGTAATAGAGGGCTGCTTTCTATGCGAGTGTCATCATCGATACCTATGGCGGCTTGTGCCATTTTATTTAGTAATTGGCGCGCGGGGTGCTGTTTTTTGCTGAAGAACTCATTGTCACTAATGGCCACTTTTAGTATAGGTATCTGTAATCTTGAAAGAAGTGCTTTTGCTATGGATGATAGATTTTTGTCATCAAGTATGAAGTCAAAAATCATTGCCACAATATCGATAATATCATTATCAATAGTGCTCACAAGATTCAATTTTCCATTTGATATTGATGTTTTTATTTCTAATGAAAGGGCCTCTTTTAACTGTTCTATGGATTCAAATGGCTCAAATCTGGATTCCCGCATTTGAATTGACGATAATGCATTGACAATATCGATAGGGTCTATATGTGGTACGGAAGCATTGTTGTTTGTATTGTACCCGGAGGATATTATCTGCCTGTTTGTTAGTAAGTTTTGTAGCGTCCCAATGAGTTTCTCACCGTTGATGTAGTTGTAACCAGCCCCATTGTCCAGGGATTGTGATGTGGGTGATGGAGTGGGTGAAAAAGAACCATCTTTATGGTGTTCTGATGGGTATGAGCGGTCACTTCTTCTCGCCTGAGGTAGTGGTTTTATGGTCATTTTTAGATGTGGAAGCACATCTGATTTTATGAAAAGAAGGTTGACCTCTTCATATAGATGAGAGAGGTTTGATGTTACATATTTATCATACAATTTGTAGATGATCAGTTTTATACTGGTTTCTACATCAAAATTCTTTATAGATTCACGAAATGCTTCACAAATTTCCTTGGGTGATAGTGGTAGATCTTCCATGTGGATAGCTTTGGTCGGATCTAATGCAGAGAATCGTTGTTCAATAGCATATAGCTCCCGAGCAAGTCGATTGTTGACTTTGGCGACAGTAGAGCTAACAGCTAATGACTCTTCCAGGTCAGATTCATTGACTAATGACATAGCATCTATGCTCTTGTGCTCACTCGCAGTTGAAACGTTATAGTTTTCTGGCTTAAGGAGCTTTCTGAATCCGGTTTCGATATATTGGCTGAATCTGTTTTCAATAACTTCCCGTTGCATACGTAATTCTCGCATAGCATCAAAATAGCTGCTTTGGAGTACGTTGCTTTCTGCTTTATCGGCAAGCTCAAACAGTGTGTCGTCCGCATTGTCCAGCATGCGTTTAAGAAGTGTTGATAAATAACGTAACGTAATTGTGTGTGCTTCATCAATCAACAAGTGAGCTTTCTTCCGATCACTTTCTGATGTTAAAGAGTTTAGAGGGACCACGTTGTTATCGTGAAGGGCCATGTTATGAGTTCGGTGCTCCCATTTCGTTATGAATTAAAGGTTTCTGACTATCATGTTAGATGCTATGTATAGTCATAACTGTGATGTTCATCTCAATGATATGAGTATCAATAGGGTGTTTTTGGAAAAGTAGCAGCCATATGTGATCGTATCGGCTCAATATTGAGGTGACTTGAGTGATAGATGTTTTTGTTGAACGGTCCTTGCAGGGGGAGATTGTGACCGTAGATGGTGTTTTATTATTTAACTGTATTGTAATTAATGCTGTTTTTCTTAATTTTCCTGAGAAAACAGATGGTTGTAGCTATTGTGTTCCGTTTTTTTAGATCATATGAGACTGATTGCTGAAGCTCGGGTCGTGATCGATGGTGTAGAATGTGCCTTATCAGGTATGCCTCTTGAGACGATTACGTTGGTTTTTTGTACTCTGATGGAGGTATGTTATTTGTATGTAATGGTGGCTCATTTGAGATGTGGGGTACAGCCTCTCTAATTTCTTCTATGGCTTTTGAGAGGGCATTTATTCGCATGGTATCCTCTTTGGGTATGCCTTTTTTAACAATATTTTCCAGGCGCTCTTTTTCAGAATTCAATGTTTTTGATAATGATTCAATTTCTTTTGAGTGTGCAGAAAATTTTGAAGATTGTTTATAATATTTCAGTAATGTAATCATTTGTGGGATATCGTTGGGACTGCTTAGTGTTATTTTTCTGAGATAGTCTCCAGCAACTTCAATATCATTTTTAGAAATGTCTAAAAGCTTCCATTTTTTATATTCATCATTCTCAGATGGAAGGGAATAAAGTGTCTGTATATTATTAGTTCGGTATAATATTTGAGCATATGTTTCATCTTTTATTGAGTCATCCTTTATATTATCAAGTGACTCAAATGCCGAATCGAGTTGGCCATTCTTTGTTAGCAGAAGTGCGTGTTGTTTGTGTGTTCTGTCGGGCCATTCTTGATATTTATTGTATAAATTTATGGCTGTTTTGAAGTCGTAATCGTGCCATGCGATTTCATAATCTATTCCTCGTGCTAGAACGGGTGCTATGGTTTTTAATTGGTTGGATGCTTTTTTAGCGAGATCGATATCATTCCAGGAGATATAGTAATTTGCCTGTAAATACAGCTTATCAATTGCATCCTCTCCGAGATATGGAAGTAAATCTAATTTGAAATTATCTCGTAAAAACTGATAAGGATCTTCCTTTCCGTCAGGCTGTTTTGTTAATGCCGACAGTCTGACTTCTGAAATAATATTTGTGTCGGTATTGGAGGGTGATCCCGCAGATGCTGAAAGCGCTTCATCCCGAGACAGTGCAAAATACCAAAGGAGATCGGCGGGTTCATGTATGTCATGGATGCTCAGGGTGTTTTTTATTTTATCTTGTGACAATATTTTAGATATTCTATCGTAATCAAACGTGATTGGTTGTGTGGAGCCTATCAATATCAGGTCTCCTGTGTGGAGATTGGCAAAGCTCAATCCGTACGGATATACATTATAGAAGGCCTGAAATAATGATTGTAGAGTAGTGACATCCATTTTGAATAGATTAACCCACTGTCCAAAAACGCCGCCTTTGTTTAGTCTTGATTTTGTGAGCTCCCAGAACTGCCTGGTGAATACATTGGCAGCACCAGCAAGCCAGGGATGTGATGGCTGTGCGACGATTAGGTCATACGTTTTGTTTTCTATTAACAGGGTGTTTCTGGCGTCGTTAAAGTTAATTTTCACGCGGGGATCTTTAAGGGCTGGGATTTCGCCGGTGTATAGTTGGCGGTCAGCTTCGATAACGGCTGGTTCTAATTCCACAACTCGTATGGATTCTATGTCTGTTAATGTTAGCGCCCGTGTTGTTGTTCCGCCTCCAAATCCGACAACGAATGCAGATTTTGGGTTCTCATGCAGTATGTATGGAATTATTCCCAGTAGCGATTCAGTGAGCATGGTTTTATTTTGGTCGCTCATGTGTATCAAGGACTCATTTAATCCATTGCTTTGGAGTTTTGCAATGGTTTTGTCATAGGTCACAAGACTGACAATCCCGGCTTTTCCCTCTTTTATGAATATAAATTCGGGTTTCTTCCCGCTTATAACATCATCATCCCATTGATAGCCGATGGATGCGATGAGCTCCTTGTAGTTTAGATGGGGGGTTTGAATTGCAAGAATGAGTGCTGCGGCTACGGAGACGGAGATGGCTATTTTTTTATTTAATTCTGTGATGGATCCTAAAAATAACATGGAGAGCAGCAATGTTCCGCTAGCCATTATGGTTAATAGTGCATCTGTTCCATATTCTGGGATGAAAAAAAATCCGGCAAATATAGCGCCAAAAATACTGGCGACGGTATTGATAGAGTAGGCTTTTCCAACGCGTGTACGAACTGCTTTTAAAGTTCCGCAGTATAGTTTTAAATTTAAAGGAAAGAGTGCTCCGAGTATAAAGGTGGGAATGAATAGCATCAGGAATATGATTAAATATTTTGTAATATTATTTAATGATTGTACGCTTGTGTAGTGATTAAGGTATTCATATATGTCTGGAATTAGGCTGAATCCAACTCTGGTTAGTATTAAGGAAGAACCAAGTAGGAGTAGTCCTACAGACATCCATAGTTGTGGATTTTTGATTTTTTCCAGGTGATTTTTAATTGCCCATGATCCAGCAGTGATGCCGCTCAGAAAGACAGTTAATATCGCTGAAAAACCATAAATTGTTGTGCCCGTAAAAACAGACAGATACTTTGTCCAGCCTACTTGTGTGGCGATGGATATAAATCCAGTGGCTGCTAATACAATGATGGCTTTTGTCCTGTCTTTGTTATGCGCTTCATCAGCCTCAAGATACTCATCTTCTTTATCTTTATTATTTGTGGTGATGGTTCGTGTGAATTTTTTATTGGCATATATTGCAACAATGGCTATTATCATGTTCAGTGAAAAGGCTATATATATAGCGCCATCGAGTCCCCAGTTGGGAATCAGCACAAAGCCTGTTAGGAAAGCCCCCAAAACTGCACCTGCTGTGTTTAAGCTGTATAGTTGGCTTATGCGTAATCCAATCTCATTTTTATTTCTAATGAGTATTGATGCCATGACAGGAAACGTTGCCCCCATGCACATGGTAGGTATTGATAAGAGAAGCAATGTTGCTGCAAATTTCAGGCTGATCTCTGTGCCTATGGCGGGAAGTATTGCCATCAGACTGTCAAGGTGAAGCAGTATTGGTAGCAGTAACAGACCGCTAACGCCTATTAGTAGCTCAAGGATAATGTAGGGGGTAAGACTATTGATTCTATTACGGGTGATCTTCTCGGCTAAATAACTTCCTAGCGCCATTCCAAGAAAAAATGCGGCGAGTACGGTGCTGATAGATGCGCTGGTTGACCCCATGCTCAACCCTAACAACCTAACCCATGTAACCTGATAGGTTAAGCTGGCAATTCCTGATAGAACAAGGAAGCTGGCAGTGAGTACGAAATTCATAAAAAATCCCCGTTGTATAAGATTATTTTTATTTTTGACGGTGATGAGTTAATAACCATCGATGCCATTATTTTTATTGATATTTGATTAAGTATTTATTAACTTTATTATTTAATTCTATTCTTATTTTCTCATTGTGTTCTCAGCGGTGACTATTATCAACGATGCATAAAGTGGGCTTTTTATGGGACTGCTTTTGGTATGGGCTGGGAAGTTGTTTTTTTTAGTTATGTCTATTTATTACAGCGGATATTAGTTGTTTTATTTTTGTGGGCTATTAATATTTTTTTAATGATTTTTGTGTGAGTTCGGATTTGGATGGACGTGACTGTTGGTGGGATGGTAGTTGCCACCACAAATATGGTAATTGAGGGGTTGGTTTGCAGCATAGGCGGGCTATGCTGCAGTTGTCATGGTGCGAGGTGAGGTGTTACGCGGTGGCCGTGTTGTTTTCTGAGCTGGCGGGGCTGTTGTTTGTTTTTGGTTGTAATGCTGCTTTACGTTTGTTGCGGTCATCAATTATATTTTTAACGGCGATGATTAATCCTAGACCTATGAATGCGCCGGGGGGCAGGATGGCTAGCAGAAACCCGTGGTAGTCATCTATCAAGGTGATGGTGAGGTGTCTGCCCAGTTCGCCAAACATCATGTGTGCCTGTGCGAGGATGGTACCGCTGCCGAGTGCTTCGCGCACGGTACCGAGTAGCACTAATACGGCGGCAAAGCCGAGTCCCATGGTGAGTCCGTCAAGTGCAGCGCGGTCGGGGCTGTTTTTGAAGGCAAACGCTTCGGCACGGCCCAGTAGGGCGCAGTTGGTGACGATGAGTGGGACAAAGATGCCAAGGATTTTGTAGAGCTCGTGAAACCAGGCATTCATGGTCAGCTCAATGACGGTGACGACTGAGGCGATGATCATGACAAAGACAGGGATACGCACCTCTGGTTTTACCAGGTTTCGGATCAGGGAGACCAATAGGTTGGAGAATACTAGCGCTAATGTGGTGGCGATACCGAGCCCCAGGCCATTGACGGTGGAGGTGCTAACCGCCAGCAAGGGGCAGAGGCCGAGTATCTGTACCAGACCGACGTTGTTGCTCCAGAAACCATCACGGCTAATTTCACTGTAACTTTTACTCATGCTGGCTGCTCTCCTTAGAACTGCTTTGGACCTCGGTACGGGCAAATAGCCGGTCACGGTGTTCATGGTAGTACGTTAGCGTGTGGTGGACTGCTTTTATGACTGCCCGGGGTGTGATGGTTGCGCCGGTATTGCTATCAAATGCGCCACCATCTTTTTTGACTTGCCAGAGCTTTTTATCTGGGTTGGTTAGCGAGCGGCCATCAAATTGCTTGATCCAGGGTGAGCGTTCGAGTTCGATGTAGTCGCCTAACCCCGGTGTCTCTTTATGTGCGACCACCCGAACACCCACCAGTTCGCCGCTATAGCGGATGGCAACAAGTAGTTTGATGGTGCCATTGTAACCGTCAGGCGCTTCTGTGCCCATAATGATGGCAACGGGTGTCTCGCCCATACGGGCGCGGTAGACGGGAACGGCTTTTTTGCTGCCAAGCCACTCTGGTGATGTGACGTTGATGGCATCGAGGTAGAGATCGTTGTCGTGCAGCGCTGGCGGAATTAATTCATGAAGTGCTGCGACCCGTGCAGCCCGTTCATTATCCTCAATCTGTAGACGGGTACTGTCGTAGGTCAGCCCCACGGCACCGGCACAGATGACGGCAAAGCCACCAAGAATGGCGGCGGCGATGGACATGTTCCTACCGATCATCGGGTCCCTTCCTGTGGCCAAAGACCACCGGTTTGGTGTAATGATCGATAGTGGGGGCGACCATATTCATCAATAATACGGCAAAGGCAACGGCGTCTGGGTAGCCCCCCCAGCTGCGGATGATGTAGGTGAGAATGCCCACTCCAGCGCCGAACCAGAGTCTGCCTTTGAGGCTGGTGGCACCGCTGACTGGATCGGTGGCGATGAAAAATGCGCCGAGCATGGCACCCCCAGACATGAGGTGGAAGAGTGGTGAAGCATGGTGCTCGGGGGCAATCACAAAAAAGATCAGGGATATCAATGCCAGACTGCCAAGCATGGCAACGGGAATGTGCCAGCTGATTATTTTTTTGTAGATCAGCCAGACTCCTCCGCCGAGGATGGCGAGGTTGATCCACTGCCAGCCGGTACCGCCCATGGCGCCAAAAATAGGGCTGGCGCTGATTTGGTTGATATCCTGACCAAGCTTGAGCTGGGTTTTAAGGGTATCGAGCACCGTGGCGGAGGTGAGGCTGTCCAGTGTCACACCGGCGGGCAGGGTACCACTGAATACCCACCCCAAATTCTGGCTGAAGGATAGCGTCTGCCCGCTTAGGCTGAGAGGTGCCGCCCAGGTGGTCATCTCACGGGGGAAAGAGATGAGCAACATCACATACCCCACCATGGCGGGGTTGAAGGGGTTAAAGCCCAGGCCGCCATAGAGATGTTTGCCAAAGACAAGGGCAAAGGCAGCGCCGATGACGATCAGCCACCATGGTGCCAAGGGGGGAATGGCGATACCTAGCAGCAGTGCGGTGACCAGGGCGCTGCCATCTTTGAGAAAGGGTGATAGCGGGCGATGACGTAGCCGCAGCATGATCGCTTCGGTTGCCAGTGCGGTAACCGTTGCCAGCAGCAGATTGATGATGACTCCCCAGCCAAACAGCCAGGCGTAGGCCGCAATGGCTGGGATGAGGGCGTAGACGACCCGCAACATAACAACCGACAGGCCATTGGCACCGTGGGTATGGGGCGAGCTGGGTGTCTTCAGGTACATAGCTATTCAGCTTCTTTGCGGGGAGTATCAGCCGCCGCATCCAGGCGTTGGCGACGGGCATCGGCCTCGTCAATGATACGTTGTTGAGCCGGGGTGAGCTCGGCAGTGTTTTTGGGTGGTTCTTGCTGAGACTCCTTTTTGGCTTGCGCCCGCGCCAGTGCCGCCTGAATGAGCGCCTGTTTTTCGGCCTCACCTTTATCAGGGGTCTCGGACTTTTCTTGTACGGCGGCGCGCTTCAACGCCAGTCGCGCCTCTTTTTCTGCCTGTTCACGTTCGATGCGGCTGAGGCGGAATTCGTGGCGTTTGCGGGCTTGATCCGCCTTCTCTTTCTCACGCTCCTGGGACCAGATCTCCGTTTTGGCAAAGCGGTAGTAGTGTACTAACGGAATGTTGCTGGGACAGACATAGGAGCAGCAGCCACACTCGATGCAGTCAAAAAGATCATACTCCTGGGTTTTATCGAACTCCTTGGCGCGGGCGTGCCAGTAGAGCTGCTGTGGCAATAGCTCCACCGGGCAGACTTCGGCACAGGCACCACACCGGATGCAGGGCATCTCCGGCGCCGCTGGCTGTTCCGGCTGGCGGGTGGCCAGGATGCAGTTGCTGGTTTTAATCAGCGGAATGGCGCTGCTGTGCATGGCAAACCCCATCATCGGCCCGCCAATAATGATACGTTCGATCTCGCCGCTGGTGCCGCCACACTGATCGATCAGGTGTTGAATCGGTGTGCCGATGGGCACCTCCAGATTGCGCGGCTCCTTTATCCCATCGCCAGTAATGGTAACAATGCGCGATACCAGGGGCTGGCCATGGTTAACGGCGCGGTGGATGGCGTAGGCAGTGGCAACATTGTTAAGCACAACCCCAATCTGGAAGGGTAGCCCACTGCTGGGGCACTCTTTGCCGGTGAGTACCTTGATGAGTTGTTTCTCCCCCCCTTGTGGATAACGGGTGGGGACGGAGACAACCTCGATGCCGGGTTCGTTGGCAATGGCCTGCTGCATGATGGCGATCGCTTCTGGTTTGTTATCCTCGATTGCGATCAGCACCTCACCGGCCTGCAGCGCGTGACGCATGATCTTGATGCCAGCAAGAATTTCGGTGGAGCGCTCACGCATCAACAGGTCGTCACAGGTGATGTAAGGTTCACACTCCACCCCGTTCAGTATCAGGGTGTCGATTACTCGTCCGGTCGGATTGAGTTTAATAAAGGTGGGAAAACCCGCCCCCCCGAGACCGACAATACCGGCAGAGCGTATCAGATTACGCAGATGGCTAGGCTCTATGGCCGTGTAGTGACGTTCATCAAGCTGCTGCTCCAGCCAACGATCCTCACCATCGGTAGCGAGCACTACGCACAAGGCATTTAAACCAGAAGGGTGGGGGATGGCGCGCTCTTCAATGGCCACCACGGTGCCGGAGCTGGAGGCGTGCACGGGGGCGCTGACATACCCCTGGGCGTGGGCCAGCTCCTGCCCTTTGAGCACGTAGTCACCCACCTGAACAATCGGCTCAGGTGACTGGCCAATGTGCTGGTGTAACGGAATGACCAGCTCAGCGGCAAGGCTGGACTGGGCAATCGGGCGCTGATTGGATAACTCTTTATATTGGGGCGGATGGATGCCGCCGTGAAAGCTCCAGAGTTGGCGGCTCATCCTGGGCGGGTCTCAGTGGGCGGCTGGGGGTAGGGCCACTTCCAGTGCAAAACCTTTTCAGGAATCTGGATCATGTCGATACAATCCACCGGGCACGGCTCCAGGCAGAGCTCACACCCTGTACATTCAGCTTCAATAATGGTGTGCATCTGTTTGGCCGCCCCCAGAATCGCATCTACCGGACAGGCCTGAATGCAGAGGGTGCAGCCGATGCAGGTCGCCTCATCGATGATGGCCACCATCTTAGGTTTCTCTTCGCCCACCTCGGCATCGAGCGGGATCGGTTCACGCCCCAATAGATCCGCCAGCGCAATAATGGTGGTCTCACCCCCTGGTGGGCAGCGGTTGATATCAGCTTCGCCCCTGGCCATCGCCTCGGCGTAGGGGCGGCAACCGGGAAAACCACATTGGCCACACTGGGTCTGTGGCAGCAGGGCGTCGATCTTTTCGGCCAGGGGATCCCCTTCAACCTTAAAACGGACGGCAGCAAAACCGAGCAGCAGACCAAAGATCAGCGCCAAGGCAGTGAGTGCTATTACAGCAGTTAACATGATTTAGCCCTTCACCAAGCCAGTAAAGCCCATAAACGCCAGGGACATCAAACCGGCGGTAATCAATGCAATTGCAGGGCCGCGAAAAGGGAGGGGTACGTCAGCGACAATGATCCGTTCTCGCATCGCAGCAAACAGGATCAACACCATAGAAAAGCCAACCGCCGCACCAAAACCGTAGAGCGCAGAGGCGATAAACCCCAAATCCTGCTGAACGTTGAGTAACGCCACACCGAGCACTGCACAATTGGTGGTGATCAGCGGCAGAAAAATCCCCAGTACCTGATATAACACCGGGCTGGTTTTATGCACCACCATCTCGGTGAACTGCACCACTACGGCAATTACCAGAATAAAGGTGATGGTACGCAGATACTCCAATCCCAGTGGCGCCAGCAGGTAGGTATTGGCGAGATAGCTACAGACAGAGGAGAGCGTCAGCACAAAAGTGGTCGCCAGCGCCATACCGGTTGCCGTCTCCAGTTTTTTAGAGACCCCCATAAAAGGGCAAAGCCCCAGAAATTTTACCAGGACAAAGTTATTTACCAGCACAGTGCTGATCAGTATCAGAGCGTATTCGGTCATCTCTCTCTTCTGGTTGGTGAGTCAGCTATATGATCAATAAGGCGCACAGTGCGGCCGGCTGGTGCAATGTTGGGTTTATCATCACGAGCGGCCATCCTAGGCTTCCTATATCACAAATTCAACACTGAATTTATATATGATATAGATCCTGGTTATATACGATGTGGTGCGTAACAGCGGTTTTAACCGCTGTTACTTCACCTTCATACCCGGTTGTGCGCCGGCGTGGGGCTCCAGAATCCAGAGCTCCTCACCGCCGGGGCCGGCAGCCAATACCATTCCCTCTGACAGACCAAAGCGCATCTGGCGCGGCGCAAGGTTGGCCACTATGACCGTCAATTTGCCCTCCAGCTGTTCGGGAGAGTAGGCGGACTTTATGCCGGCAAACACATTACGGGTCTTTTCCTCACCGATATCCAGGGTGAGCTGTAACAGTTTGTCAGCCCCTTCAACATGATCCGCCTTGACGATACGGGCGATACGTAGATCAACCTTGGCAAAATCATCGTAATTGATCTGATCCATCTTCACTTCCTTGGTGGCCTGTTCTTTGGGTGGGGTTTTACTCGGGGCCGAAGAGGTTGGCTGCGGCTTGAGGGTGGTCACACTTTCCGCCAGCAGCGCGTCAATCTGTTTCTGCTCGATACGTGTCATCAGATGCTGGTAAGCATTGATCTGCTGGTCCAGCAACAGCGTGGTGGCATCACCCCACTGTAGCGGGGCAATGTGCAGAAACGCCTCAATCTGGCTGCTTAGTTGTGGTAATACCGGCTTCAGGTAGAGGGTCAGCAGGCGGAAGGCGTTGATCAGGGTTGTACAGACCTGCTGCAACTCATGTTCCCTGCCCGGCTCCTTGGCCAGCACCCAGGGTTTGGTCTCATCCACATATTCGTTGGCGACATCGGCCAGGGCCATGATTTCGCGCATCGCCTCACTGAACTGGCGGTTCTCATAGAGTTCAGCAATCTGTGGTTGCTTGTGTTGAATGGTGGCCAGCAGTGTGGCACCTGCATCGTCCAGCGTTGCGCACAGCTGCCCATCAAAGCGGTTTTTGATAAAACCGGCCGAACGTGAGGCGATGTTGATATATTTCCCTACCAGATTGCTGTTAACCCGGGCAGCAAAGTCCTCAACGTTCAGATCAATATCCTCAATCCGGTCGCTCAGTTTGGCGGCAAAGTAGTAGCGCAAATATTCAGGATTAAGATGGTTCAGATAGGTGCGGGCCATGATAAATGTCCCGCGGGATTTGGACATCTTCTGACCGTTGACGGTGAGAAAGCCGTGCACGTTGATCTTGGTCGGGGTGCGATGGCCAGAGAACTTCAAGGTCGCGGGCCAGAACAGGGCGTGGAAATAGAGGATATCCTTGCCAATAAAATGGTAAATCTCCGCATCGCTCCCCTCACGCCAGTAACTGTCAAAATCGAGCCCCTTTAGGGCGCAGAGATTTTTAAAGCTCGCCATGTAACCAATCGGCGCGTCGAGCCAGACGTAGAAATACTTGCCCGGCGCATCAGGGATCTCAAACCCAAAATAGGGGGCATCGCGGGAGATGTCCCAATCTTTTAACCCCGACTCAAACCACTCGCTGATCTTATTAGTGGCCTCTGCCTGCAGCGGTGGCTGCTGGTTTTCCAGTAACCACTGCTTGAGGAAACTTTCGCACTCACCCAATTTAAAAAAGTGGTGTTCCGACTCCTTCAAGATGGGCGTAGCGCCAGAGATAGCCGAGTAGGGGTCAATCAGATCAGTAGGCGCATAGGTGGCACCACACACCTCACAAGAGTCGCCATACTGGTCAGCCGCCTTACATTTGGGGCAGCAGCCCTTGATAAAACGGTCCGGCAGAAACATCTGTTTTTGCGGATCGTAGAGCTGTTCAATAGTACGAATGTCAATCAGTCCAGCGGCCTTGAGCTTGCGGTAGATATCCTGGGATAACTCGCGGTTCTCCTCCGAATTGGTGGAGTAGTAGTTGTCAAACGCGATGTGAAAATCGGTGAAATCCCCCAGATGTTCGCGGTGAACACGTTCAATCAGCGCCTCCGGCGTGATCCCCTCCTGTTCGGCGCGCAACATAACCGGCGTACCGTGGGTATCATCGGCGCAGACATAGTGACACTCATGGCCACGCATCTTCTGAAAACGGACCCAGATATCCGTCTGAATATACTCAACCAGATGGCCCAGATGGATCGAACCGTTAGCATAAGGAAGGGCGCTGGTAACCAGGATTTTGCGATGTGCGGCCATGGGGTGACGACTGTTCTCAATGACGTTGAAGAGCGTGAAGTATACCTCAACTTAACCATCCAGACGGCCTGAAAACGCCATCTGCCAGATTATGGCAGATGGTGAGGACTGCTTTAATTAGAAGTTAGGGACGTTAACGGTAGGGTCGGAGAACGCGGCCCAGTTTGTGCTGTAAATATCGTAGACGGACGTTTCATAGGTGTAGGTGCCGTTACTACCGCCAGAGCCGTTACCAAAGTTATAAATATACTTACCTGCATTGATGTTGGATTTTTGGCTGCTGGTATTAACGTCAAAATTAGTAAGTACTTCGTCTGTCTGGGTATCCGTAATCAGTAAGGTATTAATCATGGAGGCACCAGTGACTTGGGCCGCTGCGCCAAAATAGGTAAGCGCGCTCATGTCGAGTACAAAGTTGCTTGACATGCCAGCCTCGTTAACAGCCTGGGTTATTTTGGGTTTGTTGAGTCGATTAGCTTTGATTGTTTCCTGTACGAAGCCAGCGCTCTTGACGGTCTGTCTGAAAACAATATCGTCCGGCCTACCCGAGCCGTTGCCGGAGAGTGAGCTTTGAGATAATGGATCATAAAAAATCCCTGTCACCGAGGGGTTGAGAATCCCTGAATTTGGCGGGGTAGCATCAATCCCGCCATTAAGCTGCCCTTCACTGGAGGTCTTAATGAACCCGTCAGCCCAGAAGCCATTAGTGGTTGCAATGTAGCTTTCTTGAGAGAAGTCGCTATTGGGATCGCCAACCAAGGTGTGGTAGAAATAATCCCCAGTAGTGGGGTCTTGGGCCATCTCCATTAAAAACGGGGTTAGATCAGGGTCAATTTTACGTGGATTTGTATCGTGGAGTCCACGGATGCAGTATTCATCTGCACTATGTCGGCACGTGACGTAGGTTTTGAGGTACTGGTTATTAGGGTCGGGTTTGACGGCGGGCAGGAAATTCAGCTCAAGCTGAGCGCTGGCCATGGGCGCAAACCCCATTGCCGCTAAAAGCAGTGCTGCAGTCGCAGTCTTTCGCCCTGATAATTGTACGTGTTGTTTATCCATGTGCCCCCACAGCTCCATTGCTGAGTTCATTTGTACATCAGCCTACCCTTTACTATGAGTATCACGATTACACTTACGCTTCAAGTGGGTAAAAGTAACGTAATAGTCGAAGGTGATCTGTATTGTAGTGCGTTTTGGCACGGTAGTTTAATTCCCTGGTGGTTGAGGTGTAAAGTTTTTACACTGTTTTACCTGGGCGGAGTCCGTTATTATAGTTGATTGGATTGCTTGGTTATTCGGTTGGTATGGTTTTATTTGGGAGTGAATGGCATGTCTGACGTTACGCGGTTGGTGATAGAGGAGGCTATTAAAGGGGTGGTTGATCCTTATCTTGGTCAGGATCTGGTCAGTGCCGGGGTGGTGAAGGATGTGGTCGTAGAGGCGGGGGTGGTGAGTGTGGCGATTGTCATGCCCTATCCTGCTAAGGGGTATGTTGCGACGCTGGCACGGCAGCTGGAGGCGGCGATTGGCCCGGTGGCTGGGGGGTGTGAGATTGCTGTTTCGATCACCCATGAGGTGGTGGCGCGTTCGGTACAGCGCGGTGTGAAGTTGATGGATAATGTGAAAAATATTATTGCTGTTGCCTCGGGTAAAGGGGGGGTGGGCAAGTCGACAACAGCGGTCAATTTGGCTTTGGCCTTGGCCCGTGAGGGTGCGCGAGTTGGGTTGCTGGATGCTGATATTTATGGTCCGAGCCAGCCGCAGATGCTGGGCATTAAGGGGCGTCCTGACTCTAAAGACGGCAAAAGCATGGAGCCATTGGAGAATTACGGTATTCAGTCAATGTCGATCGGTTATCTGATTGATGTGGATTCGCCGATGATCTGGCGTGGCCCGATGGTGACACAGGCGTTGGAGCAGTTGCTGCGTGAGACTAATTGGCGTGATCTTGATTATCTGGTGATCGATTTGCCACCAGGTACGGGGGATGTGCAGTTGACGCTGTCACAAAAGATTCCGGTCAGTGGTGCGGTGATTGTGACAACGCCCCAGGATATTGCCCTGCTGGATGCGCGTAAGGGTCTGAAGATGTTCGAAAAGGTGGATGTGAATGTATTGGGTGTGGTTGAGAATATGAGCACCCATATTTGCAGTAGCTGTGGTCATGAAGAGCATATTTTTGGTAACGGCGGCGGCGCTCGTATGGCGGAAGAGTACGGTATTGAGCTGTTGGGTTCACTGCCGCTGGATATCTCTATCCGTGTCGATGCCGACAGTGGTAAGCCCAGTGTAGTGGCCGATCCTGAGGGGGCGATTGCCCAGGCGTACTGTGAAATTGCCCGTAAGGTGGCGGCTAAGCTGGCCAAAAAGGCTAAGGATTTCAGCCACAAATTTCCCAATATTGTTATTCAGAACAGCTGATGGTGGGCGGCGTCAGGTGACTGTTGCCGCCAATCTCTCTACAATGTGGCGCTTCTTTGGCCAGTCAAGCGGATGTTTCAGCGATGAGTATTAAATCGGATAAGTGGATTCGCCGCATGGCGGATCAGCATGGGATGATCGAGCCGTTTGAGCCGGGCCAGGTGCGTGAGGCCAATGGCCAGCGCATTGTCTCTTATGGGACCTCCAGTTATGGGTACGATGTGCGTTGTTCTGATGAGTTTAAGATATTTACCAATATCAACTCCGCCATTGTTGATCCTAAAAATTTCGATTCCAACAGTTTTGTGGATGTGAAGGCTAATGTCTGCATTATTCCACCCAACTCTTTTGCCCTGGCACGGACAGTGGAGTATTTCCGTATACCTCGTAGTGTATTGACGATTTGCCTTGGTAAGTCGACCTACGCTCGCTGCGGCATTATCGTCAATGTCACTCCGCTGGAGCCGGAGTGGGAGGGGCATGTGACGCTGGAGTTCTCCAATACAACGCCGTTGCCCGCCAAGATCTACGCTAACGAAGGTGTGGCGCAGATGCTGTTTTTTGAGTCCGATGAGGTGTGTGAGGTCTCTTATGGCGACCGTGGTGGTAAATATCAGGGACAGACTGGGGTGACGCTGCCCCGTACCTGATGGTCATTCTAATAAGTAATAGTGTGTTAGGGGACGTTGGCAGCGACAGGGATTGGAATGGGGATGCCTGAGAGGTTGACCAGTTTCAGAAGTGCGCTGCCGCGTTCGTCATGTTGTTCGATCAAGACCGGCAGGTAGTTGAGTTTTTTGGCGCACCAAAGCGTGGTGGTGCGGGTGCCGGTGGTCTGTAGTTTGAGGGTCTCAAACTCGCCTAATGCCGTTTGGATGCGCTCTTCCCCGACTATTTCAAAGGTAGTTATTTTTGCGCTGCCGTCATCGACAACGTTGTACTCCAGTTTTGTCCGTTTCCCCTGTTGCAGATCGTTCACCAGCGCGAGCTGGTAGAGCAGCTTATCCTGTGAGCCGTTGGTGAGCACGAGTTTCCAAGGCTCTTTGTTGGTCACGTCGGTGACCCGTCTATTTTTCCAGTCAAAGACCAGCTTGAGGTGACGCTCTTTTTTACTGTCGCCAGAGCGGTCATAAGAGTAGATGAGTGGGCGCAGTTGCTGGTTCTCGTAACGCCATTCGCTACGCTCAGTCAGTACTGATTTGGTGAACCAGCGGGCATAACCGACAGCTTTGGAGCTGGATTCGTAGACGTAGCTGCCATCCCCTTTGGGATAGAGCTTGCGGGTCATTTCGGCGAGTGTCATGGGGCCGACACTGAGGTTGTAGGTGGCGTCGAATTTTTCTGGCAGCCCGGCGGTATGGCCACTGTTAAGGAGTGTTAAAAGGGTGAGGGTGGCGGCTGCGATGAGTCTCGGGAGTGGCCTGCTCATGAGAACTTTTTTTCAAGTTGGACAATGGGTTGGTTGTCGAGCAGTGCCTGGCCATTGTGGAGGGCGAGCCGTCCTTCGGTATACCATTTGACGGCCTGTGGATAGATGATGTGCTCCTGAGTCTGTGCTCGTTCTGCCAGTGTGTCGGCGTTATCGCCGTTGAGGATGGGGAGGGTGGCGCGGATGATGACCGGGCCGCCATCCAGTTCTGGCGTGACAAAGTGGACACTCACCCCGTGCTCTTTAACACCTGAATCGAGGGCGCGCTGATGGGTATTTAGCCCCTGAAAGTTGGGTAATAACGAGGGGTGGATGTTGATGAGCCGCCCGAGATAGTGGTTAACAAAGGTGGGGGTCAATATCCTCATAAACCCAGCAAGCACGATGAGTGTTGGGTGGTAGCTGTCGATGAGCTGTTCCAGTTCAATCTCAAAGTTGCGGCGCTCCTTGAAGTCGCTGTGGTTGACGATGTGGGTGGGTATGTCTGCGGCGCGGGCGCGCTCCAGCCCCTGGGCGGTGGGGCGGTTGCTGATCACCGCCCGTATCTCCGCGTTGATCTCGCCGCTGGTACAGCTGTCGAGGATCGCCTGCAGGTTACTGCCGTTGCCGGAGATGAGCACGACCAGCGGTTGTGGGGGTATGGCCGCGACCATTACTGAATGGTGACAAGGTGGTCGCTATCGGCGGCGTTCTGGATGGTGCCGATCTGCCAGGCCGTTTCGCCGTGTTGGCGCAGGCACGTCAGGGTGGCATCAACATCGGCGGCAGCGATGATAACGGTCATGCCGATGCCGCAGTTAAAGGTGCGGTGCATCTCATCATCCTTAACGTTGCCCTGCTCCTGCAGCCAGTCGAAGATCGCTGGGCGCTGCCAGGTGTGGCGATCAAGCGCTGCCATGCACCCTTCAGGCAGGACACGGGGGATGTTTTCCAGCAGGCCGCCGCCGGTGATGTGGGCCATGGCGTGTACGTCCACTTTGGTGAGCAGGTCCAGCAGGGGTTTGATGTAGATGCGGGTGGGGGTGAGCAGGGTCTCGCCTAAGCTGCTGTTGCCAAAGGGGTCGCTGAGTTTGGCGCCGCTGACGTCGATAATTTTACGTACTAATGAGTAGCCATTGGAGTGGGGGCCGGAGGAGGCGATGCCGATGATGGCGTCGCCGGCCTTGACCTTGCTGCCGTCGATGATGCTGGCTTTTTCAACCACGCCGACACAGAAACCGGCCAGATCGTAATCTTCGCCGTGGTACATGCCGGGCATTTCGGCGGTTTCGCCACCGATCAGGGCACAGCCCGCCTGTACACAACCGTCGCCGATGCCCTGGACAACGGCGCTGGCGTTGGCCACGCTTAGCTTGCCGGTGGCGTAGTAGTCGAGGAAAAAGAGTGGTTCGGCCCCCTGTACAATCAGGTCATTGACACACATGGCCACCAGATCGATGCCGATGGTGTCGTGTTTATCCATCTCCATGGCCAGTTTGAGTTTGGTGCCCACGCCGTCGGTACCGGAGACCAGTACTGGCTGGCGGTAACGATCTACAGGCAGTTCAAACATCGCACCAAATCCCCCTAGTCCTGAGAGTACGCCAGGACGGCGGGTGCGGGCGGCAACGGGTTTGATCGCCTCCACCAGGGCGTCTCCGGCGTCGATGTCGACACCGGCATCACGGTAGCTTAAAGAGGTTCTGTTTTTTGAATCGGGAGAGTTGCTCATGCTGTTAGTTCGCTCTTTCGTTATCTGCTGACGCCAAGACGGTGTATTATTTTAAAGGAAGTTGAGTGGTACGGCGACTCCTAAAGCGTCGCTTGGCCAAAACCGGGTATTATCTAGGGGTTGTGGGCTGTTCCTGATGGTGGTGGGAGGGGTCGGTTTTCAAACTGCTGTTTTTAAGGTTGCTGGAGTGTTTTTGTCTGTGATGAAGAGTTTAATGACCAGAATTGGCTTGTTTTGTCTGCTGTGGGTGTTGGCGTTGCCGGGACAGGCGGGTGAGGCGGTGGGGCTTTATGAGGCCGAGGTGCCTGTTAAAGGGCAGGGCAGCGATGAGCGGTTGGCGGCCTATGCCGCGGCGATGGCTCAGGTGGTTGTTAAGCTTACGGGGGATCGTGGCGCGCCGCAGTCGCCCCGTCTGGCAAAGGTGATGGCCTCAGCCCAGAAATGGGTCCAGCAGTATAGCTACCGGGCGCAGGAGGCGGCTACACTGCGGGCGGAGGGGTACTCCCGCCTGCTGCTGGTGCAGTTTGATGAGCGCTCTTTGAGTCAGGCGCTGGTGGCGGCTGCGGTGCCACTGTGGGGGCGAAACCGGCCCGATATGATGGTCTGGCTGGCGCTGGAGGATGGTCCATCACGGACGTTGTTGACGGCCAATGATGGTACGGAGTTGGCGCTGGCGCTGGCGACCCATACCCGTCGCCGGGGTTTGCCGTTGGTATTGCCGACGGCAGGGGAGCAGATGGGGCTGAGTTTTGCTGATGTCTGGGCGGATGCCCGCCAGCCGATTATGAACAGCTCTAAACGTTACGGTGCCAATGCGGTGCTGGTGGGGCGTATTAGCCGTCTTGCCAACGGTAACTGGCAGGGGCGCTGGAGCCTCTACCAAGGGGAGGATATTCAGCGCTGGTCTGGTGATGAGGTGGAGCAGGTGGCTGTGGTAGCGAGTGGTGTGGATGGTGCGGCGGACCGTTTTGCCCAGCGTTATGCCCAGCTCCTGACAACCGGAACCGCTAATCAGGTGGCGCTGCTGGTGACCGATGTAACAACACTGGCGGCGTATGCCCAGGCACAGCAGTATCTGCTCTCGCTGGATCTGATCACTAAGGTCCAGGTGACCAAAGTTGAGGGCAGTGAGGTGCTGTTTACCCTGGATGTGCGGGGTGATGCGATGGGGATTGATCGGGCGATTGGCCTGGGCGGTACCCTGCGGCGTAGCACTGCGATGGGTGGAGAGGGTCAAACCTTGGTCTACCAGTTGCAACCCTGATGTTCGCCGCCAGGAATATCCCCAATCTACTGAGCATTGCCCGCATCCTGCTGAGTCTGCCGGTGGCGTGGCTGTTGCTGAATGGGCGTTTTAGTGAGGCACTACTGCTCTTTTTTATCGCCGGGGTGTCGGATGGGCTGGATGGTTATCTGGCTAAACGGTTTGGCTGGCGCAGCCGCCTCGGTTCCATCCTTGATCCGCTGGCGGATAAAACGCTGCTGGTTACCTCTTTTCTCTGTCTGGTCTGGGTCGGCCTGATCCCGCTCTGGTTGCTGGCACTGGTGGTAGGGCGTGATCTGGTGATCGTGGTCGGTGCCCTGGCGTTTCACTGGCTGATTGGCCGTTACGACATGGAGCCAACCTGGGTCAGCAAGCTCAATACAGTGTTGCAAATTACCCTGGTACTGGCGCTGGTGCTCTCCAATGGACTGTATGTTTTGCCGGATATGCTCCTCATTGGGCTGCTCTACGGTGCTTGCCTCACCACTATATTAAGTGGGATTGATTACGTATGGACCTGGGGACGCAAGGCCTATTACGCCCGGCGCTCGGGCAAAGGAAGGGCGCATGAGTGATTCGCAGAAATGGCTGCTGCTGTTTGGGGTGATGGCACTGGCGGCACTGGCCTATTTTTTAGGGCCGGTATTAACCCCTTTTCTGGTGGCGGCGGGATTGGCCTATCTGGGTGATCCACTGGCAGATCGGCTTGAGGCGCGCCGCTTTTCCCGCAATACGGCGGTGGTTATTGTCTTCTCAGGATTTGCCCTGGCGGTGGTGATTGTGCTGGCGGTGGTGGTGCCGCTGCTGCAACAGGAGCTGGCGACGCTGGCAAAAAAGCTGCCCGGCTATATCGATTGGTTACAACAGATCGCCCTGCCATGGGTACAGGCACGGCTTGCCAGTAATCTGCCGGTACTGGATCTGGAGTTGATAAAACAGTCGCTCGCCAGCCATTGGCAGCAGGTTGGCGGTGTTGCTGCCAATGTCTCAACCACGGTGGTGAGCTCGGTGACCAGCTCGGGTCTGGCGCTGATGGGGTTTTTGGCCAATTTGATATTGATCCCAGTATTGACCTTCTACCTGTTGCGTGATTGGGATCTGCTGGTGGCGCGGATCCATGGGCTGATCCCGAACCGTTACGAACCGCGTGTCGTGCGCCTCGCCCGTGAATGTGACTCGGTGTTGGGGGCATTTATGCACGGTCAGCTGCTGGTCATGGCCTCTTTAGGGCTGGTATATGCCGTTGGACTCTGGATGGTGGGGCTTGATATGGCGCTGCTCATCGGTATGGTGGCGGGGTTGGTCAGTTTTGTCCCCTATCTCGGTTTTATTCTGGGCATGATCATGGCGGGTGTTGCGGCGGCGGTGCAGTTTCAAGAGGTGATGCCACTGATATATGTCCTGATGGTGTTTGGTGTGGGGCAGCTGCTGGAGTCGTTTCTGCTCACACCGTATCTATTGGGTGACCGTATCGGGTTGCACCCGGTCACGGTGATCTTTGCGGTGATGGCGGGTGGGCAGCTGTTTGGTTTTGTGGGTGTGCTGCTGGCGCTGCCCACAGCGGCGGTGCTTATGGTCCTGTTACGCCATCTGCATGAACACTATATTAAGCGTCAGACACAGCCGGGTGGGTACAGGCGATGAGTGCCAGAATAGGGGGTTCTCCGGTGGTGCAGCAGTTGGCGCTGCGGATGTGGTTGCGTGAATCGGCCACCTTTGCCAACTATGTCTCCGGTGGCAACGCCCAGCCCGTCATTGCACTGCAGCAGGCGTGCGCGGGGGCTGCGGAGCGCTTTGTCTATCTCTGGGGCGGGGACGGCGTGGGTAAAAGCCACCTGCTTCAGGCGGCCTGCCATAGCGCCACGGCGGCGGGAGAGGGCAGTGTCTATCTGCCACTGAGTGAACCCGGTCTGGTGCCAGAGATGCTGGACGGTTTGGAGCAAATGGCAGTGGTGGCGATAGACAACCTCGATGGGGTGGCGGGCAACCGTGTCTGGGAGACGGCTATCTTCCATCTCTATAACCGTATCCGGGATCAAGGCCACGGTGTGCTGCTGGTGGCCGCCAACCAGCCACTGCCGGCACAGCCATTGACACTGCCCGATCTGCACTCACGGCTGGCCTGGGGGTTGGTCTTCCAACTTCAGAACCTGAGTGACGATGAGAAGCTGGCCGCCCTGCAGCAGCGTGCCCACCAGCGCGGTTTTGAGTTGAGTGAAGAGGTGGGGCGTTACCTGTTGCGCCACTATCAACGTGACATGACGGCCCTGTTTGAGCTGCTGGAGCTGCTCGATCAGCGCTCCCTGGCGCAGCAGCGCCGCCTCACCATCCCCTTTGTTAAAGAAGTGATAGGAACCGAGTCATGAGCCAGCCCCAGATGTTATCCCCGATGCCACCCCCGCCCAAAACAGTTACCGAAAACGTACGTACCGCCCTGGTGGAGGATATTGGCAGTGGTGATCTTACCGCCGCGCTGATTCCGGTTGATGCCCAGGCCGAAGCCTACGTGATCACCCGCGAGGCGGCGGTGGTCTGTGGCCGCCCCTGGGTTGATGAGGTATTTCGTCAGCTTGATACCCGTGTTCAGGTGGAGTGGCAGGTTGCGGAGGGGGCCTCGGTCAGCGCTAATCAGACACTGTTCCGCCTGCGTGGCAGCGCCCGTGCACTGCTCACCGGTGAACGCACCGCGCTCAATTTTCTGCAAACACTCTCTGGCACAGCCACTGAGGCACGGCGCTGGGCCGAGGTTGTGGCCGATCTGTCGGTCAAAATTCTTGATACCCGCAAGACCATCCCCGGCCTGCGTGATGCGCAAAAATATGCCGTGCGCTGCGGCGGTTGCCACAACCATCGCCACGGCCTGTATGACGGTGTGTTGATTAAAGAGAACCACATCCATGCCGCCGGCTCCATCACCCAGGCCGTCACCAAGGTGCGCCCCTACGCCCAAGGCAAGTTGATAGAGGTGGAGGTGGAGAGCCTGCCGGAGTTTGAAGAGGCGCTGGCTGCAGGCGCAGATATCATCATGCTCGACAACTTTACCTTGCCGCAGACCCAGCAAGCGGTTGCCATCAACCGTGGCAAGGCCAATATCGAGATCTCAGGCAATGTCACCCTCGATAATCTGCGTTCACTGGCGGAGACCGGTGTGGATTTCATCTCTACCGGCGCACTGACCAAACATCTGCGGGCGGTGGATCTTTCGATGCGGTTTGTTTAAACACTACTCTTTAATAGTATGGGGTTCGGATTGAAAACCCACCCCACGAAGTGCTTTGGCCATGCAGTGTCATGGAGTCCGGGGTGTAGTGACATAGTCAGTTTGGTTACTAAGGAGTCTCTGAATAACTCTTCCATTCGTGGTGAGCTTGTCGAACCACTAATGGAGGACTTTTAATAATAGGGCACCTCTAAAAATACCCCAAAATTCCTTGACGCAATCGCCTAGAGTTATCGTAAACATCAGTCGGTGATTTTTCCACGTCATTTTCCAGCATAACGTCAATTGTGATCACGTTTTTCATGATA
>JAKFXL010000072.1 GCA_021731365.1 Gammaproteobacteria bacterium | reverse complement strand
CACCCGAACTACCCACCCCCTACCCACAAACGGCCTAATCCTGGCTCAGCTGCCACTGCATCCATGTGGCGATCTGCGCCATGGAGTCCGGGTGACGGATCGGTAACATATGGCCTACCGGGGTATCAAGACGCTCACTATTGACAAAGGCCTGCTGTAACTTAGCCCCCTGCTGCCGCATAAAATCCGACTCTTTTTCACCCAGCACATGCAGGCTTGGCAACGATAACGGGACATCAAAATAGGGGCGATAGCGCTGGTCGCCGGGCAAAAAACCGCCACACAGCACTGCCCAGTCAAACTGAAAGGGGGAGTCTGGCTTGTTCTGCATCAATGCCGCCAGCAGCGCCGCCATCACCGTCCCCTGGCTCCAGCCCAATAGCCCCGCAATCGGCCCTTCGCGCTGAAACAGATCCGCCAACCATACCAGTGTCTCCTCAATCCCATGATAGCGGGGTGGTCGCTCCTCGCTGGCGCGATACCAGCACCAGTTCAACCCAGGACCGATACGCGACTCCGGCATGGGCATATTAAACAGCGCCGTAGTGGCACGCACCTCAGCCTCTGGACAGACAATCGGCCCCTGCGGATAGAGAAAAACCGCCTCCTCCACCAACGCCTGCTCCAGCGGCAGACACCACTGCCGCAGCCAATCGCTGTTCATGGAGTAGCCATGCAGACAGACTATTTTGGCCTTCATCGACACCCCCTGAGCTGAAAAACCCCCTGGCAGCGATCAAACACCCGCACCACTGCACCCATAAAAATATTTACACTCTGTACATTTGATACAACCAGGTGCCACCTGCCAGCGCCAATGTCAGCCAGATCACCACCACCACCGTCCCCGCAACCCAGCTCACGGGGCGGCTATTCTGCAACGTTTGTGCAGCCCGGAGACGACACACCGCCATCACCTGTGCAGGGACCCACCGAATCGCCAATGCAATCCCGAGTGGCAACAGAATAAGATCATCCAGATAGCCAATCAGGGGGATAAAGTCGGGGATCAGGTCGATCGGACTAAACGCATACGCAACAACAGTGGCTACAAACAGCTTTGCCTGCCACGGCGTGCCCGGATCACGTGCTGCGTAATAGAGGGCAAAAATTTCGCCCTTGAGCTTGCCGACCCAACGCTTCAACGCCGCCCAATAGCCCGCCATCACTTCACTGCACCTGTTGCGCCTGATGTCACGCTGGATCCAGCCGTTGTTGCATCAGCGCGGCGACTGCACGTGCGGCGTCTGTCTCGGCGACAGAGAGCGCCTGAATAATATTCCGTCGATCGACCTCAGGGCGATTCTGGCTGAGTTTGTACTTCCCTTCAATGCGCTCAATCTCCATCTCAAACCCGACAATCACATCCAATAATCTGGGGGGGTAGTCTGGCTGCCATGGTGTGGCCCTCTGCTGTTCATGATGTGAAGTAAGCTGTTCAATAATACCGTGCAGTCGTGCGGCATCTGTAATGAGTGTTGGCCGTCCGTAGGCGTGAACCGCTACATAATTCCAGGTTGGCACCCCTGGCGTTTGGTATAACGAAGGGGAGATATAAACACTTGGTCCGTGGAATATCACCAGCGTCTGGTTGCACTGTTCAAAGTGCTGCCACTGCTCATTAGCCTTGGCCACATGGCCAATCAGCACGGTTTTATCACCCCGCCGCTCGACCATCAGCGGCAGGTGGCTAACAAACGGCACACTGTCTGGCGTGGTGATCAACGTGGCAAAGGGCTGCTGCTCCATCAGGCGGAACATGCTCTCCAGATCCTCTTCTTTAAAATGGTTCGGGGTATACATGTCGATCCCTATGTATAGTGTCGGGCGGCCATCTTCTTGCCGCACTACCTTTACTTCTGCAAAATGATCGGCCAACTTGAGCTAGAATACGCTGCCATTGCTGCCGGGTGGAAACTGTTACCACTCTGTCTGTTGCATTCAAGGAAACTATAACGTGTCTAAAACTGTGTTACTTGTCGCACTACTCACCGCCATCCTGCTGACAGGCTGTTCGGAAGAGCAGCAAAACCGCCTTAGCCGCATCGGTGTTACCTGGATGGAGGGCGACTATCAGGTAACTTTTGTTGAGGGCAACCACGTTAAAACCTGGATTGTAAAAAACAGCAAAATCACCAGTGAGCCAGAAAAAGGGTACTACTACTTCTGGGCACTCAAAAAAGGCAAAAAAATCTACGTCCAGACCCCGATAGCGCGCACCTATATCGAAGAGGTGAAATAATGGCGCTCAAAGCCACCATCTTTAAGGCTGAGATATCCATCAGCGACATGGATCGCCACTACTATCAAGAGCATCCACTCACCATTGCCCAACACCCGTCGGAAACCAACGAGCGAATGATGGTACGGCTACTCGCCTTTGCCCTGAACGCTGACGAGCGGTTGGAGTTTACCAAAGGGTTAAGTGCCGATGATGAGCCTGAACTCTGGAACAAAAACTACAGCGATGAGATTGAGTTATGGATAGAGCTGGGCCAACCGGACGAAAAGCGGATTCGTAAAGCGTGTGGCCGCAGCCGTCAGGTGATCATCTACTGCTACGGCCATCGTAGTGCACAGGTGTGGTGGGAGCAGAACCGCACGCTCGTACAGCGGTTTGATAACCTCAAAGTGGTCAAACTTGCTGAAGGGGTCGCCGAATCACTGGCCACCATGGTGGAGCGCTCCATGCGGCTACAGTGCACCATCCAGGACGGTGACTGCTGGATCAGTAACAACAAGCAGAACGTACAGGTGGATATGGAGCGCTGGAAAGAGTAAGGGGACTTACTCTAGCGTTGCTCCTAACTTTAGTCCCAGCTGTTGTTCCAGCTGCTGCTCATCCTTGGCCAGATCTGCCACCACCAGCAACGCCAGCAGCGCCTTGCACTCCGCCTTGCGCCCAAGCAGTCGCCGGGTAAAAAAGAAGGCTATCTGTTTTACATAGAACAACGCTACAACCAGCAGCACCGTGGTCACCATCATAAACTGGATGACATATGGCCGGGCGCTATCGATCAGGGCGGCAAAGGTAAAAAAGTAGATCCCCAGCACCACACCAATGGTGATGCCAAGTGTGACCACCAGGTTTTCGTGGCTCTTTTTAATCCGGCGGATCGCCTCTAACTGCTGTTCTGACATATACAAACGTCCTTACACCCAATAT
Source organism: Gammaproteobacteria bacterium (assembly GCA_021731365.1). GTDB lineage: Bacteria > Pseudomonadota > Gammaproteobacteria > Tenderiales > Tenderiaceae > JAKFXL01. Next base: position 51,513 of record JAKFXL010000072.1, on the reverse strand, counting down.
TCAAAATCGTTAATAGTTAACGCGTGCCGGAGTTTTTCAACCACGGCGGCTAACCCCTCTGTTGTGTAACCCTTGGCGGCCACTTTACCCCACACCGGTGCCGGCCATGCGGCATCATCGGTGTAGCGCACCACATGGTGCACATGGAGCTGAGGCACCACATTGCCCAGTGCTGCAATGTTGAGTTTATCCGGAACAAACGCGGCGACCAGCGCCCGAGACAACATCGTTGACTCGCGCATCAGCTGCTGTTGATCGACATCGCTCAACTGGTAGATCTCGCTGATCCCGTCACGATCCGGGACCAGCACAAACCAGGGGTAGTGGGCATCCCGCAACAGCAGCAGCTGGCAGAGCGGGAAACGCCCCACCACCAGACAATCCTTTTGCAGCTGGGGATGTAAATCAGCCACGCGGCTCAACGTCATAACGGACGTACAGATTATGTTCGCCGCCTGCAGGGATCGTCACCACATCATCAGCGGCGTTGGCGCTCTCAACACAGACCATGCCCAGATAGCTGCGCTCGCCCAGATCGCCCATCTGTGTCGCCTTTTCAACCCAGGGGTTCCAGACGATAGTGGAGCCACTGTTACGTTTGCTAATGCGGATACGACGCTCCAGGGCAGCATCGTCAATGATGCAGTCAGCTGTTGATTCCAGGTAGATACGGTCAGTTTCACCACTAAAATCAACCGCCCCATCCTGCTGTTTACGTTTAAAACCATCGACCTTATCGAGGTATGGGCAACCATCCAGCCCCGCCACCGTCACATCACGGATATCACTAATAGCAAAGTAGGTGTGTAGCGCCTGACCGATGGTAACCGGGGTTGTGCCCTGATTACGGGTCAGCAGCTCCAGCTCCAGCGCCGTACCAACGGTGATCTGATAGTCGCACGGGGTTGTATGGGGCCACATTTTTGCACTGGCTTCATCACCACTAAAACGGAACAGCAGGCGGGTCGCTCCGCTGGCCAGCGCCTCTGTCTCCACAACCTGCCACTCCACAGTACGGGCATAACCGTGGGCGGGGTATCCTGCTTCACTCTCATGTGGACCAAACCAGGGCCAGCAGATGGGAATACCGCCGCGCACTGACTTGCCCGGGGCAAATTTGGCGGCAGTGGAGAGCCAGATCACCGGCTGTTGGCCCTGGGGTGTCCAGGTCAGTAGATGAGCCCCCTGCAGGGCGATGGTGGCTGTTGCCTGGGCGTTATTGACCTCAATCATGGTCAGCCCCCCCGCTCCTTCTGTGAAGACTATCTGGCCCTTAATGCCCAACTGACTGTTTAACTGTTCTGGAGAGGGTGTCATCATTAAAATTCCTTATGATATATTTTTGCAACCAAACTCGGCCATAATGGCCAGCAAGTTGTTCTGTACGCGCTATGATAGCGTGACCACTGCAAGAACCACAGTATTAGCCACACTGAATGTTAGATTTAATTTACCGGCCAGGGGCCGACAATGGATATGAACCCGTATTAAGGAGGCTTGCACGATGAGCAATAAAGCAGATGTTGAAAAGCTGTGTAACAGTTCCATAGGCAACGAGCTGACTGTCGCCGAGAGTAGCATTCTCAGCGCCGTCATGGGTTCACGAGAACTCAACGACGGTGAGCTGCTCTCCAGCGAAGGGGGTACTGCCAGCACCCTCTTCATCCTCATTGATGGCAAGCTCGACGTGATCAGCGACAATGAGGGCGAGCAGAGTGTGGTCTACACCATGAGCCAGGGGGAGTGCGCCGGTACCCGCGCATTTGTCGACCGCTCTCCCCGCAAGGCCACACTGCGCGCTAACGGCAGTGCCACGGTCTACACCCTGGAGCCAGACGCCTTTGAGTCCCTGCTCGATGACCACCCACGTATCACCTACAAGGTAATGTGCGCCCTGTTCCGCAATACCCACACCAACCTGATGCGTATGAACCAGGAGACACAGCAGCTGACCAACTACATCAACAAGTCCTACGGTCGGTACTGATGGCAACAATCTGATATACCACACCACAGAGGCGCATACTTGCGCCTTTTTTATTAGCTGGCAGAATATGCGCCCACCACTACGAGTGTTGTCATCCCATGTTTTCGCTGTTTCGCAACAAACCACTGCTCGACGAAGGGACCACCGAATGGTTGTGGGAGAGTTACGCCTGGGCGCTACGCAACTTTGACCGCGACCTGTTCTACACCCATACGGAGCTGATCACCCCCACCAAAACCCATTTTTATGATCAGTCCGACGACGGCCATACCTTGGCCCTCCTGATTCTGGAGCGGATCAAGGGGTATATGGCGCTGCAAAAGTGGCCCACTCAGCTCATCCCGATCAACGAGGAGATGGCGGCGCTGGTTGCCCCGGCCATTGAGATCAACGGCCCCACCCGTGGTGATCAAGCGCTTATTCTGGTCGAAGATGGGCAACAACTGCCAATTCCCTACGACCCCATCCTGCTCCGCCAACCCGACCTACTGATCACCATCATGGCCCAAAACCTCGCCAGCCCGCTGGCGCAGCTCACCCCTGAATCTCCGCCAGGCGGTAACGAAAATCGTGGCCACGCCACTGACCTTCTGGCTATCTTCATGGGATTTGGACTTTTTCTCACCAACAACGCCTTTAACTACCATATTGGTAGCTGCGGCAGCTGCAAACCCAAAGGGGTCCAGCTGCTGGGGGAGCTGACCGAAGGACAGATGGCCTACGCCCTGGCGCTGTTTTGTGTACTGAAGGAGATCCCTGATAACCAGGCGCTACCGCACCTGAAGAGCACTGTGCGCCCCTTTTTCAAACGGGCACTTAAAGAGGTTAGGGGGATGAAAGCGGAGCTGGCTCAGTTGCAAAGCCTATGAACGGCGCTGCCTAACTACTTAATTTTATCCAGCACCTTTTGTAACGACTCCTGCCCAATCGGCCTGACCAAAAAACCTGCCGCCCCATTGGCTATCGACTCCGTCAGCAGCTCCTTGGTAACGGTAGCGCTGGTCAGTACCACGTTAAACTCAGGAAACTTAGTTCGGATAGTGGTCAACAGCCCCATCGCATTTCCACCCGCACTATCCGCGTCAAGAAAGAGAATGCCAACTTTGTGTTTGCCCACCATCTCCAGCGCTTCACGCAGCTCCGTGGTTTTGCCGATCACCGGGTAGGCTTTCTGGCGCAAGATCTGCTGCAACTCATCAGCCTGGGCGGCATCCTCAAGCAGGATGATCACCTGACGGCGCTTGGGGTTTACCGTCTTTCCAGTCGCAAAATCAAACTCCTGTAACATCGGCGCTCCTGATTAAGGCCCATCTCTACGCCGTGAGTGACGCAGACTCTTTCCAAGATATCGGGTCCAGCAGAGGCGACTTTAATCCAGACAGATTCCAGACAGATTAGGGATCAGCCTTCGCAATACCCAGCGGTCCACTTGTCCGACCCCACACTTGATGCACTAAAACCATATTCCCAAGCTTTATTGATATTAGGAATATGATGATCTATTCTTATCCTCAAATCATATAAAGAACCCGTATGAAACTACAACAGCTCGTCTACATCCGTGAAGTCGCCCGCCGCAACCTCAACGTCTCGGCCGCTGCCGACGCCCTCTATACCGCCCAACCGGGGGTCAGCAGCCAGATCCGCCTGCTGGAAGATGAGCTGAATGTACAGATTTTTGAACGCAACGGTAAACGGCTGGTGGGCATCACCGAGCCGGGGCTAGCCATACTGGCCATCACAGAACGGATACTGCAGGAGGTTAGCAATATCAAAAAGGTCAGTGGCGAATATACCAACGAGGGCAACGGCCGCCTCTCCATCGCCACCACCCATACCCAGGCCCGCTACGCCCTGCCACCCGCCATCGCAAAATTCAAAAAACGTTACCCTGACGTACGGCTCGAGCTACACCAGGGCAGCCCCGCCCATGTGGCTGAACTGGCCGCCAAGGGGCATGCCGATATCGCCATCGCTACCGAAGCCATCGAAAATTTTCCCGACCTGGTGATGCTGCCCTGCCATGAGTGGAACCGCTGCGTGGTCTGCCCACCGGACCACCCCCTGACTAAACTCAAATCATTAACACTGGAGGCGCTGGCTCAGCACCCTATTGTTACCTATGATTTTGCGGTGGCGGGACGCACCAAGATCAATCAAGCCTTTGAGGCCAAAGGGCTTACCCCTAACGTGGTATTAACTGCCATCGACTCCGATGTCATCAAAACTTACGTGGAACTGGGGCTGGGGGTGGGGATTCTGGCGAAGATGGCCTTTGATCCGAAGCGCGACACGGCGCTGACGGCGATTGATGCGGCACACCTGTTTGAACCGAGCATCACCCGCATCGGCATCCGCAAGGGGGCCTACCTACGACGTTATCTTTATGATTTTATTGAACTGTTTGCCCCACACCTTGACCGCAACACAGTGGAAGCGGCCATGGCGGGACACCGTCTCGGGGACGACATTGCTGACGAAGGTTAACTACTCCTCTGCCTCATCCTCAGCCGGGGCGCTGTAACCACACTCCTTCTGTGGACAGACCTTCTCCGTACCATTGCGCTTGGTGGTCTTTAAGGTCAGGATCGGCCAGGCACAGTTGGGGCACACCTCATTCAGGGGTGGATTCCAGACCGCATATTTACAGTCGGGATAACTGGAGCAGGAGAAAAACATCTTGCCGTAACGGGACTTACGGGAGACCAGGGTCCCCTTGTTACACTCAGGACACTTCACCCCCGTATCGGCAGGCTGCTCCAACGGTTCAATATGTTTGCACTTGGGGTAACTGGAACAGCCGATAAACTTGCCGTAACGACCACTACGAATGATCAGCGGCGATTCACACTTGGGGCAGCTGCGCCCTTCAACCACTTCCGGCTCTGAGGAGCCCTCTTCACCGTCCCCCTCCAGACCACGGGTATAGTCACATTCAGGGAATCCGGTGCAACCGATAAAACGGCCACGGCGTCCCAGGCGGATGGAGAGCGGTTTGGCACATTTTGGGCACGCCTCATCCAGCGCCTCATGGGTTACATCCTGACGGCTGACGTTGGCATCAATCTCGTCGATTTTGTCCTTAAACGGGGTCCAAAACTTCTCCAGCAGCGGCGTCCACTCCCCCTCACCACGGGAGACGGCATCCAACTCATCCTCAAGTTTGGCGGTAAATTCATAGTCCACATACTTAAAAAAGTACTCGGCCAGAAACTTGTTAACGATGCGCCCGACATCGGTCGGCTGGAACCGTTTTTTGTCGAGGGTCACATATTCACGCTGCTGCAGCGTGGAGATAATGGCGGCGTAGGTGGAAGGACGGCCAATGCCGTGCTCTTCCAGCGCCTTCACCAGACTCGCCTCGCTGAAACGTGGTGGCGGCTCAGTGAAGTGCTGTTCAGGGCGGATCTTCAAGAGCTTGATGGTATCGCCCTCGGCAATGGCGGGCAGCATCTTCTCTTCGTCAGCCGCCTTGGCATCATCCACATCTTCCAGGTAGACCGCCATGAAACCTGCTGTCTCCACGGAAGAGCCGTTGGCACGGAAGATATGATCGGCGCTGCCAGCGGTCATATCCACCGCCATGGTATTAATGGTGGCGTGAATCATCTGACAGGCCACGGTCCGTTTCCAGATCAGCTCATAGAGCTTGAGCTGATCTTTATTCAATGCATCCTTAAGGCTGGCGGGGTCACGCTCAACGGAGGTGGGGCGAATCGCCTCATGGGCCTCCTGGGCATTTTTCGATTTGGTCTTGTAGACGTTTGGCTCTTGCGGCACGTTGTCCGCCCCAAAACGTTCGCCGATGTAGTGGCGAATCTCCTCCACCGCCTCTTTGGCCAGGTTGACCGAGTCGGTACGCATGTAGCTGATCAGACCGGTGGCACCACTGCCGGTATCGATCCCTTCATAGAGCTGCTGGGCGATACGCATGGTGCGCTGGGCGGTAAAACCAAGTTTGCGTGACGCCTCCTGTTGCAGGGTGGAGGTGATAAAAGGCGGGGCCGGATTGCGCTTGCGCTTCTTTTTATCAACCTTAATGACGTTCAAAACACCGGCTGCCGCCTGATTCAAGACCTGCTCAATGTTAGCGGCCTGGTCACCATTGGTGACACTGAACTGACTCAGTTTTTCATTGCTGTACTGGATCAGTTTGGCCTTGAAGTCGGCCCCTTTATTCAGATCCGCCTCGATGCTCCAGTACTCTTGGGCGACGAACTTTTCAATATCGAGTTCGCGTTCCACAATCATACGTAGCGCCGGACTCTGTACCCGCCCGGCGGAGAGGCCACGGCGGATTTTTTTCCACAACAGCGGTGAGAGATTAAAACCGACCAGATAATCAAGGGCACGGCGCGCCTGCTGGGCGTTCACCAGCTCCGTAGCAAGCTCACGAGGATTTTCCATCGCATCCAGGATCGCCTTCTGGGTGATCTCGTGAAAGACAACACGCTGAACACTCTTGCCTTTCAACAACCCTTTTTCTTTCAGGTATTCACAGATGTGCCAAGAGATCGCCTCACCCTCTCTATCAGGGTCAGTGGCCAGATAGAGGGCATCAGCCTTGGCAATGGCCTTGGCAATCGCGTCGATATGTTTCTGATTTTTGTCGATCACCTGATACTTCATGGCAAAGCCATTCTCAGTATCAACCGCCCCCTCTTTAGGCAGCAGATCGCGCACGTGGCCATAGGAGGCCAACACTTCAAAACCAGCACCAAGATACTTTTTAATCGTCTTGCACTTGGCTGGGGATTCTACGATGACTAGGTTTTTGCTCATGGAGTTCTGCGTCAGTCGTCCGTGGTATTGGTTGTGGTGATAGCGGTCGCAGCGTTACAGAGTTTAGGCGACCAACCATCAACGGTGGTTTTATCTCAAGGCGTTATGCCCACTACGCTTAATGGAGGTGTGCCGACATGCCGTCAAACAGCAGATCTTCCATCCAGGCCAGTGCCGCTTCCTGTCCCGGCTGGTTAAACAGTACCATCAGGATGACCCATTTCAGTTGTGGCAGGTCAATCTCATCCGACTCCAGTGCCATGGCGCGGTCAATTACCAGTTCACGGTTTACCGGATCCAACACACCGGTCTGCTCCAGAAACTGCATAAATCCCCGGCACTCCCGATCAAGACGGACCTGCTCCTGGGCAGCATAGATACGAATGGAACGATTGGCCTCAAACCGGTCATCAAACTCGTGCTCACGGGCATTGGCCAGCGCTTCGAGCCAGGCAAAGGCCTTTTCGATCTCCTGGTGCTGAAAACCAGCTTCATCGAGGTGGCCGCGTAAAATCGACTCCTCAGGCATCACCCCGGTTTCGCTGTCCAGACAATGTTCAAATAGATACATCAGGATGTCTAACATCTTCTCTTTAATCACTTTATTAAAATCGTCAGGCCTATTTTCCTATCCGGGAATAGCGCCCTCCGGCGGCGGAGGATACCACTCCCTGCAGCTCCAAGACCAGCAGAATGGCCGAAACCACCTCCGTCGTCAAATGGGTGCGCTCCACCAGAGCATCCACCGAGATTGGGTCATGCCCCATATTTTCAAACACCTGCTGCTGATCGGCATCCAGCACCAAAGTGGCAACCTGGCCCCCATCCACATGGCTGGAAACGAGGCCACTGGAGATGTGCGAACCCAGCTCTTCAAGGATATCCTCAACCGTTTCAACCAGTTTGGCCCCCTGGCGGATCAGGGCGTGGCAGCCACGTGCCAGCGGATTATGGATAGAACCGGGGATGGCAAACACCTCACGCCCCTGTTCGGCCGCCAACCGCGCCGTGATCAACGACCCGCTGCGCGGGGCTGCCTCCACCACCAGCGTCCCTAAACTCAAACCACTGATGATACGGTTGCGGCGTGGAAAGTGGTCTGCCAGTGGCGGGGTGCCGATGGGAAATTCCGAAATCAGGGCCCCCGTCGCGGCAATCTGGTGCGCCAACTCACGGTGGCGAGCCGGGTAGACTCTATCCAGTCCGGTACCGGTCACCGCGATGGTTACGCCACCCCCCGCCAGCGCCCCTTCATGGGCCGCCGCATCAATCCCCAGCGCCAAACCACTGGTAATCGCCAGTCCAGCCTGGGCCAGACTCCTGGCAAAGTGGCGGGCATTCTCCTCCCCACCGGCGGAGGGGTTACGGCTCCCCACAACCCCCAGCTGAGGAAGATTGAGCACAGCGGGGTCACCATTAACAAACAGCAGTGGTGGCGGATCGGCAGCCTCCAGCAACAGCGCTGGGTAGGCTGCATCGGCCAAGGTGATGATATGGTGACGATCACTCGCCGCCAGCCACACCAGATCCTTATCAACCACCTGCCAATCAGGGTCACCAAGCCACTCCAGGGTCGCTCGTGGCAAACCACTGCCTGCCAGCTCCCTGACACCGTAGCTGAAGACAGCGGCCGGTTCACCATAACGTAACAGCAGCTCAGCAAACCGTTTGGCACCAATGCCAGGACAGTGCAACAGGGCAAGCCAGTCACTAAGCGGGGAACGAGTAGCAGGAGTTTCAATCATAGGGTGAGCCACTGGCGACAGAGGTGCCGCCAGCGTATCACTTTAAACACGGTTATGGGTTGCCGACCATGTCAGCTGCACGAATATTACGGGTGGCGTTCATTACCATGGCATAACTGATACGGTCAAAGCTGCGCACCACCATCAGCAGGCCCGCTCGTTCATCCGGGAGTCGCACCTCTTCCTTGGAGGTAAAGTAACTTGCCAACCCCGTGCCTTTCACAATATCGCCGCCCTGGTTCACCGCCAACACATGGCCAACCTCAATGCCATCCTGCTTGCCAAGATCAATCACCACCGTCTGGTGCTGGCCGGCGCTGGACATGCCATCGATCAGTGAAATAATCTGCCCATTAACCTTCTGTTCAGGGGAGTGCGGCAAAAAGCTCTGGTCCAGTTCGGCCTTATCACTCACCAGCACCTTGTCGCCAATCAGGGTCTCACGGTAGCTTTTACTAATGCGCAGCGTCGCAGGGTCACCTTCACGGGTGAGCTGGGCATCGGAAACGTGGATTGCTTCGTAGCCGAGAATATCATCCTCGTTTTCAGGATTACGATACGTCTGGTTGATGCGGTAAATACTGTAACCCTTGATGCCCGGTGTCTGGGCAAGCTGCTGGACATAGACAATATTCCCGGCACCACTCACCAGACGGGAGTCCTGCGCGGCTACAATAGAGCCGGCCTGATCCAGCTGCTCCTGGGTAAGAATCCGTGGCTGAAACAGAAACTGGCTGATGGCAGTGGCTGGCACAGTCCGAATCGCCCCCCCCAGCTGGGTGGGGCGTGCCTGTGGTGACAGTTTGACTGTATTCTGCGCCCCCGACCCACCACGCTCCAGCTGCAATACCGGCTTGCCGTCCACATAGACCAGGGAGAGGATATCCCCAGGGTAGATCAGGTGAGGGTTTTTAATCTCGGGATTCAGGTTCCAGATTTCGGGCCAGCGCCATGGATCGCGCAAAAACTTGCTGGAGATATCCCACAATGTATCCCCCGTCACCACCACATGGCGGCTTGGGTGGTCAGGCTTGAGCGCCAGAGTGTCCGCTAACAGAGTGCCGTTGAAATAGAGTGTGACTGCAACAGCCAACAGAGCTTTCCTGATAAACATGGAGCATCCTTATAAAATCGTTTCCGTACGAAGCTAGTGATTCTGCCAAAGTACACCAACTTTAAGACTAATTGTAACTAATGGCGACAACAAGCTGCGATGAACTGAGTTCAGCAGTATAATCGGCAGACGACATTTTTAATTAATGACTATTATATGGCCATCAGACCGATATTACACTTTCCCGACCCCAAACTGAGAACAGCATCCATTCCGGTGGTGGAGGTCGACGACAATATTCGCACATTGATCGACGATATGCTCGAAACCATGTACGAAGCGCCGGGCATCGGCCTGGCCGCCCCCCAGGTGGCGGCGTTCCAGCGGGTGATTGTAGTGGATACCTCTGAAGACCGCAGCACCCCGCTGGTGCTGGTGAATCCGGAACTGCTGGAGTGCCGAGGCATGGAGGAGATGGATGAGGGGTGTCTCTCGGTGCCAGGGATTTTTGAACCGGTAGAGCGTGCAGAGTGGATCCGGGTGCGGGCACTGGATCGCAACGGCCAACCGTTTGAGATGGAGGCCAGCGGTCTGGAGGCGGTCTGTATCCAGCATGAGATTGACCATCTCGACGGTAAACTGTTTGTTGACTACCTCTCTGATATGAAGCGCAACCGCATCCGCAAGAAGATGGAAAAACAGCGTCGCCAGACACTCTGACCCACTGAATTACCACGCCCTTCATCACACTATAAAGGCACCATGACAGCAGCAGGTTTGAACGTAATTTTTGCCGGAACCCCCGAATTTGCCGCCGAGGCACTACAGGCATTGATCGACTCACCTCATCAGGTGGTAGCGGCCTATACCCAACCGGATCGTCCCGCCGGGCGCGGCCGCAAACTGACCGCCAGCCCGGTTAAGCTACTGGCCCAGACCCACGGAATCCCGGTCTACCAACCGGAACGGCTCAAGGGAGAGGCGGAACAGCAGCAGCTGCGCGAACTGGGGGCCGACGTTATGGTCGTCGTGGCGTACGGTTTGATTCTGCCCAAGGCCGTCCTTGATATCCCACGCTTGGGGTGTATTAACATTCACGCCTCACTCCTGCCACGCTGGCGTGGTGCCGCACCGATCCAGCGCGCCATTCTTGCCGGTGATGAGATGAGCGGCGTCACCATTATGCAGATGGATGTTGGGCTTGATACCGGTGCCATGCTGGTCATCGAAACCACCCCCATTGGTCGTGATGATAGCGCCAGCACCCTCCATGATCGTCTGTCCGAGATCGGCGCACGTACCGTGCTCACCGCACTGGCGCAACTCCAGCACGGTACCGCTACGCCGGTCATCCAGAATGAGGCGGAGACCTGTTACGCCCAAAAGCTCTCAAAGGAGGAGGCGTTGCTGGCGTGGGAGCGCCCCGCCATCGAGCTTGAACGGCAGGTACGTGCCTTCAACCCCTGGCCAGTAGCCCAAAGCCACTACGAAGGGGAGGTGGTGCGAATCTGGCAGGCCCGTGCCCTGGAGGGTGAAGATAACCATGGTCTGGCCCCCGGCAGTGTAGTGGCCGCCACCAAGGCCGGTATCGATATCGCCACCGGCAAGGGTCTGCTGCGACTGGAGCAGGCGCAACTGCCGGGGGGGCGACCGCTGGCGGCGGTGGATCTGCTCAACGCCCGTAAATCCCTGAAGCAGGCCGGTGCCTGTTTTAACACCCCCGCAGTCACTGCCTGAGATGGATGTACGTGCAGTGGCAGCCATGGCCCTGAGTGAGGTGTTTCGCCAGGGCCACTCACTCACCTCGGTACTGCCCCGCTGGCAGACACAGCTCTCAGCCAAGGATCGCCCGCTCCTGCAGGAGCTCTGTTACGGTGTGCTGCGCTGGCAGCCACGGCTTGATGCGCTGGCATCGCAGTTGTTGAAAAAACCCTTTAAAACCAAAGATATGGATGTTCACGCCCTGGTCCTGCTGGGGTTTTATCAGATGATCTACCTGCGTGTGCCAGACCACGCTGCGGTCTCCGCCACCGTGGCCGTGACCACAGCGCTGAAAAAGCAGTGGGCGCGTGGTTTGGTGAATGGGGTACTGCGTAACTTTCAGCGTCAAAGCGAATCCCTGTTGGCAACCCTTGATGAATCCCCGGTCTCACGCTGGGCCCACCCCCACTGGTTTATCGAAAAACTACGCCACGCCTACCCTGAGCAGTGGCAGACCGTGCTGGCCGCCAACAACCAATATCCGCCGCTGGTGCTGCGGGTTAACCGGGCTAAGATAAGTCGTGACGACTATCAACAACAGCTGCTGGCCGTCGGTATCGAATCTAAACCTACGCCTCACTGCAAAGAGGGGCTGATCCTGACACGGGCGGTAGATGTGGAGACGCTGCCAGGGTTTGTTGATGGTGAGGTATCGGTGCAGGATTCCGCAGCACAGCTGGCCGCCGGGCTGCTGGCGGCAGAACCCGGCGACTACATCCTGGACGCATGCGCTGCCCCCGGCGGCAAAACCGCCCATGTGCTGGAGTGTCAGCCGACGGTGGAGATGGTGGCGCTGGATCAGGATGGTGGTCGGCTGGAACGGCTACACAACAATCTGCAACGGTTGCAGCTCCAGGCGACGGTGGTTACCGCCGATGCCGCCGCGCCCGAATTGTGGTGGGATGGCCGTCTCTTTGATCGCATTATGCTCGACGCCCCCTGCTCCGCCACCGGGGTGATCCGCCGCCACCCCGATATCAAACTCCTGCGCCGTGCTGATGACATTGCCGTGCTGGCAACACTGCAGGGGAAGATTTTGCGGGCACTCTGGCCGCTGTTAAAACCGGGCGGCCGACTGCTCTACATCACCTGTTCAGTGCTGCCACAAGAGAATGTACGCCAGCTCAACGCCTTTTGCCGTGAGCAGGGTGATGCCCAAGAGCTGTTGATCTCAGCCCCGTGGGGAGAGGCCCAAACCATCGGCCGGCAGATCTTACCTGGAGAGAGCGACATGGATGGCTTTTACTACGCCTGCCTGCAAAAAGAGGCGGCCCCCACGCCATGATGGCTACAAGATCGACCATCACCCGTCTTAGCCTTGCCCTGCTGCTCTGGTTTGCCACCCCTTGGGCCTATGGCGATGCGGAAAATATCACCGATCAACAGCCCCCCGGGTTTGTTGTGCTCTCGGCCACCGCCCAGAATATTGAGGGAATGGTTCATCTTGACGCCACCTTTGCCCTGCGCTTTGGCACAACGTTAGAGGAGGCACTGCACAGCGGCGTGGTACTGCCACTATTGGTGGAGATTGAGGTATTGCAACAGCGTGAATACCTCTGGCCCAAAACCGTCGCCCATGTTGAGCAGGGTTACCTGCTCTCATTCAACGCCGTCACCGGGCAATATCTGCTGCACAACCGCAATACCGATACCCAGCAGCGTCTGCCCAACCTCAGTGCCGTCAGGGCGGTACTGGGCAATCTGAATAAGTTTCCGTTGATGAGCCGCACCCAACTTAAAGAGGCCAGGCAATATCTGGCCCGGCTGCGGATCACCGTCGCCAGTGACCAGCTGCCGGTACCACTACGGTTAATGAGCTATGTCACATCCGATTGGGACATACAGAGTGAGTGGTACCAGTGGCCATTAAAAGTGCGTTAAAACGCCGTTTCTCTGGCAGGGGCCCCATCATACTGCTGCTGGGGCTGCTGCTCGGCTCACTCTATCTAATGGGGGGGGCCACCGAAAACTCCGAGCAGTTCAGTCGCATCTATATGCCACTTCTTGTTATTAATGGATTGATTTTGTTGCTGTTGTTGGGGCTTATTGCCATCAATATCGGACGCCTGATCCGGCAGTACCGCAGTCGCGCCACGGGTTCACGGCTGACATTACGGCTCGTGGTGATGTTTGTGGCCCTGGCGGTCACGCCGGTCTCGGTGCTCTACTACTTTTCCCTCGGTTTTATCCGCCACGGCATCGACAGCTGGTTTGACGTACGTGTCGAACGGGTGATGAGTGACGCCCTGGAGCTGAGCCGCACCACCCTCGACTGGCGGCTGCGCGATCTGATGCGCCAGACCGAACAGATGGCGCGCACTATCAGCGATGTTGCGCCAGAACAGCAGCTGTATTTGTTAAACACCTTGCGCTCGCAGCAGGGGGCACGGGAGCTGGCGATCAGCCAGATCAATGGCACCATCACCGGTTTCAGCAATGCCAACCCCCGTCAGCTCACCCCCACCGCTATCGATGCTGTGGTGCTATCGCAGCTGAAAGGTGGCCTGGCCTACGTTGCCCTCGAACTTGGCAAAGGGGTGGACAAGGAGCTTTTTGCACGGCTGGTGGTGAGTATTCCCGCCTCCAGCGACAACGTGACCCCCCGTCTGCTACAGGCAATCTTTCCAGTCCCAGCCGGTATCGATACCCTGATGGAGCGGGTCCGCCACGCCTCCAGCCAGTATGAACAGCTCGCCTTTTTCAGCGGTCCACTCAAATTCAGCTTCACCCTGACCCTCTCACTGGTCCTGCTACTCAGCATGTTCACCGCCATCTGGGTCGCCTTTTATCTGGCACAGCGACTGGTGGCACCGATCCGCATCCTGGCCATCGGTACCCGCTCGGTGGCGGAGGGGGACTACCACCGCCAGCTGCCCACCACCGTTGCCACCGACGACGAGCTTGGATTTTTGGTCAAATCGTTTAATACCATGATGTTACGCATCGCACTGACGCGGGAGGAGGCGGAGCGTAGCCGCCTGCGGCTGGAGAGTCAGAAACGCTATCTCGAAACCGTACTCGGCCATCTCTCCTCCGGTGTTATCACCTTTAACAGTGAAGGGCTGCTGCTCACCGCCAATACCGCTGCCGAACAGATTCTGGGGGTGGAACTGATCAGTGCGACCAATACCACACTGGCTAACATCGGCCAGCGCCATGAACATACCCAGGCCTTTGTTGAGGTACAGCTGGCGCAAATTGGCGCGGCACAGGAGGGGTGGCAGGAGCAGGTGGTGCTCTACGGTGCCAATGGCCGTCAGGTCTTGATGTGTCGGGGTGTACATCTGCCTGCCCGTCTGGTTGAGCAGCAGCAGGATAGCGGTTACGTGGTGGTCTTTGATGATGTCACCACCCTGCTCCAGGCTCAGCGCGATGCGGCCTGGGGTGAGGTGGCGCGACGCATCGCCCATGAGATCAAAAATCCACTGACACCGATCCGTCTCTCTGCCGAACGGTTACGTCACAAATACCTACCAACCATGAATGAGGAGGAGTCGCAACTGCTCGACCGCGCCACCCATACCATCGTGCAGCAGGTGGAGAATATGAAAGAGCTGGTCAAGGCCTTTGCCGACTACGCCCGCGCCCCACAGCTGGAGCTGCTGCCCATCGACCTGAACGCCCTGATCAACGAGGTGCTGGAGCTCTACCGCAGCTCACCCCGCTCACTGATACTGGAGGTCAACCTTGACCCGCAGATCGGCCAGTCCCGTCAGATCCACGCCGACAGTGGCCGGATCCGTCAGCTGATCCACAACCTGATTAAAAACGCGATCGAGGCCACCGATGGCGAAAACGATATCCATATCAAGGTTGAGACACGCCAGATTGAGGGTGAAACCCCACAGGTGGAGCTGAGTGTGACCGACAGCGGCCCCGGTATTCCGGAGCCCCTGCTCGACAAGATATTTGAACCCTACATCAGCACCAAACCCAAAGGGGACGGCCTGGGGCTGGCAATCGTCAAAAAGATCGTCGAAGAGCATAATGGTACCCTCTGGGCCGAGAACCTGAGTGACGGCGACGGTGCCCGTTTTAACATCCGTCTGCCACTGCAGCTGGCGCGCCCGCCAAGCCCGCAACAGGACGACAACCATGAGGTAATTGGATGACAGCGCCCCATATTCTGGTCGTGGATGACGAAACCGATATTCGCGAACTGGTCAAAGAGATTCTCGAAGATGAGCACTACAGCGTCACCAGCGCTGCCGATGGTGCTACCGCACGCCGCGCCTATCAGGAGCGCCGCCCCGACCTGATCCTGCTTGACGTCTGGATGCCCGACATAGACGGCATTACGCTGCTCAAAGAGTGGCAAACCAGCGCCCAGTCTGACAACAATCCCATGCCTCCGGTGGTGATCATGTCGGGCCATGGCACTGTTGAGACGGCGGTTGAAGCGACACGACTGGGGGCCTATGATTTCCTCGAAAAACCACTCTCCATGGCCAAACTGCTCATCACCCTGCGCCATGCGCTGGATGACCAGAATCTGCGTCGTGAGGCCAGCGCCCAGCGCCGCCAGCTCCAGCCCCTGAGCCAGCCGCTGGGCAAAAGCGAAGGGATGAGCCGTCTGCGGGATCAAGCCGTGCAGGCCGCCGGCAGTGATGCCACCCTCCTGCTGAGTGGCGAGTCGGGTGCTGGCAAACGTCTCTTAGCCCAGTTTATCCACAGTCGCAGCAGCCGTCGCAGCGGTCCGTTTATTGAGGTTGGCATGGCCACCTTGAGCGGTGCTGACGGGGCGGCACGACTCTTTGGCGAGGAGCGTAGTGGCCAGCCGATGGTTGCCGGACTGCTGGAGCAGGCCAACGGCGGCACCCTGTTTCTGCATGAGGTGTGGAGCATGGAGTCCCCACTACAGACCCAGCTGGCCCAGGCCCTGGATGTTGGCCACTTTCGCCGTAGCGGCGGCATTGCTACGGTCAAGCTGAACCTGAGGATAATCGCCAGCAGTAGCCGTCCGCTGGCCACCGAGGTGCAGCAGGGGCGCTTTAACGCCCGACTCTTCTACCAGCTCAGCGTTGTCCCCATCACCGTGCCGCCGCTACGTGACCATCGCGATGATCTACTCGAGCTGCTGGCCTACTACGTCGACTACTTTGTCGAGCGTGAAGGGCTCACCTACCGCTCATTCTCGGTCGCCGCCCAAAACCGGCTGCGACACCATAACTGGCCCGGCAACGTCCGCGAGTTTATCAACCTGGTGCACCGCTTTTTAACCCTGGGGGAGAGTGGCATTGTGGAGAGCGCCGAGGTTGAACAGGCCCTCGGGGCGACCCATCTACCCACTGCCTCAGAGCAGGTGCTGGAGCTGGATTTTGATCTGCCGTTACGCCAGGCCCGCGAGCTGTTTGAGAAGGCCTATTTTGAGTACCAGCTCCAGGTCACTGATGGCAACGTCTCGCAGGTGGCAAAGCGGTCGGGCATTGAACGCACTCATCTTTACCGCAAAATGAAGTCACTGGGCATTAATCCAAAAGAAGATCTGAATTAGTGGCCATTAATATAGTAGAGTGCGCGCTCCCGATTCCGATGGGTAACGGTCAGATATGAAGATTATAATTCTGGGTGCAGGTCAGGTTGGCTCCTCCGTCGCCGCCAATCTCGCCAGAGAGGCCAACGACATTACGGTGGTTGATGTTGACATCACCCTGTTGCAGGATCTCCAGGATCGCCTCGATATCCGCACCGTTCATGGCCAGGGCTCCCACCCCGATGTACTGAGGCGGGCCGGGGCGGAGGATGCCGACATGATTCTGGCCGTCACCAACAGCGACGAGACCAACATGCTTGCCTGCCAGATCGCCCAGCACCTCTTCCGCACCCCCACCAAAATTGCCCGTGTCCGCGCCCGTGAATACCTCACCTATCCACAGCTCTTTGGCAGCGACGCCATTCCTGTCGATGTCATGCTCAGCCCGGAACAGATGGTGATCGACTACATGGTCCGCCTTATTGACCACCCCGGTGCCCTGCAGGTCCTCGACTTTGCCGACGGCCTGGTACAGCTGGTGGCGGTCAAGGCCTACCACGGCGGACCACTGGTAGGTCAGGCGATATGTAAGTTGCGCGACCACATGCCTAACGTTGAGACCCGTGTGGCGGCCATTTTCCGCAAGGGCACCCCGATCATCCCCGAAGGCGAGACCGTGATCGAGGCCGACGATGAGGTCTTCTTCATCGTCGCCCGCAAAGATATCCGCAAGGTGATCGGCGAGCTACGCAACCTCGACAAACCCTACAAACGTATCATCATCGCGGGTGGTGGCAACATCGGTAAAGGGCTGGCGCGTGCGCTGGAGAATAACTATCAGGTCAAACTGATCGACCACAATCTGAATAATTCACGCCGGATATCGGAAGAGCTGGCGCGAACTATCGTCCTGCACGGCGACGCCGCCGATGAGGAGCTGCTGCTGGAGGAGAACATCGCCAGTACCGATGTCTTCTGTGCCGTCACCAATGATGACGAGGCCAACATCCTCTCGGCGATGCTGGCCAAACGGCTCGGCGCACGCAAGGTGATGTCGTTGATTAACCGTGCCTCTTACGTCAATCTGGTGGAGTCGGGGGATATCGATATCGCCATCTCGCCCCATCAGGCGATGATCGGCAGCCTGCTGGCCCACGTTCGCCGCGGCGATGTGGCGGTTGTCCATTCACTGCGCCACGGTGCCGCTGAGGCGATTGAGGCAATTGCCCACGGTGACAAACGCTCCTCCAAGGTGGTAGGGCGGGCCATCGACGATATCAAACTACCGCCCGGCACCAACATCGGTGCCATCGTCCGCAACGGCGAGGTGATCATCGCCCACCACAATACGGTCATTGAAGAGGAGGACCACGTCATCCTCTTCCTGGTCGACAAACGGCGTGTCCGTGATGTGGAGAAACTGTTCCAGGTCGGAGTCACCTTCCTCTAAGCCTATGCAACGCTCAGCCATCCAACGTATCCTCGGCCTTTTTTTGATGCTCTTCAGCATCACCATGCTGCCACCGGTGGCAGTCTCCCACTGGTATGCCGATGGTGGCACCGCCCCCTTCATCGCCGGTTTTGCACTCACCTTCAGTACCGGCCTGCTCTGCTGGCTGCCGGTACGGCGCTTCCGCAGCGAACTACGGCTGCGGGATGGTTTTGTCATCGTTGTCATGTTCTGGTCGGTACTGGCGCTCTTTGGTGCCCTGCCCCTGTTTTTAACAGATAGGCCACAGCTGAGCTTCACCGATGCGCTATTTGAATCGATGTCTGGCCTGACCACCACGGGTGCCACGGTGATCGCCGGGCTAGAACATCTGCCCAAGGCCATTCTCTACTACCGCCAGCAGCTGCAGTGGCTGGGAGGGATGGGGATCATCGTTCTGGCAGTGGCGGTCATGCCCATTCTTGGCATCGGTGGCATGCAGCTCTATCGTGCCGAAACCCCCGGCCCCATGAAGGACAACAAACTCACCCCCCGTATCACCGAAACCGCCAAGGCACTCTGGTACATCTACCTGACCCTGACGGTAAGCTGTGCCCTGGCCTACTGGGCGGCGGGCATGACCCTGTTTGATGCCATTGCCCACAGTTTCTCTACCGTATCCATCGGCGGTTTCTCCACCCACGACCTGAGCATGGGCCACTTCAACAATCAGCCGCTGATCGAGGTGATCGCCATCATCTTCATGTTCCTGGCTGGCATCAACTTTTCACTGCACTTTCTGGCCTGGCGCTCGGTCGGTATCAAACCCTACCTCGGCGATACCGAATTTAAGGTCTACAGCTACATCCTGCTGGGTGCCTGTACCATCACTGTCGCCTATCTTTATTGGGTCGGCACCTTCAACAGCTTCAGCGGGGCACTATTGAGCGGCATCTTCCAGGCGGTCTCCATCGGCACCACCACCGGCTTTACCACCGCTGAATACCACTACTGGCCCGGTTTTCTGCCGATGATGCTGCTGATGATGAGTTTCATTGGTGGCTGTGCCGGCTCCACCGGCGGCGGCATGAAGGTGATTCGGGTTGTCATGCTCTTCAAACAGGGGGCACGGGAGATGTTACGACTTGTGCACCCCAGCGCCCAGATCCCCATCAAGGTGGGCCAAAAAGCGGTCCCTGACCGTGTTATCGAGGCAGTATGGGGGTTCTTCTCCCTCTACATTATCTGCCTCTGCATCATGGGGTTACTGCTGGTGGCCACCGGACTCGACTTTGTCACCGCCTTCTCCGCCGTCGCCGCCTGCATGAACAACCTCGGCCCCGGCCTGGGTGACGTGGGTGCCAACTACACCAGCATCAACGATCCCGCCAAATGGATTCTCTGTTTTGCCATGTTATTGGGACGACTGGAAATCTTCACCCTGCTAATACTGCTGACACCCGCCTTCTGGCGTAAATAGAGGATGGCTTGATGAGCGAAACCAGCGATGCAACCCGCAACAAATGGGACCAGATCTACAGCGAATCGGGTGGCAATCAGGGCACAGCAGCCCGTGTTGTTGAGGAGAACCGGCATCTGCTGCCCAGCTCAGGAAAAGGGCTGGAGCTCGCCTGCGGCCTGGCCAACAACAGCTTTGCCCTTGCTGCCCAAGGCATCTCCATGGAGGCGTGGGATATCTCACCTATCGCCGCTGAACGGGTCAATCAGCGTGCCGCACAAACCGCTGCCAGGGTCACTGCCAGCGCCCGTGATGTGGTTATTAACCCCCCTGCTGCGGATGAGTATGACGTGGTGGTTATCAGCCACTTCCTGGATCGCACCATCGTCCCTGCCATCATCGCCGCCCTCAAACCCGGTGGTCTGCTCTTCTACCAGACCTTCACCCAGACCCGTGTGGCCGAAAGTGGCCCCAAAACCAATGACTGGCGTCTCGCCGATGGTGAGCTGCTCACCCTGTTTGCAACGTTAAGACCACTGGTCTACCGCGAAGAGGGGCTGACCGGGGATACCAGCACCGGGCTGCGTAATGAAGCGCTACTGGTGGCACAAAAGGCAATCAACTAAACAGCCACTATTGATTCGCCAGTGTTGCCACCTCAACGAGGGTTAAAGCAACACCGTACAGACGCACGTTATCCACCTTGCCTTTAAAAAACCGCTGATTATTCAACGTACTGCCAATACGCAACATTCTGTTGCTATTGATAAAGTTGGTTAAAATTGTTTGATCCGCAGCAACCCGTTTGCCATTCCAGTAAAGCTCCGCACGGCCACTGCTCCGGTCAACCACCACCGCCACCAACCGCCACCCCTCCAGCTCCGTAATATTCACAGAGTTAGCAAAGTTAGTACTCGTACCATTGCCCGTTTCAAAAACAACCTGTCGACTGCCGGTCCCCGTACTATTGATATACAGACACCAACCCGCAGGTCCGTAGTGGACCTACGGGCTGGGAAACCTACGAAATGTTGGCAAAGTGGCTATAAGCAAGGTGGGCACAGCCCCCTAAGCCCCCCCCTTTGCCATCCATAGCAATCTCCTTTTTATATGGTGATTCAAACCACGCCATGTCAAAAAACAGAAGCTCAACGGGTAAAAAGCCATTACTGTCAAATAACTATTTGGCAACACTACTCCGCCAGTCCGGCAAAGACATGCTGCACATCGTCATCGGCATCGATGGAATCCAGAAACGCCTCCACCTCGGCCCGCTCTGCCTCACCAATGGCAACGGGGTTTTTCGGCCGGTAACCCAGCTGTGCGGACTGCACGGTGAAGCCGTGAGCGGGCAGTGCCCGCGAAACCGCATCCAGATCCGTCAGATCGGTATAGAAAAGTGTGGCACCCTCCTCTCCCGGCTCCAGATCCTGGGCACCCACTTCAATGGCAACCTCTTCCGGGTCGCAGCCAACCACATCGGGTGTGGCTTCGATCATGCCCAGGTGGTCGAAATCCCAGGAGACTGACCCAGCCGCACCAAGCTGGCCTTTGCGGAACAGCACCCGCATGCTGGAGATGGTGCGGTTGACGTTGTCAGTGAGGCACTCAACAATCACCGGCACTTGGTGGGGGGCAAACCCTTCATAGGTGACCTTTTCATAATTGACGCCGGCATCCAGTAACCCGGCCCCTTTTTTGATAGCGCGATCGAGTGTCTCTTTGGGCATGGAGGCCTTCTTGGCCTGCTCAACTGCCAGACGCAGGCGCGGGTTCATGTCGGGATCGGCACCATTACGTGCAGCAACGATGATCTCCTTGGCCAACTTGCCAAAGATCCGCCCCTTGGCATTTGCCGCAATCTCTTTATGTTTTACTTTCCACTGTGCACCCATGCCAAAACTCCTCTGTGTCTATCCTGATGACCGCTGCCGTTGTGACAACGCCTTAACCATATAGTGGGGCCGCGCCCACTGGCCGTGTTCGAAAACGTTTATAACCCCACTGGTACTGGGCCGGAATCTGGGATATCGCCGCCTCAACCGCCTGATTCAGGGCCGTGACGGAGGTGAGCATGTCATCACTGTAAATATCATCCGCCACCGGGCTGAAGTGCAGTACAAAACCACGGCTTCCGGAAAGCCGCTCGGCCCAGACACAGAGCACTGTCGCCCCGCTTTTCTGCGCCAGACGTGACAATAGCGTCATGGTATTGGTCTGAACACCAAAAAAGGGGGCAAACTGGCCACCGTTCTCCCCCGGATCCTGATCGGGCAGGATGCCGACCAACTCATTGTTTTTAAGTGCCTGATAGAGCGCCCTCACCCCTTTTGCATTGGTTGGGGCGAGTTTGGAGCCAAAACGCTCCCGGGAGTCGCGCAATACTTCATCCATCCCTGCCTGACGTGGCGGGCGATAGAGGTTGGTCATAGGATAACGTTGTGAGCAGTACGCGCCAATCAACTCCCAATTACCGAGATGAGGGGCGGCCAGAATCACCCCTTTGCCTCGCTCCAGCCCCGCTTTAAGCAGCGCCTCACCCTGAACCTCATACACCAGCTTCTCAACCTGCTGCTGGCTACCATACCAGAGCGTGCCCGCCTCACTGAAGGTTTTGCCCAGCTCAACCATGGTCTGTTGTAGTAGTTGTTGCCGTTGACTCTCCGACCGCTCCGGAAAACAGAGCGTCAAATTGGTACGGGCAGTACGCAGCTCCGTACGGTCACCACGCAACGCCCGACGCCCGCTAAACCCACCCATCGCGTGGTTAAGCCAAAGGGGCAGATGGGCGCTCAGGCGCAACAATCGTTTAAACCAGACTGCTTTCATATTATGGATAGAACCAACGATGCGGTGAGTGAATAGACTTCATAACAATATTTTCGCTTAACTTGAACGGTTTGGCGACTACCAACGCTATAATCGGCCCACTCATCTACTACAGCGGTCACAAACAATGGACACAATCGAATTCTGGGTATCAAGCTACTGGTTCTGGTTTGGCATAGCAACGCTGCTACTGGCGCTGGAAGCCGCCTTTGGTGGTTTTATGTTTCTGGCCACCAGCGTGGCTGCGTTGGCCATTGGTGGCATCAGCCACTTCTACCCCCAGTTCGGATTTCCCATACTACTACTCTTTTTTATGCTGCTCGCCAGCGCCACCCTCTATTTCACCAGCACCTGGGTTGAAGCACGCCAGGAGAAAAACCGCGAACTACAGCGCAGCGCCATCAACCAGCACTATCTTGGTCGCCAATTTGCCCTGATGGACCCGATCCACAAAGGGCTCAGCAGCTTGAATATAGACGGCATTATCTGGCAACTGCGTGGTGATGACGCCCCCGCAGGCACAAAGATGTCCGTTGTATCTGTCGGCGACGGGTTTCTTGAGGTGGCAAAAATCAACTCTTGATTGTCCCTTCAGCGCCACTCAGCAGGCGCTGGATGTTACTGCGATGACGCCACACCAGCAAAATAGCCAGCGCCACCGTCATACTTAAAAAGGCTGAACCCGGCTCCGACTCCAGCAGCCACATGTAGAGTGGCGCAAGCACAGCGGCAATTAACGCCGCCAATGAAGAGATTTTCAGCCCTTTGGCCACCACCAGCCAGGTGGCCGCCGCCGCCAGCGCCACCGGCCAGGAGATACCGAGCAGCACCCCCATTGCCGTTGCCACCCCCTTACCCCCATGAAAACCAAAAAATATCGGGTAGAGATGGCCCAGAAACGCCGCCATGGCGGTGGCCGCCAGCACGGTATCATCAACACCGGCAAGACGCGCCACCAGCACCGGGATCAACCCTTTTAAGGAGTCCCCCAGCAGTGTAATCGCCGCCGCCTTTTTGCCACCAAAACGCAATACATTGGTCGCACCAGGATTGCGTGACCCTTCAGAGCGGGGGTCTGGCAACCCCATCAATTTACAGGTAATAATGGCGGCAGAGAGCGAACCAAGCAGATAGGCAAATACAACCAGGGCGATATCAAGCATAATAATCTTCAACAATTTGGACCATAACGGGGCGTAATCATACGGCAATTTGGCTGTCCGTGCGCCACCCTAACCCTTCGGAAACATGAAAAACGTATGGATATTATCTACCTCAATGACCTCTGCATCGACACGGTAATTGGCGTCTACGACTGGGAGCGGCGTGTTAAACAGAAGATCATTATCGATCTGGAGATGGCCACGGATATCCGTAAGGCCGCCGCCAGTGACAAACTTGACGATACACTCAACTACAAGGCGGTGGCCAAACGACTCATCGATTTTGTTGGCCAAAGTGACTATGAGCTGGTGGAGACCCTGGCGGAGCGTATCACCGAGATTGTATTAAATGAGTTCAACGTGCCGTGGGTCAAACTGCGCCTCAACAAACAGGGGGCGGTGCGGGGTGCCCGCGATGTCGGCATCATCATTGAACGTGGCAACCGTTACTGATGGCACGTATCTACATCAGCGTTGGCAGCAATATTGAGGCTGCACTTAACATACGCTCTGCCATCACCGCCCTGCGGCAACATTATGGTGAGCTGATCCTATCGAGGGTCTTTGAAAGCGAGGCAGTCGGCTTCAGCGGTGACAATTTTTACAATCTGGTGGTGGGGTTTGACAGCAACAATACGCTGCCACAAGTGGCTGCCATGCTTCGCCAGATCGAAGATGAACATGCCCGCGACCGTCAAGGGCCTCGTTTCAGTGCCCGCACCATCGATCTTGATCTGCTGCTTTATGACAACGTGGTGGATAACAGCAACGGCCTGAACGTGCCCCGTGACGAGATCATCGAAAACGCTTTTGTATTGCAACCGCTGGCTGAGGTAGCGGGCAGCGTGATCCATCCACTGCTGCAACAGACAATGGGTGAGTTATGGCAGACCTTTGATAAACAGCGTCAGCAGCTCTGGCCCATTGAATTTGAGTGGCACGGCGATACACGTCGCTCTTAACGCGCCTTGAATTTAAGTGCGGCGGAGTTGATGCAGTAACGCTGCCCGGTAGGATCAGGCCCATCGTTAAACAGGTGTCCCAGATGCGCCTCACAGGCGGCACAGCGGACCTCGGTGCGACGCATGCCGTGGCTCTCATCAAACAGCTCGGCAATCTCCGACACTGCCGCTGGCTGCCAAAAGCTGGGCCAGCCGCTGCCTGAGTCAAACTTGTGGTCCGAGTCAAAGAGTGGCGCACCACAACAGAGGCAGTGGTAGCTGCCGACGCTTTTACTGTCGGTATATTCACCGGTAAACGCCATCTCGGTCCCCGCCTGGCGGGTGATGCGGTACTGGTCGGGGGTTAGCAGTGTGCGCCACTCGGCATCGGTTTTAACGGTTTTATCACTCATAACTACCCTCTGGGTCTGGCCAAGATTCAGGCTGGCATATCGGGAATCAGCAGGCTTTTCAGTTTGGCAATGCTGTCTTTAAGTTGCAACTTGCGTTTTTTCAAACGCCGCAGTCGCAACTGGTCGTAACCGGGGTCCTCTACAAGCTTTTGAATGGCTATATCAAGGTCCCGATGCTCCAGCTTCATCGCTACGATGCGTGCTTTAATGGCTTCAATCTCTTCACACATGGTCACCTGCCACAACGTTGAACTGAAGATACCTTATGCCTTAGTGCGCAGATCCGCAACACTGCTTATGTTTGCGGCCACTACCACAGGGACAAGGGTCATTACGACGAATCTTAACAGGCTTTGTCTCTGTTTGGCGCTGGCCATCGACATAAAACCAGCGCCCCTGCTCATAGACGAAGCGGCTGCGTTCACGCAGCTGTTCAATACGCCCGGACAGCGAAAAACGGGCACTGAACTCCACCCAACCTTCGCCCCTGATCGATGCAGGGTCAGGGGCGGGCGCATCCGTAATTGTTAACCCCAGCCACTGCATTGCAGGTGTCAGATCAAGCTCGGTGGGCCGTGTGCTGACGTGCCAGCTCTGACAAAGATAGTGATCGTTCAGCAGTACATAGGCACTGTAGCGCGAACGCATCAGCTGTTCCGGCGTTGTTGCCATGGCACGGCCACTATGCAGCGCGCCACAGCAGTTGCCGTAGGATAGCCCCAGACCACACGGGCAGGCCGCGTCGTCCATCCACTCAACGACCATGGTTTGCCACCTCTTTAAACAGTTGTGCCAACCGCTGCGTGGCGGGCCCCGTCGCCTCACTCCGCCCAAACACCAGATGCATCAACCCTAACTTTCGCCCCCCTTCACGCAGGGGCAGCGGTACGAGTATGCCTTGCGCCAGCTCTGTCTCTATCTGATGCTGTGGCAACCAGCTAAACCCCAGACCGCTGCTCACGGCCACTACCGCCGTTTCGATACTGCTGACTGTCCAGCGGTACTCTGACCCGAGCCAGCCGCTGCTGCGGTTGAGATAAAGCCCCGAGTCGCGGATCACCACCTGTAGCTCCCGTCTCAGCAGTTCGGTGGTGAGCGGCTCTACACTACGATGCAACGGGTGGTCACGGTGGGCAACGGCGATAAACTCCACCTCCAGCAGTGGGTCTCCGAGAAATCCTTGCGGCACTTGCGAGGCCACCACCAGATCTGCCCGCCCCTCCAGTAGCGCCTCATCGGCCCCCGAGAGCACCACCTCCTCCAGCCGCACATGGGTATTGGGGCAATCGGAGGCAAACTGTTTGAGTACCTGCATCAAGGTGCTACTGGGGTAGGCAGCATCCACCACCAATACCACCTCCGCCTCCCACCCCTGTTCCAGGCTATGGGCCAGCTGCTCCAGCTCCGCCGCATCCCCCAGTAGTTGCCGTGAGCGGCGCAACAGCGTCTCCCCCATTTTGGTCAGCTCCGCCTTGCGCCCATGAATCTCCAGCAGTGGCACCCCCAGCTGCGCCTGGAGTTTGGCCACGGCATAACTGACGGCGGACTGGCTACGGTGGAGCCGCTCTGCCGCCTGGGCATATCCACCCGCATCCACCACGGCCTGCAGAATCCGCCATTGGTCGAGGGTAGTACGGGGGGCTTTGATGGCTGATCTATTCATAATTTAGATTAATATACACTATTTTTTGCGCTTTTATATCAGAAAATATGACTCATAATAGCTACACACTTAACCAACAGATCAGGAGAACACAGATGGATAGATACACAACACTACTCGGCCGCCTGTTAATAGCGCCCATATTTATCATCGCCGCCATCGGTAAGATTGGTGGCTACACCGCCACGCAAGGGTGGATGGAAGCCATGGGGGTGCCCGGCATACTCCTGCCAGCGGTCATCCTGCTGGAGCTTGGCGGCGGGCTGGCACTGCTATTTGGCTGGCAGGCACGGACAGCCGCCGGGTTGCTGGCTGGATTCACGATTGTGGCGGCGGCTATTTTTCACAACAACCTTGCTGACCAGATACAGTCGCTGATGTTCATGAAAAATCTCGCCATCGCCGGTGGCCTGCTGTTTATCACGGCCCACGGCGCGGGGAGGCTGAGCATTGATGCCCGCCGCCAACCACAGCCGCAAGATAACCACACACGCAGCGCCTCCTTGGTCTAAACTTTTACCTTTTTATCACCAAGGAAAAACCACAAATGGCACTTTACGACAAAGGCACTCCCCACAAGGTCACACTCAACGCTGGTGACAGCGCCCGCCTCTGCATGTGTGGCAAAACCGGTCGTGAACCCTTTTGTGACGGCTCCCACTTCAACAGCAGCCCGCCTATCCAGCCGATGAAGTATGAGGCAAAAGAGGATACCACCCTGCGGGTATGCGGCTGTGGCAAGAGCAAAAACCTGCCGTATTGTGACGGCAGCCACAACGATTAACCCCTTTTGCAGCCCCCCTCCCGCCATCAGGCAGAGGGGGCATGGGAGGGAGAGATAAAAGGAGAGGCTCTTCATGATCAGCAAATACCCCGCACAGCAAATGGAGGAGGGGGCAGGTGTCGCCATCGCGCGCCTGATGCCCATCGCCAGTTTTCGTAACTATGACCCCATTGTTTTGTGGGATGATTTCACCATCACCCCTGGCAACGGCTTTCCTGAACACCCACACCGCGGCTTTGAGGGGCTGACTTATCTCTTCAGCGGCTCTGTCAAACATAGCGATAATCTTGGCAACAGCTCCACCGTTGAAGTGGGGGGCGCACAACGGTTTACCGCCGGACGCGGAATAACCCACTCAGAGATGCCAAACGATAGCGCTGCCACCCGTGGCATTCAGCTCTGGATCAATCTGCCCAAACGACTTAAACAGAGCGACCCCAGCTATCAGCAGGTGAACCACGGTGACTTCCCGGTTCAGATGTTTGAGGGGGGACGGGTCAAAACCATCGTTGGAGCCGGCTCACCGCTACAGCTGTTAACAGCCGTGCGTTATGCCCATATCCAGATGGATGCCAACGCCCACTACAGCGAGACCATCGCCCCGCAGATGCGTGGATTGCTCTATGTTGTGGAAGGGGTCATTGATATTAACGGTATACGTTATGCCCAGGCCGACGCCGCCTTCATCGATAGTGAAACAGTGGTCCATATCCAGGCAGAGATGGCCAGTCAGCTAATGCTCTGCCTTGGTGTGCCACACGGCGAACCTATTTTCCAGCACGGACCCTTTGTCGATTAAACGGATGTTCAACCCACCAAAAGGAGTATCACATGACCAGCATTGCCATTGTTTACCATAGCGGCTACGGCCATACCCAAAAACAGGCCGAAGCCATTCACGCCGGTGCAGCCGCTGTTGCCGATATCAGCGCTAACCTGCTGGCCATCAACAGTGAAGGTGAATTAACAGCGGCCGATTGGAACACCCTGGCCACCGCCAATGGTGTGATCTTTGGCTCCCCCACCTACATGGGCAGCGTCTCCTGGCAGTTTAAAAAGTTTGCCGACGCCAGCAGCAAGGACTGGATCAAGCAAACATGGAAGGACAAAATAGGGGCCGGATTTACCAATTCAGCCTCCATGAATGGCGACAAAGAGCTCGCCCTGCATTATCTCTTCACCCTGGCGATGCAACACGGCATGGTCTGGGCAGGCACCGGCATGCTGCCCTCCAACAACAAGGCAGCACAACGCAACGACATCAACTTTCTAGGGTCATCCAGTGGCTTGATGGCCCAGTCACCCTCCGACGCCAGCACCACCGAAGGGCCGCTGCCGGGCGACCTTGATACTGCACGACTGTTTGGCAAGCGCATTGCCGAGGTTACAAAGCGCTGGAGCACCAACGCCACCAGCCACTCGTAAACAGCCAACCAAACCCATGTAACAACAAAAAACCCGGAAGCCTGTTTCAGGCTGCCGGGTTTTCCATATTCGCCACAGTGACAGAGTCACCATCTCTGTTAGCTCAGTCGATTATCCCGCAACCTGCTGGATCCCCTCCAGCTGCCAGTTAGCGCTGTTGCGTGCCTTAACAAAATGCCACACCTCGTCCACGTGAATATTATTGCCATCCTCACGCAGCTCGGCCTTAAACAGTACAATCGCCTCCTGCTTGGAGCCAAGGTCATTGGCGCTGAGCAGTTCAGCATTCAGATCAACCACTTCTGTCTCTGAACTACCATTGCGGCTACGGAACTGGTCCTGGATTTCACCAAACACATGGTCAGTAGTGAACTGGCGGATGTCAGCCAGATCCCCCTCATCCCACGACTTTTGCAGCCGCACAAAACAGTTTTTGGCGCCATCAATAAACGCGGCCTGATCAAACCCCTTTGGCACCGCACTGCGCAAACCATCAAGGCTTGGGCCGTCACTGACACTTTCGTTGCTATTGTTATAACGCTGCTCACTGACCTGCTCAGACTGATGAGGGATCTCCTGCTCATTGTGGGCACTGTAGTGATTGTTGGCCGTTGCCGCAGCGGGCTGGGGCTGCTGGCGGGCGCGACTGGCCATAAATTTATAGATCAGGAACGCAACCAACCCAAACAGCAGTACATCCATGAAGTTGATGCCATCAAACGCGCCCCCAAAAAAGAGTGCGCCCAATAGTCCACCCAAGGCGAGGCCACCCAGGATGCCCATCAGCCCCCCTTTTTTAGCAAACGACTCTTTGAGATTTGAGTTTTTCTGCTGTGCGGCGGTCGCTTTTTGGGATTGATTAGCGGTGGCGTTACGATTAACACTTTGGCTCTGATTGAATTTGCCACCAAAGGATTTGCCTCCGCCCATCCGTTTTGCCTCGGCGACATCCATGCCCGTGACAAATAACCCGATAGCTGCGGTCATGGCGATTAACAACGTTAAAACTGATTTCATCTACTTTCCCCGATCCATTTCAATTAAATCCGTGGCACATTTTACACTAGATTGACATTTTTTCCCGGCCCGGTTGGCCAGCGCCAAACCGAATCCAGAAAAAAATATTACCTATTGATAAATAATATAATTTTTCTAGCCACAACAGAAACCAATTAGCTTTTTTGAGTGGCTGGAGATTAGACCCGGTCCGGAACATCACTCTGGCTCGCTAACCTCGACAGGGGCAATAAAGTGCCGGGAGGGACCACGGGGACCACCCTTTTTCTGGGGCAGGCTGAACCAATCCTCTCGGGTAATTTCATGAAAATAGTCCGCCTCATCCACCAGCAGTCGTGAGGTGGTGCGCGGCACAGCGGCAATCTCGACCCTCACCCCTTCTGATTTCAGGTGGCGCACCAGCTCAACATAGTCGGAGTCGCCTGACATGATGATGATGGTATCCACCTTGCTCGCCAGCTGGGTGGCATTGATGGTCAGGGGGATATCTGCCGACTTGTGGCAGGGGCGTACTGAGCCATGAAAGTTATTGTGCAGCCGCTCCTGAAGTTTTGCGGAGATGTGTTTTCCTTCACGAAAGTAGATCAACCGGTTGAGTCCGCGATTCCCCAGCAGCCGCGGGATCAAGGTATCAAAATTGAGCATGGTCTGTGTATCACCCGCCTCGTCATGAATGCTGCGCTCAAGATTATTACCATCAACCAGTATGGCAATTGATTGGCTGATGACGATATCCAGCGATGGGCGTGACGGCTGCATGAAGCTTCCTTATATGGTGTAACAACAACCCTTAAGTGATAGTAAAAAACTGAAATTCAAGCGGGGAGGGGTGAAATGTCTGTAATAACAGGGATAATTTTGCAATATTGGGTAAAACCTGCCCAGACCGGGCAGGTTTTACCCATAACAGCTAGCTACCCTTCATCTGACGACTGACAGGTGTCTGAGCGAGGTAAGGGGGGATCCGTGAAGCTGAGTTATCAACCGGTGCACTCTCAAAGGAGCCCACCACACCAGCGCTATTTTTTTTGCCGGTGAAAGAGTAACTGCTTTTGCAAAAACCTGAATAGTTGTAGCTGTTTTTCATTTATATCGCTTCCTAGGGTAGATGTTGATGGATCTGGGCCAACTACACCACGCCCCGGCCAAGGGAGTAATACCTTAGCACCTCTTTAAGAGGCTGACTATAACAATGTTGGGACAAGTTTGAGGTCACCAATATTTTAAATTTTTCTTTATATTACATGGGATTACAGAGCCACTTGGCGATGGCGCTGCTGACGCGTACTGGCATTTGCCTCCGTTTGGCGCGCCGCCTGTTCGGGATCGAGCACCAGCATCCCCTTAAGGCCGGAGGTGGCGTAGTCAATCATCAGCATCTCCTCAAGCGTGCTGGCAGTAATGTTCAACGCCTCTACGCCCCCTTGGTAAAGGATTAAAAAGAGCCGCTTGAGGGCAATCTGGTGGGTCTGGGTGGTGGTACTAAAAAGCCAATCACTCAGCACCATAAAAGATTCAAACGGGTCATCGGCCAGTAACAGGGGGAGTGTTTGCCGAAAACGGCCGGAGTTGGCGATCATGTCCCAGTAACGGGCAAAACGGTTGAGTCGCTGCAAGGTGGCAAAGTCAATCAGATTGTTGCTAAGGATGTTGTAGGGTGGATTGGGGTTGTAGCGCATATCAAACGCGGGGGTGTGGCGGATGATGGGGGAACCACGCAGTCGTTTGAGGATACCGACCTGTATCTCGTGGGGTGCCAGTTGCGCCAGTCGGTTGAAACTACGGGCAAAACTGGCCATATCCTCGCCCGGCAGGCCGATGATCAGATCGGCATGGATGTGGGCGTGGGTATGTTCGGCAATCCAGCGCAGATTGTCGGCGGTTTTGTTGTTGTCCTGTTTGCGGCTGATGAGCGCCTGCACCTCGGGGTTGAAGGTCTGGACACCAATTTCAAACTGCAGCGTCCCCTCTGGAAAGCGTTGAATGGCGGTTTTTAGCGCCTCTGGCAGATGGTCGGGAATGATCTCAAAATGTAAGAATAGCTTGTCATCAAGACGTTGCAGGAAAAAATCTAGGATGCGAATGCTGAAGTCGATTTTGAGATTAAACGTGCGGTCAACAAATTTGAAGTGCCGCGCACCACGCTGGTAAAGCTTGTCCATCTCGCCCAAAAATAGCTCCAGATCAAACGGCTTGGCGGTTTTATCAAGGGCCGAGAGGCAGAACTCACACTTAAACGGGCAGCCCCGTGATGCCTCAACATAGAGGATGCGGTGGGCAACATCCTCGTCGCTATAGAGGTGGTAGGGCATCTGGAGCTGCTCTAATCTGGGGGGAATGGCGTTAATAATCTTCTGCCGGGGCCGCTCACCCGCCAGCAGCAGACGACAGAGCTCCACCCACTCCTGCTCTCCCTGGCCGCAGATCACATAATCGGCCATGCCTACAATCGGCTGGGCCGCATGTTCAAAACTCACTTCCGGGCCGCCCAGTACCAGCAGCGTCTCTGGGCTGACCTCCTTAAGTAACGCCACCACCTGGGTGAGCTCGACGATATTCCATATATATACCCCCAATCCGATAATCCGTGGTTGGCTCTGTAGTAGCCGCTCAACAACGTCGATAGGGCGCTCATGAATGGTGAACTCAATGATCGTGGTGGCGTCTGCCAGCTCCGCCATGTTGGCCTTGAGGTAGCGCAAACCAAAGGCACTATGGATGTAACGCGCATTGAGTGTGCTGAGAATAATATTGGACATGGCGGGGGTGTCTGCGCTGAAAAGGCCATTTTACCCGGTTTTGGTGGTTTAAAGCCGTTATAACAGCTGTTAATCTCTCGCCATGTCTGAATCCCCCTCCTTGCACTCCTTTGAAGACTTCATCGCACAACTGTGTGCAGTGGCCCGCGCTACACAACATCGCCGACTGCTCTGGCTGAGCGGCTCGGCGACTTGGTGTCATCGGTTGGCTGAGACGGCGACAGCGGATGTATTACCCGAAGATCAGCTCTGGGTATCTAATCTGGCGATGAATAGAGGGCAGCGACAGATTAAAAATAGCGAATGCAGGCAGGTGCTGGGCAGCGAGTGTTCAATGGCAGTCTATGATGCCCATGCTGGCCTTGATGCCGATGCCCTGGGGGCGGTCTCGGGCGTGGTGAAAAGTGGTGGCCTGTTGCTGCTTTTAACCCCCCCATTGACCCATTGGCCCACCACCCCTGACCCAGAGTCGCACCGCTTGATGACATCCATCGATAACAGTCGGTTTATTACGCGGTTAATAACACGGCTACAACAGGCCCAAGGCCTCTACATTGTGAAGGAGGGGGGCGAGCTACCCTCTGTTGAGGTAGTGAGGCCACTCCCAGCAGAGGGGTTTATCGATCCGCCCTGCCGCACAATTGATCAGCAACTGGCCGTTGCCGCCATTATTAAAACTGCCCGTGGCCATCGCAAACGGCCGACGGTGCTGCTCTCTGATCGTGGTCGTGGCAAGTCTGCTGCCCTTGGTATTGCAGCGGCGCAGCTCCTGCGGGAGGGGATGTGTCGTATTACTGTCACCGCACCACGTCTGGATGCCACGGCCGCACTGTTTGAGCAGGCGGCGCGGCTATTGCCAGATGCACAGTTGAGTCGCGGCCAACTCAACTATGGTGGTGCGACACTCACGTTCATCGCCCCCGATGAGTTGCTTCAGACCCATCCCACCACCGACCTGCTGCTGATCGACGAGGCTGCCGCTATTCCCACGCCGATGCTCAACGCGCTCGTGCAGCACTACAACCGCATCGTCTTTGCCACCACAGTGCACGGATATGAAGGCAGTGGCCGTGGGTTTTTATTACGCTTCAGCGAAACATTACATCGCACCATGCCCGGCGGCCAGCAATTACGGTTGGAGCAACCGATCCGTTGGGCCATCGATGATCCAGTTGAGGCCGCCATATTTGATGCCCTGCTGCTCAATGCCACCATCGCCAGTGATGCGCAACTTGCCAGCTTGATAGCAGAACAGTGTGTGGTTGAAACCATCGACCGTGATCAGTTAATGCACGATGAGGCAATACTCTCACAACTCTTTGGCCTGCTGGTATTGGCCCACTACCGTACCCGCCCCAATGATCTGCGCCAACTGCTCGACAGCCCAGGTTTAACGGTCTACGTCATACGCCACGGCGAGCTAATTGTAGGGACTGCACTGGTCGCTGATGAAGGTGGGCTTGATGCGGCGTTGAGCCAGGCGATCTACGAAGGGAGCCGCCGTCTGCACGGCCACCTGTTACCCCAGTCACTGGCTGCCCACGTGGGTTTACCCGATGCGGCCACACTCAGCTACCGCCGTATCATGCGTATCGCCATCCATCCGCAACGGCAACGTTGTGGTTTTGGTTCAGCACTGATCAGCAAGATCGTTGCCGATGCACACCACCACGGCCTGGATGCTATTGGTGCCAGCTTTGGCATCACACCCGAACTGCTGCACTTCTGGCAACGGCTGGCCTTTACTCCCATCCGCATCGGACTACAGCGCGAACAGAGCAGTGGCAGCCACTCACTGCTGGTAGTACGTCCACTGAGCGTGGCAGGAGAGCAGCTACACCAACAGGCACACGAACGTTTCCATCTACGCTTGCCCTCGCTACTGGCAGAGCCGCTGTCTGATCTTGATGCCACACTGGCCGTAGCCTTGATGCAACGTCATGAGCCTTCACCACCACTACAACTCAGTACTGATGATTGGCGTGACCTGCACACCTTTGCCCACGCCAATCTGGGTCTGGAGACCGTGATTGTGCCGCTATGGCAGCTAACCCGTCATCACCTTATTGCCGCCAAGTTGCCGTTAGAATATCAACCGTTGCTGGTAAAAAAAATGTTACAGAAAAACAGTTGGGCTGAGCTCTGCCGCGATACCGGTTACACCGGCAAAAACGAAGCACTCAAGGCGTTGCGACAGGTTGTGGGGCAATTGATCGACCTCTACCAGAAGTAAGGATGGGGCTGTTTATACAACGGATCACTCGATCAAACTGTAACTCACCTCACTGATGTAATAGTGCCGTGAGCCTTCCGGCGTCTGCACCACCACCTCATCATCCAGCCCCTTTTTCATCAACGCCTGAGCCATCGGCGCATCCATGCTGATAAAACCACGGCTCAGATCAAACTCATCAGGGCCAACGATGCGGTAGATTTTTTCGTTGCCATCATCATCTTCGATCCGCACCCAGGCGGCAAAAAAAACCTTACTGGGATCACTGGGTCTGTCACGCACCACCTTCAAATCAGGCAGCCGTTTTTGCAGATAGCGGACACGGCGATCAATTTCACGCAGCTCTTTTTTACGATAGATGTACTCGGCGTTCTCCGAGCGGTCCCCCTCCGCCGCTGCTGCCGTCAGATGTTTTGTGACGTCATGGCGTCGTTTCCATAGTCCATCAAGCTCAGCTTGCAGTGCAAGATAGCCTTCGGGGGTAATATAGGGGGAAGATTTAGATTGGGGAGGACGATAGTGAGCCATAATTCCTGAAATTGTTCTAAAATGTTTCGCCTGTGATTATAAACACAGGCCACCGCTTAACGGCCAAATATTAGGTGACCACCCTTTAATTATGTCCAACATCACACATTCACTCGCCGATCTGCTTTTACAGATAGAGGCGGAGATGCGGCAGCTTCAGCTGTGGGAAAGCCAACCGCCTGAACAGGCGCTACTACACAACCCCACCCCATTTTGCGCTGACACTCTAAACGTTGCACAATGGTTACAGTGGATCTTTATCCCGCGCATGATACAGATTCTGGAACAGGGGCTTCCCTTGCCACAGCAGTGCGACATTCACGCCTACGCAGAAGAGACCATACAACGTATAACCCCATCTGACGTCACTATTTTGTTACACTTGCTGCGTAAATTTGACCAGACAATCACTACAAACAGCACGTCAGGTCAACACCACTGATGCCTCCTCGATCGAGAGAAAACAACATAATCACAATATTCAATTACTGAAATTGGTATCTTGCTCGATACATTCAGTCACTACCCACTATTAGAAGTGAATCCGCCAATCATGACAACGATACAGAACAGCGACATTTACGCCCAGTGCCTGGCCGATAAATTTGACTTCGCACTCCTGCAACAGGATTTCTTAAATGCCTTTCGTTGCACCTTGTTACGGGATGTACTACATGTGGAAATGGGTAGTGGCGACCTGTTTATATTCAACTACGGCGTGGCCATATTCTGGCAGGTTGGGCATAACCAACGGCAAAACATGTTGCAGCGCCTGCAACGTTTCACCGTCACACCCAGTACGGTGCTGCATGAAGATGAGTTTACATATGAGCTCAACGCCACGACTACCAACATAAAAAACGACCACATTCAACTATACAACAATGAGCGTCTGTCGCGCCTGGCACTATCACACGCCATTGCTCAGTCGGTTAAACTCGGACAATTTGAATTACGCACTCAAAAAACCATCAGTGAAACCCGCCACATCCCTCTTAACCTTGCCAACACCGGCAGCTCACAATTAAGCAGCAGCAGTATCGCCAAAATGCGTGGCCAGCTCTTTTTGGCAAAAAGCGACATCATGCTCCATTATGATTTATTGGATGTACCTGACTTTTTTTGGGAGTATCCAGAATATGAGCCGGACTATCAAAAGATAGCCACCTACCTCGAAATCCGTCAACGCTTAGATGTACTCAATAAACGGCTCGAAACCATTCACGAACTTTTCCAGATGATGGCCGATGAACAGAAGCATAAACACTCATCGCTGCTGGAGTGGATTGTCATCTGGCTAATTGCCTTTGAAGCGATGGGCTTTTTACTGCATGACATTTTAAAGTGGATATAATTTTAAATCATGTAAAAATTTAGTGCCTCATAATTTTTTATAAAAGCGGCCCGACTCAACACAACAATGGCCGCTTAAATATCCACTTTTCCTTTCGGTTATATCTTCCTTCCAATAAAAAATCACTACCGACGTAATTGTCAGAAATTCATTCAGTACTAGACGATGCCTCTCATCGCAAATGACAATGCTTGACCGGCAAAATCATCAAGACAACAGACCGTGTGCCAACAACATTCGTCACTATTTTTTTGTGGCAGCAACATAACATCGCCAGGGGTAAGTATGTAGACATGGCCATTATCACTGAGTTGTTGATAAAACTGTGGGCAGCGGTTAAGTAACAGATCAAACAGATTGTTATCATTCTCATCCAACACTTCACTAAGCTGTGAACGATCTTCTGCAATACACACCATCGTTTTAAATGCTGCCTCGTCCATCAATAACGCTTGTAACGCGACATGATTCTCCCGATTGCGAACAAACTTCTCCACCTCATCCATCAGATCATTTTTTGAACAGGCCGCCCAACAGGTACGGCCATAAAGCTGAGCAAAAATAACACCCAGATGACCGCGCTCGACATCCTGATGAAAATGGGCTCCGCCATTTGGGGCGTTGAAATAGATGATTCTCTCAACATACGCCAGTTTATTAACACCAAATACTGTGCAGAGCTGCTGCTCCAGTTTTGTGTCATTGCTAATAATGGCTGATTCGGGAAACAGCGCTTCGGTCAACTCACCCGCATAAAGTTGTCGCTCAACATCAGCAGCAACATCTTCATAACCAACCATGCCAAAAGAGAAGCGAAAACGAAGTGATGCGTCATCGTTTTCATACGAGAGCCATGAACATTTGCACCAGAGATTTTCGGCGATAACTTCATCACCATCCATCACATCAAATTCAATGGTTTCGATCTCCTGTGGATCGCCTTCATCGGAACATGCTGCCAGCATTTCAAAACGGGGGTGTAACCGTTCGCTATAACAAGACTGCTCTAACAGATCGGCCGGGCTTGATCCCGCTGCAATACCCAGCATCAATGCGTTAGATTGCTCTATCTGATTCTGATAATCGGGGATTGCAGCACAGCAGTATCCCGGCAGCACATATGGGCGCGCGTTGCTCCAACGATCACTCACCACACCAAAGTGATCTGCAACATCAGACGGAGGTGTAACGGCAATCCACCCCAGTGTTGTCCCACGCCGCCGTAACAACACAGCCTCACCCAACCCCTGCTCTCTTGCATTGCCCTGGGCGAAAGCATAATCACTCTCTGGCCCCGCGACATAACGGGCACGGTTGGGGACAGTTAAAACATCTCTATTCATTGCAACTCTTCTCGCATAATTCATTATTGGCTCATTGATAATCGGCAATAATACCTTCCTTCAACACCACCGTGCAGCACAATTATGGTTGTATTCCTGCCATAAAATGCTAAGGTGCCTACTCTTTTTGCCGTTTTAAAAGGTATCAACATGACTATCATTATAGTGTGGTTAGTTGCCATTTTTCTGGTTGTGGGCTTTCTGACTTTCCTGGCCATGGATGATCGCAAAAACAGACGCATTCGGGCCGAAGAGGATCGCATCAAGGCACTGCAGACACCGCCAAAAACAGATCAACACACTGATTAATAATTAATGGCCCAAATGGAGTCCCGCTGGCAAACTGATCTCTATGGCAATAGGAAGATGGTCAGAGAGCGCCTCATTCAGCACCTTCATCTGCTCTACCTTTATGGATGAGCTGGTGAGTATGTGGTCAATATTACGCGCTGGCCGCCACGCAGGAAAGGTAAGGTGCCGCTCCTCCGGTAGGCAGAGGTCTGTCTTATTAAAGAGATGCACCATCTCTTCACTATCCGGCGTACAGTTAAAATCCCCCATCACACAGACATGCTGGTAATCGCGCACCAGCTCAGCCACAAAATCCAGTTGATAGAGCCGCGTCCGTTTACCGAGGGCAAGATGGACTAACATCAGTACTAATGGGTTGTCAGCTTGGCCATAACGCACCATCAGTGTGCCACGACCCGGCATGACACCCGGCAGCTTATACTCAACAATTTCACTCGGCTGAAAACGGCTCAACAGTCCGTTGCTATGCTTGGCAATTCTGCCAATATTACGATTGGTCTGCTGATGCCAAAACGGGTGACGACTGCGCTCCGCCAGGTACTCGACCTGATTGACAAAGTAACTACGCAAACTGCCACCATCCACCTCCTGCAAACCGACAATATCGTAATCACTCACCAGATGGGCAATACGGTCAAGATTGTCAAAGTGGTTGGCATGCGGCAATACATGCTTCCAACTCTGAGTCAGATAGTGGCGTGTACGGGTTGAGGCAATGGCTACCTGAATATTGAAGCTTAGCAGCTTAATTTTTCGACCGTGCTCAAGCGAATGGCTGGGGAGCGCACTCATAGCTGGATAATTGTCTCACCCAACTTAGCTGTCAACTTGAGGTTCTCAGCATAATCTACCGGACAGTCAATGATCGACACGGTCTCATCGGCCAGGGCCTGTTGTAGTACCGGCAACAACTCCTCGGTTTTATTAATGCGGTAGCCTTTGGCCCCAAATGCCTCCGCATATTTAACAAAATCAGGGTTATTAAAATCAACGTGACTCGGACGGCCATAGTGGTGCATCTGCTTCCACTTGATCAATCCGTAACCACCATCATTCCAGATAAGGATAACGATAGGAGTCTTGAGTCGCATCGCCGTCTCAATCTCCTGGCTATTCATCAAGAAACCGGCATCTCCCGTCACCGCCACCACCTTCTTGTCCGGGTAGGCAAGTTTGGCAGCAATAGCACCCGGCACAGCGATGCCCATACTGGCAAAGCCGTTGGAGATGATGCAGGTGTTGGGCACCTCACAGCGGAACATACGCGCCATCCACATCTTGTGGGCACCAACATCACAGATGGCGATATCTTCCAGACCCATGGCGGTACGCAGATCCCAAATCAGTTTTTGTGGCTGTACTGGCCACGCCGTACTTTGGGCGTGTTCGTTCATATCTTTAATCAATGCATCGCGCAATGGTCGTAGTTTTTGAACCCCTGGTTGCGGCGTAGCCAGCCCTGCAATGCGCTGTAACGACTCCTTGATATCACCCACCACGCCAATCTTGACACCGTAATGAGCATCCACCTCGGCGGGCTGGAAATCGATATGGATGATAAAACGGTCCTTGGTGGGGTGCCAGAGATAGGGGTGGTACTCCACCAAATCGTAACCCACACAGATAATGACATCCGCTTTATCGAAACCAATCCCTACATAATCCTTGGCCTGCAAACCGGCACTGCCAAGTGCAGTGGGGTGTTTAAAAGGGACAATCCCTTTAGCCATAAACGTATTGGTCACTGGAATATTAAGCTGGGCAGCAAAATCAGCCAGCTGCTGGGCTGCCTGGGCACGTACTACGCCATGGCCCGCGAGAATAATCGGATTTTTAGCGGCAGAAATTGCCTCAACAGCCGCGTCAATACGGTCCTGAGCGGGCGCAGGAAGCACCGGGTTTTTTGACCAGAGTGGCAGGCTATCATCAGCCAACTCCATATCAGCGATGTTTTCTGGGAATTCGATAAAACTTGCGCCACTCTTCTCCATCTGCGCCTGTTTAAACGCCTTACGCACCACCTCGGGAATAATTTCCGGCATCAACAACCGTGCTGAATATTTGGTGATAGGGCGAAACATCTCCTCCAGATCAAGCACTTGATGTGACTCTTTATGAAGTCGATGGGTACCCGCCTGACCCGAAATAGCCACCAGCGGCGCATGATCCATATTGGCATCCGCAACACCAGTGATCAGATTAGTGGCACCAGGACCGAGTGTCGACAGACAGACACCGGCCCGACCAGTAAGACGGCCATAAACATCGGCCATAAAAGCAGCGCCCTGTTCGTGACGCACAGTGACAAATTTGATACTGGAGTCCAGCAACGCATCCATCATGGCGAGATTCTCCTCACCAGGAATGCCAAAAATATACTCCACGCCTTCGTTTTCGAGGCAACGGACAAAAAGTTCTACTGCTTTCATGGGCCGTTGATGGTGCCTTTATAGTTGTTATTGGGGGTTAACGGCCAGCACGGCGCTGAATTTACCCGCCTTTGCTCTCTTTAGCGACCAACTTGTTAATCTGCTCAATCATGCCATCAAAACCGATGTTATCCATGCCTGGATTGGTAATGTACTTACCGTTGATTACCATAGAAGGGGTTGCTTCAACACCATAACGCTTGCCAAGCTCAGCCGCACGACGCACCTTTGCTTCAACTGAAAAGGAGCGGAAAGCCTTATGAAAGTCATCCTTACTGACACCATTCTCCACAAACACCTCAGCAATTTCATCTTCACTGCCAAGGCGGCGTTTTTGCATATGCACCGCATCAAACAACGGTTTATGGACCTTATCAACCACATTCAACGCCTCAGCCGCATAGTAGGCACGGGCAAACAGCGCCAACTGTGGGCTGAAAATAGCGGGCAGGCGTACAAACTCAACATTATCGGGCTTGTTTTTGAGCCAACGCTCCAGCGTTGCCTCAAAACGGTGACAATGAGAGCAACCATAGGAGAAAATCTCAACCACCTCAATCTTGTCACCTGTTGAAGTCGGCTGGGGCGGCACAATATTTTTATAAGGTGCAGGCGGCGCCAACTGAGCAAAAGCAGGGGCGAGAACAAACGCAGAGAGCAGGAACAGCGTTGCGATTTTGATAAAACGCATTATTTGGATCCTCATACATGTTGATGTTTAGGGGGATTACCCATCACTTTATCACCGACCACCGAACGAAATCACCTCATCATTTCAAAATCG
Source organism: Gammaproteobacteria bacterium (assembly GCA_021731365.1). GTDB lineage: Bacteria > Pseudomonadota > Gammaproteobacteria > Tenderiales > Tenderiaceae > JAKFXL01. Next base: position 9,846 of record JAKFXL010000072.1, on the reverse strand, counting down.
CGCCGCCGGTCACTGGAGCGTTGGACCCTTTTACTGCTATTATCGTTCGCAAAATTTCCCCCTGTTTTCGTCAAGGAGTTACATCCATGTCCGCCAAAGGCATCGACTTAAAAGCATTCATGAATCAGCAGTACCTGTGTGAATCACTGACCCTGAAAGAGGTCGAAACACTGCTCGAGTATACCGAGCTGGCGGGCTACTCCAAAGATGAAATTATCGCAGAGGCCGGCGAAGTTGGTGAAGCACTCTACTTTGTCGTCAAAGGGGAAGCAGGCCTGCTGTTTGATGATCACGGCCGCGAAATGGTGGTTGGCGTCATGAAAGAGGGCGAGCTGATGGGTGAAATGTCCTTTTTCGACCGGCAACCACGCATGTTACAGATGCGCGCCACCGCCAACGACACACAGCTGCTCAAACTAACCCGCGCCAGATATCAACGTCTCCGTGTCGAACACCCCTACATCGCTGTCAACCTGCTGGAACACGCCATCATCAGCCTCGATCATCTGGTCCGCCGCCTGAGTACCGAAGAGATCAATCTCTCCCGTTACATCTACGGCCCCGGCAAGCGCTAAGCCATCTTAATGACAAATCCTACCTATCAACGCGCCACCTTTACGATGGGCGCACACAATCTGACGCAGCTGCCCAACTCAGACAACCTGATCGAAATCGCCTTTGCCGGGCGCTCCAACTCCGGCAAATCCAGCGCCATCAATCGCATTACTGGCCAAAAAGCACTGGCACGCATCAGCAAAACACCCGGGCGAACACAACAGATCAACTACTTTCAACTCGATGAGCAGCGCTACATCGTTGACCTGCCGGGCTATGGCTACGCCAAGGTATCCGATCAAGTCAAACGCCACTGGCGACATACACTCGAACTCTACCTGCGCCAGCGTGAATGTCTCCGGGGGCTGATCATGATGATGGATATCCGCCACCCATTTACTGACTTCGATTCACAAATGCTCGAGTGGTGCCAGGTTACCGGCATGCCGGTCCACATTTTGCTGACCAAAGCCGACAAACTGGGGCGTGGTGCCGCAGGGAATACCTTAATGCAAGTCCGGCAAACCCTAAACAAGGAGTTTAGCGTCGAGCGCGACCAGCCATGGGCTACCGTACAGCTATTCTCCGCCCTTAAAGGGACGGGGGTTGAAGATGCCCAGGCGCTACTGGATGAATGGTTTGGCTTTGAGCCTGTTCAAACGGCAGAACCCCCTAAAAACCGGTGACAACGGGGCAAAAAAAAGCCCCGGGGAATCAGGAGAGACCCGGGGCAATCAAGTCGACCCCAACCCGGGGAGGTTGGGATCCTGCGAGGAAAGAGGGAAACCCGCAGGTATTGAGGAGCAAGACACTCAAACTGATTGACAACCACATCACAACTAAAGTTCAATGCGGGTCGGGTAATTAAAAAGTTATTTTGCCTGTGGGCCAAAGCGGTGGCAGAGTAATTAGCAGAACTTGACCGGCCTGAAAAACAGTGGGGTAAATGCTATCACCCTGTTTTTAAAATAAAAAAAACCCCGGCTTCACATTGGAGGGCAACCGGGGCCAAAATTTCCTTCCCGGCTTGGGGAAACCGGGTTAGAGGGGTTCCCGCTCAAGGGAGGGAGAGCGGGTAAGCGCAAGGGGTGCGCTTACCTAGTAGATCGGCCCTGTTCTCGAAAGTTCAAGGGCTAAAGGAAAATTTTTTTCTAACCGGGATGGGTGGGCTTTCGGGTAACCCCTAATGCGCCTCATCCCAGTTAGGGCCAACACCTATATCAACCACTAGCGGTACAGCCAGTTCAGCGGCACCGGTCATACATTTTTCAATCTCTATCCTGGCCTGATCCAAACACTCTGCACCAATTTCGAATACCAGTTCATCGTGGACCTGCATGATGATGCGGGCGTTGATGCCGCTTGTTTCAAGCCAGTTGTCAGTGCTGATCATGGCGCGTTTGATGATGTCGGCAGCGGTGCCCTGCATTGGCGCGTTGATAGCGGCACGCTCAGCGTACTGGCGGCGTTGGGCGTTGCGGTTGTTGATATCCGGCAGATAGAGGCGGCGACCAAAAAGCGTCTCAACATAGCCCTGGTCGTGGGCCTCCTGACGCATCCGTTCCATGAACTCCTTTACACCCGGATAACGGGCGAAGTAGAGATCGACATATTCCTGGGCGGCACCGCGGGCGATACCGAGCTGTTTGGCCAGGCCAAAGGCGGACATGCCGTAGATAAGCCCGAAGTTGATGGCTTTGGCACTGCGGCGTTGGTTGGTCTCTACCTGTTCCAGCGGCACACCAAAGATCTCGGCGGCGGTGGCGCTGTGGATATCCTGCCCCTCTTTGAAGGCGTGCAGCAGGCCGGCATCGCCGGAGAGGTGGGCCATGATGCGCAGTTCGATCTGGGAGTAGTCGGCGGCCAGCATGATGTAACCCGGCGCGGCGATGAAGGCCTGGCGGATGCGCCGTCCCTCTTCGCTACGGATGGGGATGTTTTGCAGATTTGGGTCTGAGGAGGAGAGTCGCCCGGTGGCGGCCACCGCCTGATGATAGCTGGTGTGGACACGGCCGCTACTCGGGTCGATCTGCCCCGGCAGTTTGTCGGTATAGGTCGACTTGAGTTTGCTCAGGGATCGGTGCTCCAGAATCAGTTTGGGCAGCGGGTAATCGAGCGCCAGCTCCTGCAGCACCGGTTCAGCAGTGGAGGGCTGGCCGGTGGGGGTCTTCTCGAGCGTCGGCAGGCCGAGTTTGTCGAAGAGGATCGCCTGGATCTGTTTTGGCGAGCTGAGGTTGAACTCCTCACCCGCCTCTTCATACGCTGCCAAGGTGATCTCCTCCATGCGCTGCGCCAGGAAGTGACTCTGTTTATGCAACATATCGCGGTCGATGAGCACGCCGGTCCGCTCGATGCGCGACAGCACCGGTACCAGCGGCATCTCGATCTCATCAAAGAGTTTTTTCAGCCCGGCGTCGGCCTCCAGCTTGGGCCAGAGGGTTTGGTGCAGTCGCAGGGTGATGTCGGCATCCTCGGCGGCATAGGGGCCGGCCTGTTCGATGTCGATCTGGTTGAAGGTGAGCTGCTTCGCCCCTTTGCCGGCAATATCTTCGAAATGGATGGTCTGATGACCGAGGTGTGCCAGCGCCAGGGTATCCATGTCGTGGCGTGAGGCGGTGCTGTTGAGCACGTAGGATTCGAGCATGGTGTCGAAGCGGATGCCGGCCATGGTGATGCCGTGGTTGGCAAGCACGCTCATGTCATATTTGAGGTTTTGGCCGAGCTTGGCCTTGTTGGCATCTTCCAGCAGTGGTTTGAGGCTATTCAATACGTGTTCACGATTGAGTTGCGCCGGGGCACCCATGTAATCGTGGGCCAGCGGCACATAGGCGGCCTTGCCCGCCTCTACCGCAAACGAGACGCCAACGATCTGCGCCTGCATGTAGTCGAGACTGGTGGTTTCGGTATCAAAGGCGAAGAGTTCGGCCTTTTTCAGTTGATCCAGCCAGTGGTCAAAGCGCTCCTGGGTAAGAACAGTTTCGTACTCTGTAGCAATGGCAGCGGATTTTGACGTATCTGCTTCAATATCCGGTATTGCGGCGTCACTATCGCGCAACTGATTAAGCCAGGTTTTAAACTCAAGCTGGGTATACAGGTCACGCAGGGCGCTGATGTCGGGGGCGTGCAACTTGAGTTCATCCGGACGCAGCGCCAGTTCCACGTCACATTTGATGGTGGCCAGCAGTCGCGACAGCGCCAGCTGTTCCAGATTGCCACGCAGGTTTTCGCCGACCTTGCCACCAATCTCGGCGGCGCGGGTGACGATCTCATCGACAGAGCCAAACTCCAGCAGCCACTTCACCGCGGTCTTCGGACCCACCTTGGGCACGCCGGGAATGTTGTCGGAGCTGTCGCCCACCAGTGCCAGGTAATCAACAATACGCGCCGGTGGGATACCAAACTTCTCGATAACACCGGCATGGTCCATCGAGGTATTGGTCATGGTATTGATCAGGGTAACCCGCTCACCCACCAGCTGCGCCATATCCTTATCCCCGGTTGAGATAATGGTATTGATGCCCGCTGCCCGCGCCTGAACCGCCAGGGTGCCGATCACATCGTCCGCCTCCACACCATCAATGATCAACATTGGGATCCCCAAGGCCCGAACCAGATTGTGCAGCGGCTCAATCTGACTACGCATCTCATCGGGCATGGGGGGGCGGTGGGATTTGTACTGTTCAAACAGCTCGTCGCGGAAGGTTTTACCCTTAGCGTCAAAGACCACGGCCATCAATGTTGGCTCATAATCTTTAATCAGTCGCTTAAGCATATTTACCACCCCGTATACCGCGCCACTGGGTAGACCTTGCGCAGTGGTGAGTGGTGGCATGGCAAAGAAGGCGCGGTAGAGATAGGATGAACCATCCACCAGGATAAGCGGTTTTTCTGTTTGATCGGACATAACGTTATATCAGCCGGAATTGAGAGTGGAAGCCGGTTATTATGCAGCACTTCGGTACCATCGTGCCGACAAAACGGTTGATCAGCAGTACTCAAGAGGTCGTTAACAATGGATAGTGAGCAGCGCCACCACCACCCCAGCATGCAGCGCCAGGAGAACGCCAGCCTGACCCAGGAGTCATGGAAGGTCTTTCAGATCATGGCGGAATTTGTTGAAGGGTTTGAGCGACTGGCCAAGATCAAACCCTCTGTCAGCATCTTTGGTTCTGCCCGAACAGCGCCGGAACACCCCTATTATCAACTGGCGGAACAGATCGCCCGACAGCTCTCCGACTCCGGTTTCAGCGTCGTCAGCGGCGGCGGCCCCGGCATCATGGAGGCGGCCAACAAGGGGGCATTTGCTGGCAAATCGCCCAGCGTAGGGCTGAACATCGTCCTGCCACATGAGCAACGAAGCAACCCGTATCAGGATATTTCGCTCCACTTTCGCCACTTTTTTTCACGCAAAGTGATGTTTGTGAAATACGCCTCCGCCTATGTGGTGCTGCCAGGGGGCTTTGGTACGCTGGATGAGCTGGCAGAGATTTTGACTTTGGTGCAGACAGGCAAAACCAGTCGCATCCCCATCATTTTGGTACATACACCCTTCTGGCAAGGGCTGCTGCATTGGTTTGAAGAGGTCATGGTTGAACAGGGCACCATCAGTGCCGACGATATGCAACTGATACAACTGGTTGATTCGCCTAAAGAGGTGGTAGATGCTATCTTTAGCCATTATGAAAAACGGGGGTTTGAAGCCTCTGCCGAAGAACAGGAAAGGCTAATGGATCTGTGACCGATGAGACGATATGTGATGGCATTTGCAGCGCTATTACTGGCACAAAGTGCGCTAATGGCAGCAGAGACTGCGGGCACGATGAGTCCCGAGATTGTGATTACCCCGCGGGACAACAGCCAGGTTAAAGAGTACCGCGTCAATGGTCGGCTCTACATGATCGAAATCACCCCCGCTAAAGGACCACGTTACTTCCTGGTCGATAGTGATGGTGATGGCACCTTAGAGCATCGCCAGAGCGGCCCTCTGCTTGGTGTGGAGATTCCACGATGGACCCTGCTGGAGTGGTAATTTGTCACAGCGAAATCCAGCCGCTCACACCTAATATATACACTGGTGTTGCCCGGTCATGTCGCGTTACGCCATGATTGTAAAAAATTTGTGATAAATATGGGCCACGCTCCTGATACTATCCAACAACACTGGAACAACCTGACCACCACAGGCACTTTTACAAGGATGTAAACGCAACAATCCGGCCACAGACAGGTCAACCTGATGGTGCACATTGCACCTCACCACACTAGATTGAATAATTTATATTAATGGCTACGCCCCATGACCATCCGGGGCGTTGAAAATTTGGGGGAATAGCCAGCAGCCGCTGGCACAGTAACGTTGATGCTTAACTGGAAAAAAACGACGGAATTAGCCGCCAATCCGGGACCACGTCTGGTCGGCGGGGTGCAGGTAGTGCTTGTATTAGCACTGGCCTACAGCCTGGCACAGATAAGCTGGCGCTTTTTGCCACCCATTGAAGAGGCCAACATCCCCACCCCCGGACTCTCCTCGATGCTGGCCCGCGCCACCCCCAACAGCGCCGGGCAGCAGATCCCACAGTGGCATCTCTTTGGCCAGGCCGAGGCTGAAGTGGTTAACGACATCCCCGAAGAGCTACCGGAGACCAGTCTGCAACTCACCTTGCGTGGCGTAATTGCCGCCCCGGATATGGCTATCGCACGGGCCATCGTGGCAGACCCGGCGGGCAAAGATGACTTCTATAAGGTGGGGGATACCCTGCCAGGCAACGCAACCCTGAGTGAAATTCATAGTGACCGGATTATCATCCAGCGTGGTGGCCGTTACGAAACATTAACCCTGCCCAAGGCGTCGCTCGACATGGGTGGCCTGCCAGTAGCGCCCCAGAACAGCCGGGCGTCCCAGGGCGGCTATAGTCTGCGTGAATATCGCACTGCCCTGTTGAACAACCCTAACGAAGTGATGGATCTGGTCCGCATCACCCCAAAAAACGAAGGTGGGCAGTTTCGTGGCTACCAGTTACAGCCGGGACGTGACCCGCAACTGATGGCCCGTTACGGCTTGATGGCCGGGGATGTGGTAACAGCCGTCAACGGCATGGCGCTGGATAGCCCCGTCAAAGGGATGCAGGCGATGAGGGATCTGGCCAATGTCGATAGTCTCGACCTCGAAATTGATCGTAATGGCATACGGCAGCGGTTTAGCCTGCCTATTAATTAGTGCTGACCGGGAACAAAACGCATAATGTGTAACGAAAAAAAGAGCAAAACAGTTGTGTTGAAAACACGGACAAAACAGTTGGCCCTGGTGCTGGCATTCACCACGCTGGCAGCCGTGACCATACCCGCCAGCGCCAGGGAGGCGGCGAATATCACCTTCAGCCTCAAGGAGGCGGAGCTGGAGACGGTGGTCGCCACGGTGGCCGAGTTTACCGGCAAAAATTTTATTATCGACCCCCGTGTTAAGGGCAAAGTCACCGTCATCTCCGCCAAGCCAATGACCCCTGACGAGGTCTATCAAACCTTCCTGTCGCTGCTGGAGGTGCACAACTTTGCCGCCGTACGCATGGGCAACGTCATCAAGATTATCCCCTCCGTTAACGCCAAACAGATCGGCAGCAGTGGCGACAGTTCACGTTTCAATGACGAAATCATCACCCAGGTGCTGGAGGTGAAAAATGTCTCCGCCAGCCAGCTGGTGCCGATCCTGCGACCGCTGGTCCCGCAAGAGGGGCATATGGCCGCCTATGCACCGACCAATGTACTGATCGTCTCTGACCGCGCCGCCAACGTGCAGCGGTTGATTAAAATCATCGAACGGATTGATGTATCCAGCGCCACTGACATTGAGGTCTATACCCTCAAACATGCCGCCGCCGCTGAGGTGGTCCGCATTATGGAAGCACTGCGGCAGCGCGAAAAACAGGCCGACCCACAGGCGATGGGGGCCGGTGCCCCGGTACTGGTGGCGGATGAGCGGACCAACAGCATCCTGATCAGTGGTGATAAGTCTGAACGCCTGGGTATCCGCGCCATCATCACCCATCTCGACACCCCCCTGGAGACCGGTGGCAATACCCACGTTGCCTATCTGCGTTACGCCAAGGCCAAAGAGCTGGTGCCGGTGCTGACCGGGCTGAGCGAAAGCCTGGAGAAGGAGCAGCAGGGCGGTGCCGCCAAAGCACCGGTGCCACAGGCGGGGCGTTCACCCATCACCATTCAGGCCCACGAAGATACCAATTCACTAGTCATTACCGCACCACCCGATCTGCTGCGTTCGCTGAAAAGCGTGATCAGCCAGCTCGATATCCGTCGCGCCCAGGTGCAGGTGGAGGCGATCATCGCTGAAGTGACAGACGACAAGAGTGCCGAACTGGGGGTGAGCTGGTTTATTGATGGCTCGCCGGACAACAAGGGACCCATTGCCGGGACCGCTTTTAAGAGTTTCAACGCCGCGGCTGCCGCCGACAGCTTCAAAAACAATACTGTCCCTACCCTTCCCAACCCACTGAGCTTCCTCGGTTTTGGCCGTTTTAACAGTGGCAAAACCGACTTTGTCGGCCTGCTCAACGCCATTCAGGGTGACAGCCGTGCCAATGTGCTCTCACGCCCGACTATCATGACCCTGGATAATGAAGAGGCGGAGATCATCGTCGGCCAGACCGTGCCGTTCCGCACTGGCAGCTATACCAGTACCGGCAGCGGTGATACCGCCTCAGTCACCTCACCGTTTACCACTATAAAACGTGAAAACATCGGTATCACCCTCAAGGTCAAACCACAGATCAATGAGGGTGATGCGGTGCGACTCGACATCGAACAGAAGGTTGAGAGTGTGGCCCCCTCAAACGCCAGCGCTGCCGATTTGATCACCAACACCCGTTCCATCAAGACTTCCGTGCTGGTGGATGATGGCGGCACCATCGTGCTGGGGGGGCTGATCAAGGATGACGTCACCGAATCAGTACAGAAAGTGCCACTGCTCGGGGATATCCCCTTCATTGGTGCGCTGTTCCGTAACAAGAGCAGTACCAAGGTCAAGACCAACCTGATGGTCTTCCTAAAACCCACAATCATTCGTGATGCGGCCATCGCTACCCGTATCACCAGTGGCAAATATGACTATATTCGTGCCGAACAGCTTGGCTTCCAGAAGAAGAAGATCCTGCTTGTGAATAAGGAGGAGATTCCGATACTGCCGGAGTTTATAGCGCTCCCACCATCGTTTGAGGAGATCAAGTCCCGCTCTGACAACAAACAGCCCACCGCCTCCGCCGTCAATCCGCCGGACCAGGCGCTTGAACCCAACGTCATTCTCCAAGGAGATGGTAATGACGCCAAGCAGTGATCCGCTAGCCACGGAGAGCCCGGTCACGCTACCCAAACGCCTCGGTTTTGGTTTTGCCAAACGCCATGGCGTACTGCTCAGCACCATTAACGAGCAGGCGGTGGTATTACAGTGCCGTGCCGGGATATCGACCCAGAGCCTGACCGAGCTGCGGCGCTACTTTGGGGTGCCGCTGACGCTGGAGATGCTCACCAAAGAGGCGTTTGACCGGCTGTTGCAGCAGGGGTACGAGACCGGTTCCAGCGAGGCCTACGAGATGATGGGCACCCTTGGCGAAGATAACGATCTATCGAAGATCGCCGCCGAGTTGCAGGAGCCGGAGGACCTGCTGGAGAGTGAAGATGACGCCCCCATCATCCGCCTGCTCAACGCCCTGCTGACCCAGGCGATCAAGGAGAACGCCTCCGATATCCACCTTGATACCTTTGAGGGACGGATGGTGGTGCGGCTGCGTGTCGACGGTGTGTTGCGTGAAGTACTGCAGCCACACAAGGCGTTGGCACCGCTGCTGGTATCGCGCATCAAGGTGATGGCCAAACTCGACATCGCCGAAAAGCGGCTGCCTCAGGATGGCCGTATCTCGTTGCGGATCGCCGGTCGCCCGGTTGACGTGCGGGTCTCGACCCTGCCGGTGGGCCACGGTGGTGAACGGGTTGTCTTGCGCCTACTCGACAAACAGGCGGGGCGACTTAACCTCGAACATCTGGGCATGGAGCCCAAGTCGATGGCGATGCTCGACGATCTGATTAAACGCCCGCACGGAATTTTACTCGTGACCGGACCCACCGGTTCCGGTAAAACCACCACCCTCTACGCCTCTCTGGCACGGCTCAACGACTTCAAACGCAACATCATGACGGTGGAGGATCCGATCGAATACTACATCGACGGCATCAGCCAGACCGCCGTCAATAATAAGGTGGAGATGACCTTTGCCCGTGGTCTGC
>JAKFXL010000044.1 GCA_021731365.1 Gammaproteobacteria bacterium | reverse complement strand
TGATGAGTCGCCCTTGCGGGTCGTAGTCGCTGTGGGTGGTGAGTGCCCCTTGGTGACGCTGCTGCTCTTGACCCAGGCTGTTGCGTTCGATCTGGGTGATCAGCTGGGCGTTGTAACGCAGCGCCGTGAATCCCCCGCTGGGGCCGTAGTGGTAGTTGATCTCATTGCCATCGGGCAACAGGGTGGCGATGCGTTCACCCATGAGGTTGTAACGGTGCTGGATCTTTTGCGTGGTGCCGGGAATGGCACGGCCTGCTTCAAGGTCGGCCTGTAGCTCTTGGGTGATGTTGCCGTGGGCGTCGTATGCAAAGCCGACAAACTGATGCTGGTTGTGGCTTTCGGTGAGGCGGTTGAGGTTGTCGTAGCGGTATTGGCTGAATTCACTGTCGCGGGTGATGAGGCTGCGGCTGGTTTTTTTGAGCAGACGGCCCAGGGCGTCACGTTCGAACTGGTGTTCAACTTCGTCGCTGTCGAGGTGGCGGATGAGGTGGCCCGCAGCGTTGTATTCATACGCCTGTACACGGCCATCAAAACCGATCTCCTTGATGAGGCGCTCTTCGCCATCATAAAAAAACTGGTAGCGGTCGCCATTTTCGTTGATGAGTGCGGTGAGCAGTCGCTCCTGATCATATTCGTAGTGAAGCCGGTTGTCGGCGGGGTCGATGCGTTCAACGGGTTGGTTGAGGCCGTGGGCGTAGCGGTATTCCGTCACCCGCCCTTGCGGGTCGCTGTGGCGGGTGAGCATGCCATTTTCGTTGTAGTGGTAGTGGTGGCTTCCGTCTGTGCTGCGGCTTTCGATGAGTCGGCCAGCGGCTGAGTAGCGGTAGTGGCGGCTGTTGCGCTGGGCTTCGGTTAGGGGTTGGTCTTTGGCTTGAAAGGTGACGTTACTAATACGGCCAAACGGGTCATAGTCAACGTGGCTGATGTTACCGAGCGGGTCGCTCTCGCTGATCAGTTGCGCGTGGCTGTTCCAGCGGTAGTGGCTGGTCTGGCCGTTGGCGGCAGTAATGCTCTGAATCAGCCCGTGTACGTCATATTCAAACTGAGTGACGTCGCCATTGGGGCCAGTGATACTCTCGACCAGACCACGGCGATTAAAGCTGCGCTGCCAGCTGTTTTTCTCGGCATCGTTAAAGCGCACCACCCGATCCTGAAAGTAGCCCAGTGAGGTGCGGTTGCCGAGGGCATCGGTCATGCCGGTGGGACGGCTGTAGTCATCGACGTGATAGTGGGTGGTATTACCAAGGGGGTCGCTCTCTTCAATGAGCTGACCTGCGTCGTTGTAGCCAAAGCGGGTTTCGTGGCCGCAGTTATCGGTCTGGCGGTCAAGCCGGCCCCACTGGTTGTAGCAAAAGCTACTCTCAAAGCCACGGCCATTGGTGGCGCGACTGGTTTTGTTGGCGGGATCCCACTGGAACTGGTAGTCGTAGTAGCCGTGGTCACCGTACTGGTGCAGGCAGCGGCCACTGTTGCTATGCTCGTCCCACTCAAAATGGAAGTTGTAGCCGGTGGGTAGGGTACGGCGGGTAAAAATGTGGTTTTGATACTGGTAGCGGTCACCGTAGCCGTCGGCGTTGCGATGGGCGATCAGGTCGCCTGACTCATCGTAGTCATAACTTGCCAGGGCGGGGGCAAGTGGCTCCTTATCTTCATTGAGCTGCTGGATGGTGGTGATGCGCCCCTCTGCATTGCGTAGCAGTTGCAGGCCACGCCCCCAGTTGCCTTTTATACTGCTCAATAATCCTTGTGCATTGCGTTGCAACCGCAGGATGAACCCCTGCTCTTCATGCCAGCCGGGGCTGGCGGACCTATAGGCGGTGTGGCGTAACTCGGTCAGGCGAAACTGCTGCTGGCCGTAGGCATCGAAGACACGGTCCGGCTCCCCCTCCTTACGCAAAATAATGCGCGCTTCGCTGATGAAGTCGAGATCAATGGCCTCGGCCAGCTGTTTGCTGCGCTGGCCGATATGTGGGCGGGCAAAGATAATGGTGCGTGCTTCGCTGTCGCGCAGTTCGATGGTGAGATCATTGAGCAGTAGCGTTTCGCAACCGCTGTGTGTCCAGCCATGGCCAAGGCCGATATCCTTGCTCTGGCCACTGCGGTACATACGCCGCCAAATAAAGGGGATGGGGCCGGGCAGTTCAAAGTCATCGAGCTGTAGCACCTCTTCCCCGGTGATCATGCTGACCGGTTCACCGCGAGGGGTATCCTTTTCGTTGGTGGGGGTGCCGTTGCTGTCCTTGCTTTTAACAGCCTTTGGATTGTTGGGTTTCGGCGCAGTCTCTGGTGTCGGTTGATTGGATTTTACTGAGAGCGGTGCCGGTTCACCATCGGCCTCATCACCCTTATCTGCACCCTTTTTGGCACTGCCCTGAGCCGCCCCCTTAGATACGCCTGTTTTTTTACTGACAATGCTGAAAACTTTACTGGCGGCACGGGCAGCACGTACATGGGGTACAAAAGAGGCAATATCGAGCACGATCTCAAGGGCGCTAGTATCGTTGATATAGTCCAGCACCTCTTGTTTGGCGTGGCGGGAGAGTTTGTCAAAAAAATCAAAAAACTCATTCTCCTGAACAACTTCATAATTTTGCAGACTTTTAGTCTTATGACTAACGTCAGACTCGCTGCCCTGCCAGATCTGGATCTCCTGGCCACGGTCAATCACGGTCTGCATCTGCTTTCTGTCGCCACGCGTTTTTGTAACCACTAGCCCCTCCGCTTATTAAATGGGATTAATGCGGAGTGGCGGCTCAATCTGTTGCAATCAGCCACCTTTAGCGTATCTACAGCATCTGCCTGAATAACGTTCATCATGGACCCTCGCCCCCATGCTCAATGCTCAATACTCAACACCCAATACAAAATAACGACGATTATAAAGACTGTGTCACTGCCGTCTCGTTAATTTCTGAAAAGATACTGTTTCGTGATAACGATCAGCAAGTTACAAATTTTTTTAAAAAATGGACATGACTTTCAAAACAGGCCATTACAACCTCCCCCTTTAACAAGGGGGATTTAAAAACTTTACAGCTAACGGATATAGCGGATCTTTCTGTCAGCCTTCAAATCTCCCCCAACCCCTCTTTGCTAAAGAGGGGGGCTTACCTGATGTTAACGGGACAGCAATGATACTGTACACAAAAACGCACTCCTTCATGGCAACATCCCCCAATTGGGGGAGCTTAACGGCCTCTGCATCCATGGCAACCACTGCAAATCAATGGCTATTCACCCCATGGCTGTTTATAGTGACGCCCATTCACAGCCATCGGAACATCTCCATGTTAGGTCTATTCATCCACTGTCGCCCCGGTTTTGAAGGCGAGTGTGCCGCCGAGATTCATGACAAGGCCGCCGCGCTCGGCATTGCCGGGTTTGCCAAAGCCAAGGCCGATTCTGGTTATGTGATCTTTGGCACCTATAACGCGGGGGATGCGGAGACCATCGTGCAACGGCTGCCACTGCAAACGCTGATTTTTGCCCGGCAATGGTTTGTGCTGCTGGCACTCTGCAAAGAACTATCGGTGGTTGACCGTATCAGCGGGCTGATCGAGGCGCTACAGACCCTACCCTGTGCCGCAACCCAGCTTGAACTGGAGACCCCGGATACTAACGATGGCAAAACCTTGCTGGCCCTCTGCCGCAGTCTCGAACGGCCACTGAACAAGGCACTGCGGGAGGAGCAGCTGCTGAGCAACAGTAATGACCAAAACTTGACCATCCATATCTGCTTTTTGAATACCAGCGCCGCCTATATTGGCTATATCCCACAACACAATAGCTCCCCTTGGCCGATGGGTATCCCGCGCCTCAAATTCCCCAAACAGGCCCCGAGCCGTTCAACCCTCAAGCTCGAAGAGGCGATTTTGCACTTTATGACGCCGGATCAGCGCGAGCAGCAGCTGGTTCCCGGCAGTTATGCGGTGGATTTGGGGGCCAGCCCCGGTGGCTGGACCTGGCAGCTGGTGCGCCGCAGCCTGCACGTCATCGCCATCGACAACGGCCCGATGGCCGAGTCGATCATGGAGAGTGGCATGGTGACCCATATACGGGCAGACGGTTTCCGTTACCAGCCGGAAAACCGGGTGCAGTGGCTGGTCTGTGACATGGTGGAGCAGCCGATCCGTATTGCCGATCTGATTGCCCGCTGGTTGGTGAACGGCTGGTGCCGCTTCACCATCTTCAATCTCAAACTGCCGATGAAAAAGCGTTATGCCGAGGTGCAGCAGTGTCTGGCACTGATCAGCGACAAACTCAACGCCGCCAACATCCGCCACACCCTGCAGGCGCGCCAGCTCTACCACGACCGGGAAGAGGTGACGGTCTACATCGCCTGTGATTAATGGCTACAGACGCCAGCCCCAGTAATCGAGGAAGTCGGCAAAAAACCACATATTCGAGGCATTACGCGCCCACGGCTTGAGGCTGGTATAAAAGACCACGCCACTCTCCGCCGGATCAGCCAACCGTTTGTCACGACCGACGTTCAGATCCAGACTCCACCAGCTCATCAGCAGCAACTCCCACGGTTTAAACGCCCCTTTGACGTAACCGGATTGATTAAAAAATGAGGTATGCCCATCTGCCAACGGCAACTGATCCAGGGCAGCCATTGGTTGCAGCAACAACTCCACACCTTCATCCCGGTAGCTATCAAGCGTAGCAAACCCCACCCCCATCACCCGATGGGTAGCACTACGCAGGGTGATCAAGGGGCGCAACTCCGTATCAAACAGCGCTGGGTAATCCAGCCGTCCCGGCAAGGTCTCGCCATAAACAGACTGCTGATCCAGATCCCACCCCTCAGGGTACGCAGCCCGATCCAGATAACGGGTCGGCACCATCGCCAGATAACAGCCACAACTATGGACTGTGGTGATCAGCAGCGGCTGCTCTTGTTCGTTAAGCGTAACAATCACAAACAGCCCGCCGTTTTTGCCCGCTGTAAGATGGGGCTGCGGCACCTCAGTAAAATGAAAACGGTAGATCAGATTGAGGTAACGCTGACCACTGACGGCGGTGAACCGCTGCTCCTGGGTATAAAAAACCGGCTGGTCACTGTTGATGTAAATCTCTTGCCTACCGCCATCATCAAAACGTGCTGCGGCACGACCAATGCGGTTGTACTCCAGTGCCGTCTGCTGCGGGGCGATGATGGGGGCGTAACGTGCCAGCAGCGAGTCACTGCCGGTATGGCGATAGATGTGGTCAACAGTGGCCGATGTCATCGGCACACTGGCGCAGCCAGTTAGCATGAGCAGCAGAAGCAGTGTGATGCACCTTGGCATCAACTCATCACCCGTAACGCCTTGCTCAACGAAAAAATGCGAGCGTGAGCAAGTAGTTTTTCCGATGCGGAAATTTGTTAGGTGTAGTCGCACAATGTTTCATTCATTTTTTCCAAATAAATTACGACTGTTTCAATTTGTGACTTAAAGTTATTAACACTTATATAGTCAATATCCTTTAGAGAGTCATTCCCTTGCTTGTCTTTAGCATATCTAAATGAAAATGATCCTCCATCTATTTGATTAAATTGATTAACTATTAACCTCTCATTCTTTATTGGATCAGTAAACACTGGATATATGTTGTTTACAGAAATATATTTTTCGTATTGTTTTATAGCCTCATCCCATAGTGGTAGAAGCGTATGTTTCTCTAAAATATCATCGTTTCTTTGGAAGTTAAATTTTAAGTCAATTTCTCTAATTAAATCTTTAAGAGTTAATTCAATGTACTGTCTGTACAAAAAAATGATTGGGAAAACAAGAGAATCCTTTTCTTTAGTATCACGCTTTTCATAATCAGTACTCAACTCTCTAGCTGCTGTTTTGTACCCCTCGGTGTAGAAAGGAGATTTATCATACCTCCATCCAATATCTGCATTTGATAAATCTTTCGTTATACCTTCAAACAATTTATTCATTGTGATTTCCCTGTTTTATACACCTAACATCAAGCGTGTATTAACCTGCCGCCCACGATTGACTGCGAACCTGCCGCACCAACTCTATACCGAGCATCGTCACATCAGCTGATTTATTAGAGAGCACAACAACCCCGTACTTATCCTGACTATTAATAGCCATATAGGCGGTATATCCACCCACCATCCCGCTATGACACACCACGCCACGGTTACCAAAAAAACGATCTACAAACGTCGCCTGCATCCAACCGATGCCCGTTGTACCTTTAAACTGTGGGGCCTGCATTTTTATAAGTGTCGCAGAGATGTGGCTCCCCTGTTCAATATTAGCCCTGACAAACTTCATCATATCGTCAACATTCGAACTAAAAGCCCCGGCACCGGCCAGGATAGAAAAGGTCCACAACTGACTGGGCACACCTTTGGCGGTATACCCCTGAGCCAAGTGTCTCACCATCGTCGGTGTCAGGGTTATTGAAGTACTCTTCATATCCAGAGGCACTAATATTTTTTCGGAGACCAGCGCTTCAAAACCCTGCTTTGTTACTATCTCCAATACGTGTGCCAACAACCCCATGCCAAAATTTGAGTATCTAAACGTCCCTGGCTCACGTTTATCAACGGTGGTTTTCAAATAATCAAAAACATCTTCTGGCGCAAGATGGCTGTATGGGTTATCCATCAAACCTGCCTTGCCGGTCACCGCTATGGTTTTTTGCATCAGCGGCTTAGGCACTCGTGGAAACCCGGAAGTATGGGTCACCAGCTGCCTGAGAGTAACCCGCTGGGCGGCGGGTGAAAGTGGAATGGTTTCGCCAATCAACGACTCCAGTGTTGAATCCATATTGAGATGCCCCTCATCACACAGACGCTGAAGCAGCGATGCGGTAAAGAGTTTGCTGAGTGAGCCAATTTGAAAGACGGTTAATGCATCGGGTAGCACATTCCCCTCTTGCTCTATCGCGCCATACCCTTTAACAGGTAATCTGCCCTCTTTATATACACCCACCACCACACCGTACGAATGGCCTTTTTTAATAAACTGATTCACCTCTGAATCAAGCGCTGCTTCAAGATCACCACCATCCGGCGTATGGCACAAGCGGTACCGTTTATAAGCAATAATTAATAAAACCGCTATTAGCAATACAAGCGTTAGTATGAGTCCATTCATCCTAATTCTCCTTTAAGCCGTCATCGTGATCGCGCCATTCAAACCACCACACTCACTCATGGCGTTGCAACAGCGCCAGCAAACCCGCCTCGTCCATCACCTCAACACCTAACGCTTCCGCTTTTGTCAGTTTGGAACCCGCCTCCGCCCCTGCTACCACAAAGCTGGTTTTTTTAGAGACACTGCCCGCTACTTTCGCCCCCAAGGCTTGTAGACGTTCCTTGGCTTGATCGCGGCTGAGTGTCGCCATTGTGCCGGTGAGCACCACCGTCTGTCCGCTCAGTGGCAGCACGGTCTCTGTCACCTCAACATCCGACCAGTGCAGACCGGCAGCCAGCAGTTTATTAATCACTTCAAGATTGTGTGGCTGTTGAAAAAAGGCGTGGATATGGGCAGCCACTATCGGACCTACATCGGGGGTCTGTTGCAGTCGCGTCTCATCAGCCGCCATGATCGCTGGCAGATTGCCAAAACCGTTGGCAAGCGCCTGCGCCGTCGCCTCGCCCACCTCACGGATCCCCAGGCCAAAAAGGAAACGGGCCAGGGTGGTGGTCTTGCTCTGCTCCAGCGCGGCGATGATGTTGGCGGCGGACTTCTCCGCCATACGCTCCAGCTTGGCCAGCTGTTCCTGCGTCAGGTGATAAAGGTCGGCGGGGTCGTGAATGATATCGCTATCCACCAGCTGCTCGATTAGCTTGTCGCCCAGGCCATCAATATCCACCGCCCGGCGTGAGGCAAAATGTTTAATCGCCTCTTTGCGTTGCGCCGCGCAGTAGAGACCACCGCTGCAACGGGCCACCGCTTCGCCCTCTGGCTTGATGACGGCAGAACCACATACGGGACACGCAGGGTATTTTTTCACCAAGTCAAAAGGCAGCGTATCTCCAGGCCGCTTTGACAGCACCACACTCACCACTTCAGGAATCACATCACCGGCGCGGCGCACAATCACGGTGTCGCCAACCCGTACATCTTTGCGCTGTACCTCGTCGGCGTTGTGGAGTGTGGCGTTGCTGACGGTGACGCCGCCGACAAACACCGGCTCCAGCCGCGCCACGGGGGTAATGGCGCCGGTACGCCCCACCTGTACCACGATATTGAGCACGGTGGTCACTGCCTCCTGAGCCGGGAATTTGTGTGCTACCGCCCAGCGTGGCGCGCGCGAGACAAACCCGAGCGTCTCACGCTGACTCAGACTGTTCACCTTGTAGACCACCCCATCGATCTCGTAGGCCAAGGCGGCGCGTTTTTCACCTATCATGGCAAAATATTCGATCAGTCCCGCCACCCCGCTGACCCGGCGGATTTCCGGGTTGATGCAGAATCCCCACTGTTTAAGCTGCTCCAGAATGGCAAAGTGGTTATCCGGCAGCGTACCCGCCAATACCTCACCCACCCCGTAACAGAAGAGCGCCAATGGGCGTGTGGCCGTGATCCGTGGATCGAGCTGTCGTAACGAACCGGCCGCCGCATTGCGCGGGTTCACAAACTCCTTCTCATCGCTGGCACGTGCACGGTGGTTAAACGCCTCAAATCCCGCCGTTGGCATATAGACCTCACCCCGCACCTCCAGCAGTTCAGGCCAGCCGCTGCCCATCAACCTTAATGGTACCGTTGGAATGGTGCGTACGTTGTGGGTCACATCCTCCCCACTCTCACCATCACCACGGGTCGCCGCCTGCACCAGCTGCCCCCGCTCATAACGGATACTGATCGCCAGACCGTCCAGTTTAGGCTCGGCGACATACTCCACCGCCTCCACTGCCAGCCGTTCACAGACACGCCGGTCAAACGCCACTACCTCAGCATCATCAAAGGCGTTGTCCAGCGAGAGCATCGGCAACCGATGGCGCACGGTTCCAAACGCCGCAATCGGCGCAGCCCCCACCCGTTGCGTGGGGGAGTCAATGGTAATTAATTCAGGATGTTGCGCCTCCAAGCTCTGTAACTCCCTTAACAGGCGATCATACTCACCATCGGGAATCTCGGGGGCATCCAGAACGTAATAGAGGTAATTGTGCCGGTTAATTTCGTCACGCAGCTGCGTGATCGTCTCTTGATGACTTGCCAGACTCATGTGCCACACACTTTCCATACTAGATAGGCCGGCCATTATCGCAGAATCGAGATGGCCGGGGGCAAGCAACTACTGCAAAAAAGGCGATCACCGGTTACCATGACTATGTAAAATCACCTATCAGCCCGGCAGACACAGGCAAGGCAGACCATGAAAAAACTACACGTCATACTCATCATCACCATCGCACTATTAACCGGCTGCGCCACCCAGCCGCCACTGCCACTCAGCCAACACCCCGTTGCCCAGCTAACAGTAGCGGAGGTCCAGGCTGATCCGGCGCAATTTAAAGGAAGAGAGGTGCGTTGGGGAGGGACCATCGTCAAGGTGGATAATCAACCGTCACAGACCTGGATTGAGATAGCGGGTCAACCGCTCTGGGATAACGGCGAGCCTCAGGCCAAAAGCAGTAGCCATGGCCGCTTTATCGCCAGCTTTGCCGGTTTTGCCGACCCCATGGTCTACAGCAGCGGCCGACTACTCACCGTCGTCGGCCAGGTAACGGACGTCACCACCCGGCCTATTGGTGAGTATAACTACACATTTCCAGTGATTACCGTCGGTGGCGCGCACCTCTGGCCCATTGAGCAGGAGACTAGCGTCTCCGACGACCGCGTACCGTTATGGTGGTACTACGAAACATGGCCTTTTTATCCACGTCGACATCGATACCCGCACCCGTTCTACCTGCACTAAACGCTACAGCCGCTGCCAGCTCTGATGTGGTGCGTTGTCAGCCATAATGCTACTTTCAGACAAAACATCACGTAACGAGGTCTGGCTTGACATCATCAAGCCCGTCGCCTCAACCCCGCTATGAATAACCATGGCATTCAAACAGCAACGTGGACCCCGTGGGTACCCGGGCATACAGAAGTCAACCGCCACACCCTCACCGGAGTTGAGCTTTAACCCTGGCGTTTCAACCCTCATGCCCCCGGAACTGATGTCAATCGCTCTGACAATAGCAACAACGCTCCCCCTGTTAATCAACTTAACCATCAGATCAACCGGCTCACGCCGGTGTATACGGTGTTCCATAATCGCTCTCCATTGGTATGCAGCATTGATCACAAAACCGGATTTAAATTGACGTTAATACTCAAGACGGTCGACTACTCACACCCTTCAGTGTAGACACAAAAGCTGACTGCACCAGTACAGTGCCAGAAATATTCTGATTGACTTTAATCTGGCCTTAATAAGCCATGTGCGGTGAAAAACTGTTTAATCAGAGGGGAAAATAGCGGATCAGAGAGATAGGGGATTTGGCGGAGAGAGAGGGATTCGAACCCTCGATAGGCTTGTGACCTATACACGCTTTCCAGGCGTGCTCCTTCAACCGCTCGGACATCTCTCCACTACCCCGTTACAACATTTTAGCAGTCGCAACGAGGGCGGCAGAATATACCAGATCTGCCAGAGTTGCAATCTGAAACTCACCGTTAAAATTCGTTAAAACAGACCCTTGATTGGAAAAAACTTCTTTACAGACGACAACTTATCAGTAGACACTGGTAGGCACCTTAGACAAAAAAGGCTCCGCATTCTATGATTAACACCCCCCCTTCTGCTGTCCTGATGCCAATCCGCACTACAATTAACCATGCCTATCTGGGCAACGAAGGCGAGGCAGTTGATGCCCTGCTCCCACTGGCCAGACTCACTGCCGCCGAGCAGCTTCAGACGGAGACACAGGCGCGCCAGCTGATCACTCAGGTACGTATGGCGGAGCGCTCACTAGGCGGCATAGGGGCGATGCTCAAGGAGTATGACCTCAGCAGCCAGGAGGGGGTGTTATTGATGTGTCTGGCCGAAGCGCTGCTCCGCATTCCCGATGCCGCCACAGCCGATAAGTTGATTCAGGACAAGCTCTCCAGCGCCGAATGGCGTAGCCATCTGGGCAATAGTTCATCGCTGTTTGTCAACGCCTCTACCTGGGGGCTGTTGCTGACCGGCCAGATTGTTAAACCTGATGCCTCACCCTCGCTCTTCAGCCGTATGGTCAGCCGCAGTGGCGAACCGCTGATCCGCATGGCCATCAAACGGGCCATGGGGCTGATTGGCGACCAATTTGTTATCGGTGCCACCATCGAGCAGGCGTTAAAACGTAGTGTTGATGAGACCAACCGCCCCTATCGCCACTCCTTTGATATGCTTGGCGAGGCGGCACTGACCCACGCCGATGCAACGCGCTATCTGGCGGCCTACCAGCACGCCATCACCACCCTTGGCAAACATACCGGCCAAGGCGAACTGTTTGACAACCCCGGCATCTCCGTCAAACTCTCAGCGCTCCACCCCCGTTATGAACACAACCAACATACACGGGTCATTGATGAGCTGGTGCCCGACCTGCTGACACTGGCGCTGGCCGCCAAGGCAGCCAATATCAACATGACTATTGATGCCGAAGAGGCCGATCGCCTTGACCTATCCCTCGATATTTTTGAAATACTGTTCAACAATGATGCCCTGAGTGGCTGGAGCGGACTGGGCATGGCCGTTCAGGCGTACCAGAAACGCGCCATTCATATCATCGACTGGCTATCAGCACTGGCCCGCCAGCAGCAGCGGCAGATCCCCGTTCGCCTGGTAAAAGGGGCCTACTGGGATACCGAAATCAAACTGGCACAAGAGCGCGGCCTGGATGGTTATCCCGTCTTCACCCGCAAGATCGCCACCGACGTCTCATACCGTGGCTGTGCCCGTCATATTTTCAACCACGAGTGGCTCTACCCCCAGTTTGCCACCCACAATGCCCACAGTGTTGCCAGCATCATTACCATGGCAGGCACGCGCCCCTTTGAGTTCCAGCGCCTGCACGGCATGGGCGAGACGCTCTACACCACACTATTAAAAGAGATGCCCCATCTCCATTGCCGTGTGTATGCCCCCGTGGGTGGCCACAAGGAGCTGCTCCCTTACCTGGTAAGACGGCTGCTGGAAAATGGTGCCAACAGCTCGTTTGTAAACCAGATCAGCAACGAACAGGTGCCGATAGAGGCGATGGTGACGGATCCAGTCAGCGAAGCAGAGGCGTCACACCATCGCCACCACCCGGATATCCCCGCCCCGTGCCACCTGTACGGTGACAAACGGCTCAACTCCAGCGGCATCAATCTGGCGGATAGAGAGACACTGCAGCAGCTCGAATCGTCACTGCAATCGATCAGCACCCAGCGCTGGCAGGCGGCCCCCATCATTAACGGCAAAACGCTCACCGGCGCAACAGCCCAGGCGGTTCTCAACCCTGCCGACCATAATGACATTGTGGGTGACGTTACCCTGGCTGATGGTATCGCCGCTGACGAGGCGCTGAATATCGCCTGCAAAGCCGCACCAGACTGGAGCAAGGGCAGCGCCAGCGGACGGGCGGAACTGCTGGAAAAGGCAGCGGACCTGCTGGAAGAGGGCCGTATCGAGATGATGTCGCTGATTATTCGTGAAGGGGGCCGCACCATCCCCGACTCACTCAACGAAGTCCGCGAAGCCATCGACTTTTTCCGTTACTACGCAGCGCAGGTGCGCCAAAAGTTTGATCAGCCCATTCACTTGCCTGGCGTGACTGGCGAAAGCAATCAGCTGCGACTGGTCGGGCGCGGTGTTTTTATCTGCATCAGCCCCTGGAACTTTCCGGCGGCCATCTTTGCCGGTCAGGTCGCCGCCGCACTTGCCGCAGGCAACTGCGTCATCGCCAAACCGGCGGCGGCCACCCCGCTCTGCGCCGCCCATGTTGTCCGGCTACTGCACAACGCGGGCGTTCCCAAAGAGGTATTGCACTTTGTGCCCGGCAGCGGTCGTGAAATAGGCATGAAACTGGTCAGCGACCCGCGCATCGCAGGCGTCGCCTTCACCGGCTCCAGCGACGCGGCCCGAACCATCAACCAGGCCCTGGCACAGGGGCCACGTATCGTCCCCTTTATCGCCGAAACCGGCGGCCAGAACTGCATGATCGTCGATAGCTCGGCACTGGCCGAACAGGTGGTCAAGGATGTGATTGGCTCAGCCTTCAACAGTGCCGGGCAGCGCTGCTCAGCGTTACGGGTGCTGTTTCTGCAAGAGGAGATTGCGCCCCATATAATAGAGATGCTTAAAGGGGCGATGGATGAGTTACAGCTCGGCAACCCCATCCATATGCATAACGATATTGGCCCGGTGATCAATACTGCCACCCGTAACGGCCTGCAGAAACATGCAGATCGCATGGAGAAAGAGGCGCGCCACATCAAAACAGTCAAGCTGCCTAAAAATAGTGAACAGGGCAGCTACTTTGCCCCCCGTGTCTACGAGATCAAAAACCTCGACCAGCTGGAACATGAGGTCTTTGGCCCCGTTCTCCACATTATTCGCTACCAGGCCAGCAAACTGGATGAGGTGGTGGAGGCAATTAATAACAGCGGCTACGGCCTGACACTGGGAATCCATAGTCGTATCAACAGCACCATCGACTACATCACCCAACACAGCCGCTGTGGCAATACCTACGTCAACCGCAACATGATTGGCGCGGTGGTGGAGTCGCAACCCTTTGGTGGCGAAGGGCTCTCCGGCAGTGGACCCAAAGCCGGTGGTCCACACTATCTACTACGCTTTGCAACAGAGCGGGTACTGACAGTGAACACGGCTGCAGTGGGGGGCAATGCCCTGTTACTGGCCATCGGGGCTGCCGACTAAGTGCTCACCTCAGCAGCATGACACACCCCTCTTCACCGGGTGTGGCCATCGCTGTCTGGGTTATACAGAGCCCCACCACTGCCATTAACTGCTCATCTACATAGAGCAGTGGCAGACGGTCGCGCTGCCAGGAGGGAACCCCCCGCTCCTGAAACAGCTGCTTCAAGGTTTTATGGTGGGCGCTATTGGGCAACAGTAACGTTTCACCCCCCTGACGATAACGGATAGTCACGCCCGCTTGTTGCAATATGGAACCACTGAGCGCTGGCTGCTGCTGGGCAGAAACAGGGATAACAACAAGGCTACGACCATCAGGCAGTGACAACGGTTGTGTCATATCCTGCCAGGGGATCACCACACTCGCATCAAATGGTATCAGTGGCCTCATGATATAGAGCTGGCCCTGGTAGCGACGCACCTCAGCACCGGACCAGGCAACACAGGGCACCCTATCATCTGCCGCACCCATCACATCGTTGATCATGTGATGAAGTTTGATTTCAGAAGGGAGTGGCAGGCCGTTAATCACTATCCAGTGACGCAGCAGGTTTTTTTGCCGGGCCAATGGCAGTAGCTGCAGGGTGGCAATCTTCATCACATCAATAGACGTCTCCAGCGGCCCCGCTTGCCCACGACACTGCTGCCAATCCGCTTCTGCCAGATGCTCCAGCAGCGCTGCGGCTTGCGCACAGTGTTCAGCGCTGCGGCTGATAGTACGGGCGGCCGCAGGCCAGCGCTGCTTCAGGCGTGGCAGAATCTCATGTCGCAGATAGTTACGGTCAAAGCGGGTATCACTATTGCTGTGGTCATCTACCCACTGAAGGTTCGCCTGCTCAGCGTACCCCTGAATCTGCTCACGACTCAGATGCAGGAGTGGCCGCAGCTGTGTGGCCTGACCCAACGGTGACTGCACACCCATAGCCGCCAACCCTTTAGGACCCGCACCACGCAACAGCTGCAGCAACAGCGTTTCGGCCTGATCATCCTGATGGTGTGCGGTACAGAGATACTCCCCTGCCGCCAGCTGTGCACCCATTGCCTGATAACGGGCATGACGCGCCGCCTCCTCCGGACTCTGCCCAGCACCCGCTTTAGCATTCACATTCAGGATTAAAAGAGGGATATCCAGCTCGGCACACACCTTGGCACAGTGTTCAGCCCACTCTCCCGCATAAGGGCTGAGGCCATGATTGACATGCATCGCACTGATCCTCAACGGCAACACCGGTTGCAGCTGGTGTAACAGATGCAGCAATACATGAGAGTCACAGCCACCGCTATAGGCAACCCAAAGATGGGCGCTTTTTGGAAGCACCGCAAACGTCTGTAACAATGAGGAAGGGAGAAGCCTGTTAGCCACCGAGATACCTAGTCTTCACCACCCCCTCCTCCCCGGCCATCAGAGGGGGTACCATCACACCGCTAACCAGGGAGCGGTCAGGAATTACTTACGGTCAAGAAACTTTCCATGGCTCATCAGGCGCTGATAACGTGCCTTTAACAGCGCATCAAGCTTCATTGATTGTAGTTTAGCCAACTCTTCTATCAGCGCACCCTTAATACTTAACGCCATACTCTCCAGATTACGGTGTGCACCACCCCGTGGCTCCTGAATAATCCGGTCGATCAGCCCCAACTCCTTCAGGCGTTTAGAGGTCAACCCCAGCGCCTCTGCAGCATCCGGGGCTTTGTCCGCACTCTTCCAGAGGATAGAGGCACACCCTTCTGGCGAGATCACGGAGTAGGTGGAGTACTGCAACATCAGGATACGATCACCCACGCCAATCGCCAACGCGCCGCCGGAACCACCCTCCCCAATCACCGTACAGATAATCGGTGTTTTAAGGTCAGACATCACAAACAGGTTGCGGGCAATCGCCTCACTCTGACCACGCTCTTCGGCGTCGATACCGGGATAGGCACCGGGGGTATCGATAAAGGTGAAGATCGGCAGCTTAAAACGCTCCGCCATCTGCATCAGACGCAGCGCCTTGCGATACCCTTCGGGGCGTGGCATGCCGAAGTTACGTTTTACCTTCTCCTTGGTATCACGCCCCTTCTGCTGACCGATGACCATGACCGGCAGACCGTCAAGGCGGGCAACACCCCCCACAATGGCAGCATCATCGGCAAAGGCGCGGTCGCCGTGCAGCTCTTCAAAATCGGTAAAGATCTGATCAATGTAGTCAAGGGTATAGGGGCGCAACGGGTGGCGCGCCAGCTGGGAGATCTGCCAGGAATTGAGCTTGGAGAAGATCTGCTCAGTCAGATTAATACTCTTTGACTCAAGGCGACCGATCTCTTCAGAGATATTAAGCTCGGCATCCACACCCACATGGCGCAGCTCCTCAATCTTCGCTTCTAACTCGGCAATCGGCTGTTCAAAATCCAGAAAACGCATAGTATCCATTCACTATATTTGGAGGGGATGTAACCGGGGCTATATTAACCTTTTGTGACATAAAGGGGAAATCTCGGGGGTATTTCTGCCCTGTTAGCGAGCATATGAATAAATCCGTTCGCCCTGAGCCTGTCGAAGGAGTGGTGATATGACACATTGATCATTAAGCGTCCTCTATCTATTGATCAACAAGCTCACCACGAAGAGCTTGCCCCCACAAAGTGCTTTGGGTACGAAGGCCTTCGTAACAATGAGTAACAAGCCTTTTTTACCGCCACCGTGATAAACAGCGATGGCGCAATGACGAACTTCGCGCATCGCATTTCGCGCGATGGATTTTTTGTCGGTGGTACTAATACCAGCTAGCTGTTCCCTACCGGTATCGTTGCAGGTATTGCGCATCACGACCGCAAATCAGCAGCCATCAATCAAAATCTTGACTGGGTATAAAAAATGACATATTGTCCGCAAAAGTTCCCAGATGATTCCAGGATAATAATATAGCCATGAATGCCACTCCCACCTTAGTCAGCGATCAAAACACAGTGCTTTCATATCTGGACGAAGCCCGCAAACACCATACCCAAGTGGCTCTGGCCAAATATTTAGATATTGATGTCCGCACCGTCAGAAGGTGGGAAACAAGACAAACTCCCCCTCCCGCCTATCTGGCTCACGCATTGCAACAACTATTGCCATTCGGCGACGACAAACCGGAAGGCGCTTTCGATTTCATCGACCTGTTCGCGGGCATCGGTGGCCTGCGCAAGGCATTTGAACAAATCGACGGGCGTTGCGTGTTCACCAGCGAATGGGATGGCTACGCGCAAAAAACCTACGCCGAAAACTTTCGCGATGCACACCCCATTGCCGGTGACATTACCCAAGTGCAAGCCGCCGACATTCCCGATCACGACGTGTTGCTGGCGGGCTTTCCCTGCCAGCCTTTTTCGATTGCCGGAGTATCCAAGAAAAATGCTTTGGGTAGGGCGCACGGTTTCGCCTGCGAAACGCAAGGTACTTTGTTCTTCGACGTGGCGCGCATCATCGAGGCAAAACGCCCGCGCGCCTTCCTGCTGGAAAACGTCAAGAACCTCGTCTCGCACGACAAAGGCCGCACCTTCGAAGTCATCCGCCGCACCCTGGCCGAAGACCTTGGCTACCATATCCACTATCGCGTCATTGACGGCGCGCACTTCGTCCCGCAACACCGCGAGCGCATCCTCATCGTTGGCTTCCGCGAGCCGGTTGCATTCGATTTCGATGCGCTGCCCCTGCCGCCCAAGGGCCAGCACAAACTCAAGGACATCCTGCACCGTACAGATGGCAGCGAACCTGAATTGCCGTGGGACGAAGGAAGATTCTTCGATCACAAAAAACAGCGCCAGCTGGACAAATACACCCTCACCGACAACCTCTGGCGCTACTTGCAGGATTACGCCGCGAAGCATCGCGCCAAGGGCAACGGCTTCGGCTTTGGCTTGGTCAAACCCGGTGATGTGACGCGCACTTTATCGGCGCGCTACTACAAGGACGGCTCGGAAATTCTCGTGTATCAAGGCACAAGAAAAAACCCGCGTCGACTCACGCCCAGAGAATGTGCGCGGCTGATGGGCTACCCCGACACGTTCAGGATTCCAGTGTCGGATACGCGGGCATACCAATTATTTTCTCAGGCGGCAGTTGTGCCGCTTATCGAATATGCAGCTAAACTGATGGTGTCGCAACTCAACTTAGGGGAGAAGGCACCTGAAGCGAAAGCTGTCGCAGTGCCGCAAGACATCATGACCACAAGCCGCTGGACGAAAGAACAACTCAAGCTCGCATTTTATCTTTATTGCCAACTTCCTTTTGGCAGGTTGCACAGCCGAAACCCTGAAATTATCCGGCTTGCCAAACTGATTGGACGAACACCTAGCGCGGTAGCAATGAAGCTCGTAAATTTTGCCAGCCTTGACCCGGCAATCACCAGCACAGGCCGAGCGGGCTTGGGCAATGCCGGCTCACTCGATAAAGAAGTTTGGGCTGAATTTCATGCCGACTGGGAAAAACTCGCGCTTGAATGCACACTGTTAAATGCCCAGCTCCTCAAAGAGGCGGGAGCCGAAGCCGTTGTTGAATTGGACGTTACCGAGCAAGAGGGTCTCCAAGATTTTACTGGCGAGACAAAGCGAGTGATGACCGAACAGCGGGTTAAGCAACACTTCTTCCGGCGTGCGGTGCTGAGTAGCTATCGGGGGCGTTGTTGCCTATCTGGTCTTTCGGATGCACGTTTGTTGATGGCTAGCCACATCGTGCCGTGGAGCAACGACAAAACAAATCGCCTCAATCCCAGTAATGGCCTGTGTCTTTCTGCCATCCACGACAGGGCATTTGATCGGGGGTTGATAACGATCTCTGATGACTACGAGGTAATATTGTCCGAGCAACTAAAGCGGAATGATGATGCCTTTGTTGCTCAGATATTTCTGCCATTGCAAGGATGCAAGATTGAGTTACCGGAAAAATTTATTCCGAGCATCGCTTTTCTTTCCCACCATCGCAATGAGATATTTATTGATGCCGCTGGTCAATAAATATCTGACAGCCACTGCTAACCCTAAAGTCTTATGGAGATAAAGTGATGAACAACCACATCGACTATTCAAGTGCTCTAGCAAACGTTGCGCAGGCACAGGCTAAAGCGATTTTGAGCGGAGGCGAAGGGCTGCAAGAGAGGTTGGAATTTATATTTCAAAATCATTTGAAGTGCCGCCCACAAGATTTCATTCTTACCGCCGCTAAAAATCAGGAGAAGCTAAAGCGACACGCTCACGACATCAAACCGACCACACTGGGAATGTATCTCAAACTACTACAAGGGCGTTCTGATGCCGATAAAAAGTTGGAGGACTGGGGGGAAGATGGGCCGTGGATAGGCCCTCTCGATTGGTTTCGCTGTACATACGTATCTGATATTGGCATTGGCTTTGCGGACGGAGAAGAGTTGATCTCGCAAGGCTATAACATTGAGATTCCTACGCCAATATATCTGTACCAAGAAATGATCTACTACGATGGAATGTATTACGGAAGTTGGGAGCTTCAAAATATGTAATTCCAAATTCTATTTCAAAGGGAAAATATTCTGTAGCTCGGGTTTTAACCCGACGCTGGTTATATCGGGATGAATCCCGACCTACACTGAGCACAAGCCAGCACCGAAAATCTCGTGCCGGACGCTCCTTTGAACAACACATCTCAAGACTTCTTCGTGATGGTCGCATTGCTTTTGAAGAGCAAGCTGTAACGGGAGGTCGCCGCCCGGACTTTGTGTTGCCAAGCCTTGTTGTTCTGAAGTCAAAAAAAAGAACCTTCGACGAAGCGATGGTACTCTCGGCAAAAACCACCCTTCGTGAGCGTTGGAAGCAGGTGGCAATGGAGAAATTCAACTGCGCACTGTTTCTGGCAACCGTCGATGACCGTGTATCTTCGGCTGCTATAGATGACATGAGCAATCAGGGAATTCATCTGGTTGTTCCCGAGTCCCTGAAAAAATCAAAAGAAACTTGCTACTACGGCAAGCTAAATGTAATTACATTCCGAATTTTTCGACGAAGAGATTTCTGCGAAAAGACCAAGTTACCGGCGAACTTAAAAGTCGCAGGTCACTCCTCATATAGTCTCTGCCTACATGGTAGATCACTACCCCGTCACAACCATGCCGATACCAGCCCGGATATATCTTTGGGCTGCCGGTATAACTCATGGTCTCTGCTCCTGCCTTTAACTCGCGTCTCTGTATGGACACCAGAGCCTTGTCGATTTTTTCGACTGTTGGCGACAGACCATTGCTTCGCCCCTTGCGATACCATGCCTCTGAGGTTATTGAACCAAGAATTTCACGCCAGAGGTCAAGCGTGTCAGGCTCTTTGGATACAGTGCTGCGTATCTTCGGAAGATCACCAATTGCTTGGGCAACAGTGGTCGCTTCCGATGTCTGGAGTGTTTCAGGCGTGATATGAATATCCTCCCGAATACCCAGAATAAGCATACGGTGCCGCGCCTGTGGGATGCCATATTTTTCAGCTTTCACCAAAAAATCTTCCGGCTCACATTTTTCAGGGGGTTTGTTATCCACTAGCGAAAATAGCCTGTAACCGAGGTCAGAACTCCGGCCATTGACTGCCATGTCCGGTTTCCTTGGATCGCTCAATATACTGCCGATAATTTTTTTGCCGGAATGTTGCGCCGAAAGTATCCCCTTCACATTTTCCATCACAAATACTGGCGGCCGATGATCCGCGATAATTCGCAGATACTCTTTATAAAGGAAATGGCGTACGTCATCCTCAAAGTCGGGGTTAGTACTTCGCATACGGGCACGTCCGACAAGTGAATAAGCTTGGCAAGGTGGCCCGCCAACCAACACCCATTTATCACTGCCATTCAACCTCTGACTGATGAGTTTTCTCACCTCTTGGTGCGAAGTTTTACCTAGTTCAATGCACTGCGCCTCTTCAGCCGCTGCCTTAGCTTGTCGAGGATAGAGCTTAAACAACTCCGCTTTGTCAATCTCGCCCTTGGCATAAGACCAGTATTCCTTAGGTATTTTCTCTTGATCAAACTGACGGTAGAAGCTACGCAATGTCAATGTACTATGTGCGGACGGATCTTTTTCAATGGAAAGAGCGAGTTTGAATGATGGTTTTTCTGCACCATGGCCAAAAGCTGCAAAGCCCTCACCAAGCCCACCTGGACCCGCAAAAACATCTATTACTTTATACGGTTCTTTATTAGCCATTATTGTTTTCATGCGTGTAGTTAAAAGATATTGTTAGCAATAAATTAAGAATGCAGCACAGGCTATGGACTATATCCCACTTGTGTAGGTATTCGCATCTATATGATTACGTCATTTACATCAATCTAGTGTGTTTCGCGGATTCAATTCCACAACTGAATTCGATCAACCATACACCACCCGCACCCGCTCCTTGCCCGCCAGCGCTTCCAGCCGGTAGATCAGCTCATCCGTGGGGCTGACGCGCCACTCATTGCCGAGGCTAATCTTGCCTTGTGCGGTATCACCCCGGTAGTGCAGCAGTACCGGCATTGCCCCGTCACGAAAGGGGGTAAGTACGCTACTCAGCTCATCCACAAAACCGTTGTCGATGCGGTCGCTGCCTATTTTTATCTCCAGCCGTTTGGCAAACCGTTCACGGGCTTGATCGATGTCAAAGAGGTGCTCGCAGCTCATTTTAAAACCACCGGAGAAGTCATCAACACTGACACTACCCTCCACCACCAGCAGTTTATCTTTGATGATGAGGTCGCGATATTTCTGGTACGCCTCTGGGTAAATGGCGGTGTCGACACGACCGGTACGGTCATCAAGGGTGACGATGGCCAGTTTGTCACCACGTTTGGTATTGACCAGCCGCAGGCCGACCACCAATCCAGCCACTACTACCATCTGTTTGCGATCGGGTTTTAAATCTTTCAGCCGGGCGCTGACAAAATGTTTCAGCTCCGGCTCATAGCGTTCGATGGGGTGGCCGGTGAGGTATAGCCCCAGTGTCTCTTTTTCGCCCTGCAGGCGAACCTTGTCGGTCCAGTCTGTTGCCTGCAAGTAGTCCAACGTTGCGCTGCTCTGCTCCTGCTCCGGCGCAGCAAAACCAAACATATCGGCAAACCCGGCGTTTTCATTTTTGTTGTGTTGATCCGCCATCTGCATCGCCTTTTCGAGCGATGCCATCAGCGTAGCGCGGTTGGCCCCCAGTTGATCAAGGGCACCGGCACGGATCATCGCTTCCAGTAAACGGCGATTGACCTTGCGCAGGTCGATGCGGCGGCAGAAGTCGAACAGATCTTTGAATTGGCCGTTGCGCTGGCGCTCCTCCACCACCGTCTCCAGCGCCGCCACACCGACACCCTTGATGGCACCAAGACCATAGAGCACGGTGTTGTCATCCGCCACGGTAAAGTTGGGCATGCAGCTGTTGATGTCAGGCGGTAATACCTTGAGTTTCATGGTGCGACACTCTTCAACCAGTGTCACCACCTTATCGGTATTGTCCATATCCGCCGACAGCACCGCCGCCATGAAGGCGGCCGGATAGTGGGCCTTGAGCCACATGGTCTGGTAAGAGACCAACGCATAGGCGGCGGAGTGTGATTTGTTGAAGCCGTAACCGGCAAACTTCTCCATCAAGTCAAACAGTGCGCCAGCCTTGGCGCTATCAAAACCGCCCTTCTCGGCCCCCTCCATAAAAAGCTGACGCTGTTGCGCCATCTCTTCGGCCTTCTTTTTACCCATGGCGCGACGCAGCAGGTCGGCACCGCCCAGTGAGTAACCGCCAATCACCTGAGAGATCTGCATGACCTGCTCCTGGTAGACGATGACGCCGTAGGTGGGTTTAAGGATCGCCTCGGTCTCCGGGAACGGATACTCAACCTTGGCGCGACCATGTTTACGGTTGATGAAGTCATCCACCATGCCCGACTCCAACGGACCTGGGCGGAACAGCGCCACCAGCGCGATGATGTCTTCAAAGCAGTCGGGCTGTAGCCGCTTGATCAGATCCTTCATGCCGCGTGATTCAAGCTGGAAGACGGCTGTGGTTTCACAGTTTTTCAGCAGCCGGAAGCTGGGGGCGTCGTTGAGTGGCAGCAGGTTGATATCGACCGGCACCTCGCCTGCCGTCTGGCGCAGGGCGTTCACTGTCTTCAACGCCCAGTCGATGATGGTCAGGGTACGCAGACCCAGGAAGTCGAACTTCACCAGCCCAATCGCTTCAGCATCATCCTTATCAAGCTGCGTTACCGCCCCTTCGCCACCCGGTTCGCAATAGAGCGGGCAGAAGTCGGTGAGCGCTGTGGGTGCGATAACAACCCCACCGGCATGTTTACCGGCATTACGCGACAACCCTTCGAGGGAACGGGCCATGTCGATCAGCCGCTTTACATCATCATCCTGTTCGTAGAGTTCACGCAGCTGATCTTCCTGTTCCAGCGCCTTCTCGAGGGTGATGCCCAACTCAAACGGAATCAGCTTGGCGATGCGATCAACAAAGCCATAGGGGTTGCCATAAACACGTCCGACGTCGCGCACTACCGCCTTGGCCGCCATCGAGCCGTAGGTGATGATCTGCGACACCTGGTCACGACCGTAGGTATTGACGACGTATTTGATCACCTCGTCGCGTTTATCCATACAGAAATCGATATCGAAATCGGGCATGGAGACACGTTCTGGATTGAGGAAACGTTCAAACAGCAGGTCGTAGGCGAGTGGATCGAGGTCGGTGACCAGCAGCGCATAAGCAACCAGCGAACCGGCACCCGATCCACGCCCCGGCCCCACTGGAATACCGTTGTCTTTGGCCCACTGAATAAAATCAGAAACGATCAGAAAGTAACCCGGAAAACCCATGTCGATGATGACATCCAGCTCGATATTGAGCCGTTCCCAATAGGGTTTGCACTTCTCCTCGTAGTCGGCCGCCGTGGCGTCAAACAGCACCGGCAGGCGCTGCAACAGACCATCCGCCGAACGTTTGCGGAAATACTCCGCCTCGGTCATGCCGGCCGGGATCGGGAAGTCTGGCAGCACCGGTTTGCCGAGTGTCAGCTGCATATTGCAACGGCGGGCGATCTCCACCGTATTCTGCAACGCTTCGGGCAGATCAGAGAAAAGCTCCGCCATCTCCTCCGGCGTACGCAGATACTGCTGGCTGGAGTAGAGTTTAGGACGACGGGGATCAACAAGGGTGCGGCCATCCTGAATACAGACCCGCACCTCATGGGCATCAAACTCATCTTCTTTGAGGAAGTGCACATCGTTGGTCGCCACCACCGGCATATCCGCAGCAGCGGCCAGCATCACCGCCTCATGGTTATAAAACTCCTCACCCTCACGGCCAGTGCGTTGCAGCTCCAGATAGTAACGGTCGGGGAAGAGCTGCTGCCAGCGCGCCAACAGCTGGCGGGCGTTGTCGCGGTTGCCAGCAATCAGACACTGCCCCACATCACTTTCACGCCCACCAGAGAGTGCAATCAAGCCATCAGTGCTGCCCGCCAGCCAGCCACGTTTGAGTGTTACCAGACCACGGTGTTGACCGTCGATGTAACCCCGGGTGATGAGGCGACTCAGGTTGAGATACCCCACACGGTTCTGGCACAACAGCACCAGGCGGCTGAACTGGCCGTGATGTTCGTCATCACAGATCCACAGGTCAGCACCCATGATCGGCTTGACCCCCTCAGCCAGCGCCGCCTTGTAGAACTTCACCAGGGCAAACATATTGCTCTGATCGGTAAGCGCAACGGCCGGCATCCCCGCCGCCTTGACCGCCTTGATCAGCGGTTTGATCCGGACAACCCCGTTGACAAGGGAGTACTCACTGTGGAGGCGTAGATGAATAAAGGTAGGTGCAGACATGGGGGACATTCTAACGCGACAAGCCGCCACTAGCGACATCAAAAAACGTTTAATCGCACCGATTAACGCTTGACAATTCAGACCCAGCTGGCTGATTTACAAGGAGTTGTCCTATCAACCCCGACATTATAAGGTCAACCATTACAACCGGTTGAATGGCATCCCGACCTCAGCGGTCACCAGCGCCAAGCCACATGCCGGCCAACTACGGTGCTGCCGCCATAGCGATGTTCTCAAAAAATTGATTACGCGCTTTATGGTATAGACAGTGTAATATTTATCACCACCATGCCTTACGAAAGGAAACACGAAACAGGCAATCTGGCCGATCCTGCTTGAAACCGAAAGAGAGCACCCCCATGGACGATGGACCGACCATACTTCTCTCTCTTCAGGCATCTGCTACTCCAACGCCGCAATAATATTGAAAAGTATTTAATTTGATTTAACAGTTCACATCAGTGTCAGGTATAAACAAAAAAGGAAACCTCTCAATTTAAGGATAAAAAATGAACTTTAAAGAAAAGATATACCTATCGCCTGAAACCTTGTACAGAATTGGAAATAGCTCTTCGCCTCTTTTAACTAAGGTTCGTCCAGGCGAAATAGACACCATAGGGATAAACGGAGTAACACAAATAGTAGCAAATGGAAAAGGCATTAGCCTTTATAATGAAAATGGATTGAAATTAGCTCCTGTTGCAGGCTGGGTATGGGAGATCTCACAAAACACTCAAATGCCGATTGGTTTAAAGCTTATAAAAGATGACCAACCAGAAGGTCACTATAGTCTTTGTCCGTCCAGAAACATGAGTGTTCATGAGTTTATTTCTCTTTTAGAGAAAGTGATAATTCATTGCAAAAAAACATACAAGAAGAAGGCTTAATTATGCGAGAGTTTAATCAAACTATAGATGAGAAATATTTCAACATGTTATGGAGGACGCTATCTGAAAGAGAAGCAGAAATATCGCACACTATTGAAAACGAACCTGACACAGATGAATCCACACTATTGAGCAACGACTTGGTTTACTTGAGGCTTTGCATGAAAGATTTACGAAATAAAGCCGAGAAAGCCAATTTCTCTAAATCTGCTTTTAATTTAGACAGTGGCTATTTAGATCTCTCGGAGCTGTAATGCCTAAGGTGTATTAGTTCAGACTTGATCTGACACCTGACTTGAAAAAGTGAGGGTTACCGGTTTTGATGGAAATGCTCACTCACCATTAAAACCATAGAGAGGTAACCCTCATGTTGAATAGTAACGAGAGAATCATCAAACACAAAGTCGGACTGCTGAACCTGGCAGAAGAACTCGGCAATGTCTCACAAGCCTGCAAAGTGATGGGGATGTCGCGAGACACCTTCTATCGCTACAAGGCGGCTGTCGAGGACGGGGGGGCGCAGCGCTGTTGGAGAAGCCCCGCCGCAGACCTAATCTCAAAAATCGCACGGATGTGTAGTGGTCTAATAAAACCGGTAACTGTCCGATCAAGTCGCAACTACTACACCAGATCCCTTTGCTACCTACCCGTAGCACCATCAATCCAAAGTCAGAGCATTAATAGCTACTGAGTTGCTGCCAGCAACCGCTTCACCGGCCCAAAACTGCGCCGGTGAATTTTGGTAACGCCTAACTTCTCTAACGCGGCAATGTGATCTTTGGTGGGATAACCTTTATGTTTGGCTAGGCCATAACCTGGATAAATAAGGTCCATCGCCACCATCTCACGATCACGGGTGACCTTGGCGATGATGGAGGCGGCGCTGATGGCGACTTCGCTCTGGTCGCCTTTGACGATCGCCGCAGCGGGGATGCCAAAATCAGGGGCACGATTACCATCCACCAGTACTTTATGCGGTGTGATCTTCAGACCAGCAACGGCACGTTGCATGGCAATCATGGTGGCCTGGAGGATGTTGTGCTCATCTATCTCCTCCACCTCACAACGGCCAATGGACCAGGCCAGTGCCTTCTGCTGAATTTCAGGGAAGAGTGCTTCGCGTTTGGCTTCGGTCAGTACTTTGGAATCCATTAAACCAACAATGGGGTTGTTGGGATCAAGGATGACAGCGGCGGTGACCACAGGCCCGGCAAGTGGGCCACGCCCTACTTCATCAACCCCTGCAATCAGCAGTGCTGACGATTTTGTTTGCGACATAAATTACCCTTTTACTCTGGTTTACAACCCCACGCCGATTCGGCGAGCCATGTTACCAGCTCAGCCGCCGGGATGGGATGACTCAGATAGTATCCCTGGGCGTAATCGCAATTTAAAGAGCGCAACAGGTTAAGCGCGTATTCGGTTTCAATCCCTTCAGCCACTACCTTTAAACCCAGATTGTGGGCAAGGTCGATCGTGGCGTGGACTATTTTGGCGTCGCTTTCAGAAGTCTCCATATCCATTACAAAACTGCGGTCGATCTTAATCTCAGCCACTGGCAGTTTTTTAAGATATCCAAGTGATGAGTAGCCGGTGCCAAAGTCATCAATAGAAAGTACCAATCCCATCTCATTCAGACGATTCATGATATCCATGGCACGGCTCGGATCGATCATTGTTGCTTCTTCAGTAATTTCAAAACTGAGGACTGATGCCGGTAGTTTTGCCTCAATCAGCAACCGTTCAATTTTATTGGGCAAGGAGAGATCAAATAACACCCGTGATGAGAGGTTAACAGCAATCTGTAGATGGATGCCCTGACTCTGCCACTGGTTGCACTGCCAGAGTGCTTTCTGTATCACCCACTCAGTCAACGGCCCAATCAAACCCCGCTGCTCTGAGAGGGGAATAAACTGATCAGGGGGGATCATGCCGCGTGTTGGATGTTTCCAGCGTACCAGCGCCTCAACACTGCTTACATAGCCACTCTTGAAGTCAAGTTTAGGCTGGTAGAAAAGGACCATCTGATCCTCTTCAATGGCAGAACGCAATTCAGCTTTAAGCGCCAACTGTTTAACGCTATGGGTATCATAGGCAACGTCATAAACAGAAAAATCGCTCTGGATATGTTTTGCCACGTACAGTGCAATGTCAGCACGCCTGAGCAGCTCTTCAGCATCTTCGCCATGTTCAGGAAACATGGCGATGCCTAACGTACCTGCCACCACAATGCTGTTTCCATCTATCTCTGCATGGGGTTCCAGTGCACTGGCAATGCGTTTGGCCACGGAGATGGCACCATCAACATCTTTTAAGCTGGGCAGTAAAATGGCAAACTCATCCCCCCCCAAACGTGCCAGCGTCAGCTCACTAAATCTAACCGCCTCTGAGGTAAACTCTTCACCTATTGGCTCACTCACCACCCGTGCAATCGTAGATGAGGCGCGAATTGTTCGTTTTAACCGCTGTGCAATTTTCTGTAACAGTTTATCCCCGACCTGATGCCCCAACGCATCGTTAATCTCTTTAAAACCATCCAGATCCAATAACATGATGCCAAAACGCTCGCCCTTGCGCTCACTCGCCAAAATCATCTGCCGCAAACGGTCCAGAAACAGAGTACGGTTAGGCAGTGACGTTAGCTGATCAATGAACGCTGCCTCTTCATATTCATCATACAGACGGGCAAGATCAGCAGACATATTGTTAAATACCTGAACCAGCTCCCTTACCTCCGCGTTACCCGTGAGCGATAGCGGGGAACTTAAATGGTGGCGACCTTGACGTACCAGATTTAACTGGTTAATGAGTTCACGAATCGGTTTAATCATGCTGATCTGTAAAGCCCACAGTGCCAGAACCAGCACCAACAGCGTAAAACCACCCGCAAAAAGCAACAGGCGATTACGGGCATCAACAGACCGCCCCATCAGATCCCGTAGATCCTGTTGAATCTGGACCTCAGCCACAGGCACCCCATTGATATCTCTCAGCCACACCCCGGCAACAACAACTTCGTGGTTATTATCGGTCACTCGCCAAAAGGGGGAGCGGTAGATCACCTCATCAGTCACCGAGATAATAGAAAGTGGTTTTGCCAGGTTTTTCTCCAGTGACAACAGCGCATAATAAGGATCATAAACCAACTGCAGATACCCTTCATGGCGTAATCCCCCTACAGGTAAAATCATTGTGCTATACCTACCGCTCTCCAGCTGGCAGAGACCCGATAGGATTTTGAGCTGATCGGCCGCCTCACGCCTACTGGCAATATCAACGCTGTTATGGCAAATCGTAGTGTCAACATCACGACCGAGCAATCGCTGACTCGATGAGGCCAACAACTGAAATTTGGCGTCATAAACATACGACTGCACCAGCTTCAGGCTCCCTATGCTCACCTGATACTGATGAAACTGCTCATCAAGCGCAGCCGTCAACGCGGGAACATCTCTATTATGAAATGCCCCGCGGAACGTCGGTTGGTGCTGGGTATACATACCCACATACTCAGCGATGCTCTCAACATTTTTCAATATCAGCGTCGATTCGCGAGTAACCTGCTCCCTCACTGCGCGCTCTTGATTCTCCAGCATAAACTTGCTGTAGACGTTCCAAGCCACCATGACCAGCCCCATACTCAACAGGGAGAGCAAAATCACTACCAGCGACTTAACAGAAAGCTCAGGATATTTCATACAGATGTTTTATCGCTTATCGATCAACAGAGGCATGTTAGTGCGAACCTAACACGGGAAGACGCTTCTCACGCCACTCCTCGTAACCCCCTTTAAACCAGTAAAGCTGGGAGTAACCGCAGGAGCTGGCAAGCTGCAGGGCACGATGACTACGTGTGCATTTGATGCCATTACAATAGAAAACCATAGGACTGCCCAGGTTTTTATTGGTTTTAGAGAGTGTTTCACAGGTGGTCTGATTATCAGGCAGGGCAACCGAGCCCTCTATATAACCAATCTTTCTATCTACCGGGGTGCGGGAGTCGATGATAATAAGGTCATCATGGGTACGCGCAAGTCGGATCAGGCCTTCGGCCTGTATCACAGTGACACCCGCAGGTAAGATGCCACTCTCGTCGTCAGTCAAGGCACTGCTGAACACAGGAGCGGTGGTAACTGCCAGACAACACAGAACCAACAACTGCCGCCTTATTGTCCATACAACCATGCTTTACTACCCCTGCACCATTTATGTTCTATGGTTAGGTATCGGCAGTACAACCCATTTCTAAAAAGTGTTTTTAGTCACCACCCCACAAGACAGATGAACTCTAAAAAACTCTATATATCACTGTTTTACATCAACTACATCTTGTGGAAAGAGCTGATACAGGTCCCAGCTACCCGTCGCACGGGCATGCTCCGAGAGTCGTTTATACTCTTCAAAACTCAGTGCTTTCATATCCTCACAACGTTTAAGTGATTTATCGTAATCCTCTGGATCAGCGTTCACAAAGGAGGCTGATAACATCGTTGCCATATCCACACACCGTGTCTTTTGCAGCTGCTCATAACGCAACTCATCATACTTGGGCGCATCTTTATCAATATCACACCCCGCCATTGCCGATACCAACAGACCCGCCATTATCACTTTTACACTTTGCATTTAAACCACACCCTAATTCTGTTTTTCAATTAATTTTAGTATTGCAGTGGCGGCGCTGTTACTGGCATCACAACGTAACGTTTGATGAATCTCGCCAAACAGCTGGCTGATTGCCAAAGCTCCTGCCCTGTCCTGCAATAGTTTAACCGTCTCACTGGCGATATTTTCCGGGGTGGCCGCCGACTGTAACAGCTCCTTCACCACCTCGCGCCCAGCCAATACATTGGGTAAAGATACATAGGGGGACCTAAGTAACAACCTGACCAGCAGATACCCCAGTGCCGACAATTTATAAGTCACCACCATGGGGCGTTTTACCAACAGCGCTTCCAGTGTGGCCGTGCCAGAGGCCAGCACAACAACATCTGCGGCAGCCATGACCTCACGGCCACAACCGTCCACCAGCATCAATGCAGGTTTGCTTCCCTGTTCGACATAGATCTCTTCAAAACGGCTTCGCACTTTTGGTGATGCCAGCGGCACCACAAAACGCACGGACGGATAGGCCTGCTCAATCAGTACCGCTGAGTGCAGAAGCAGCTCTGTCAGCCGGTTGACCTCTGAAAGACGGCTGCCTGGCAACAACGCCACCACAATCGCATCCCCATCAATGCCCAACTCACGGCGTGTCGCCACATAATCCACCTTGAGTGGAATCATATCAGCCAGCGGATGGCCGACAAATGTCACCGGCACCTGGTGTTGCCTATAAAACTCCGCCTCAAACGGGAAAAGTGTCAGGATCATATCCACCGAACGGGCAATCTTTTTCACCCGGTATTGACGCCAGGCCCACACTGAAGGACTGACATAATGAACCGCTTTTATCCCTTGCGCCTTCAACTTGCGCGCAATGGTTAAGTTAAAATCAGGGGCATCAACACCAATAAAAACGTCCGGGGGGTTGGCAGAAAAGTGGGCCACCATCTCGTTCTGAATGCCCTTAAGTTCACGGTAGTGAGCCAGCGCCTCAAATCCCATCACAGCCAACTTCTCAGCCGGGTGAAGGGCCTGACAACCAGCCTTCACCATGGCTGGCCCTGCAATCCCTTCAAACTCAGCATCAGGATAACGCGCTTTAATCGCATCAATCAGAGCCGCTGCCAACAGATCCCCTGACGCCTCTCCAGCAATGATTCCGATTTTCATATCAACCCTTACCCCACATAAAACAAAGGGGCATGGCCAACGACCCTGCCCCCCTAATCACAGCAGCAACACCTGACTAACGCACAATACCACGCCCGGAATCACGCACAAAATCGGCAAATTGCACCACCTGTTCCGACTCGGACATCAGTGGCCTAAGCATTTCCAATGCCTGCGCCACAGTATGGCCAGAACGATAGACTATCTTATATGCCTGACGCAGCAGCTTAATCATCTCCGGACTAAAACCACGGCGACGCAACCCCTCCACATTCAAACCATGCGGTTTGGCGGGCTGGCCAGAGACCATCAAAAAAGGCGGCACATCCTTGGCGATGGCGCTCCCCATGCCAACAAAACTATGGGCACCCACCACACAAAACTGGTGGATCAAGCTGGCACCGCCCAAAGTCACATGATCCTCAATCGTGACATGACCGGCCAGCGTTGTATTGTTGGCAAAAATGGTATTGTCACCCACCACACAATCATGGGCAATGTGCACATAGGCCATAATCCAGTTGTCATTGCCAATCCTGGTCGTCCCCTTATCCTGCACGGTGCCACGGTTGAACGTGCAATATTCACGGATAACATTACGGTCACCAATCTCCAGCAGCGTCGGCTCACCTTTATACTTTTTGTCTTGTGGCGCTTCGCCGATGGAGGAGAACTGGAAGATGTTGTTCTCTTTACCAATGCGGCAAGGGCCGTTGATCACAACATGCGGGCCTACCCAGCTACCCTCACCAATCTCAACATCAGCACCGATAATAGCGTATGGGGAGATAGTCACCCCGGCAGCAATCCGTGCAGTGGGGTCGATGACTGCTCTGGGGTCGATAATGGAATCAATCACAGTCAAACTTCCCTCTCTGCACACATCAACTCAGCACTGGTAACAACCTTGCCATCCACCTTGGCCTCACAATCAAACTTCCAAACTCCACGCATGGTTTTTACCACTTTAACCTCAAGCAGCAGTTGATCACCCGGCTCCACTGGCTGTTTAAAGCGGGCACCATCAACCCCCACAAAATAGTAGAGCGACTTGGCGGTGGGCTTAGACCCCGTCGTTTTAAACGCTAATATTCCAGTGGCCTGGGCCAATGCCTCAAGAATCAACACCCCTGGCATCACAGGACGGTGAGGAAAGTGGCCTTGAAAATAGGGTTCGTTATAACTGACGTTTTTGATCGCGGTCAGGTATTCGCCCACCTTATAGTCGATCACCCGGTCAACCAGCAGAAACGGATAACGGTGCGGCAGATGCTCAAGCACCTCATAAATATCCATCGTGCTTAATGTATTTGTGACTTCATCCATAACACCGTTCCCAAAGTAACCTATTCTTCATCCAACCGCTTCTCTAGCCCCCGAAGACGCTGAGCAATCTCATTCAGCTGTCTGACTCTCGCCGCATTTCTAACCCACTCGCTACGTGGCTGAGCAGCAATCCCTGATGAAAAGACACCGGCATGGGTAATGTTACCCGTCACCAGAGACATCGCGGTGATATGAACGTCATCTGCAATAAAGAGGTGTCCCACTATGCCAACCGCCCCGCCAATCTGGCAACGTTTACCAATTGTAGTGCTGCCTGCAATCGCCGCGCACCCTGCAATCGCAGTATGCGC
This sequence comes from Gammaproteobacteria bacterium, assembly GCA_021731365.1. Taxonomy (GTDB): domain Bacteria; phylum Pseudomonadota; class Gammaproteobacteria; order Tenderiales; family Tenderiaceae; genus JAKFXL01. The sequence goes on along the minus strand of JAKFXL010000044.1, from coordinate 25,087 downwards.
GCCGATACGTACGTTATGCGCCACCTGAATCTGGTTATCCAGCTTCACACCCTCTTCGATCACCGTATCTTCCAGTGCCCCACGATCAATAGTAGTGTTGGCACCAATCTCAACATCATCACCAATCACCACACTACCCAGCTGTGGCACTTTAATCCAATGGCCCCCGTCATTAGCAATGCCAAAACCGTCACCACCCACCACAACACCAGGATGAATCAGCACATTAGCGCCAATACACACATCGTGGCAAAGAGTAACCCTGGCAACCAACCGACTATTAGCGCCCATACTAACACCATGTTCAACAACACAGCCTGGCCCAATCACTACACCAGAACCAATAAAACTGCCTGCACCAATGTAACAGTGGGCACCAATACTGGCCGTCGGATCAACCACTGCGTCCCCTTCAACTACCGCAGTCGCGTGTACTCCCGCCACCACCTGCGGTTCAGGGTTTAACAATCGTGCAGCCTTAGCAAATGCCAGGTAAGGGTTATTGCTCACCAGGGCATTTGTTCTGGATAACGGCAGATCCTGAGGCCAGACAATCACCGCGCTGGCCTGTGTTGTTTTCAGATAGTGGCGATATTTGGCATTGGCCAGAAATGAGACCTGACCCATACCGGCATTTTGCAACGTACCCACGGCCGAGACTATACAGTCTGAATCACCATGTAATTCACACCCGATTTCACGTGCCAGTTTTTTCAGGGTTACTCCCATACTGCCCGCTTTATTTTGCCTTCAGTTTTTTCAGAATGGCATCGGTCAAATTCACCCGATCACTGGCGTATGAGACCCCTTCAAACAGAATCAGGTCATAACCCTCAGCTTTGCCATACTCCTGAATCGCACTACGCAGGGAGTCCATTACCTTGGCCAACTCGTCATTACGGCGAATGGTCAGGTCTTCCTGGAACTCATTCTGTTTCGTCCTTAAATCACGTTGGGCACCGGCCAGCTCACGCTCTTTTTTCTGTTTGTCTGCTGCGCTCATAAAGGCGCTATCTTTGACAAAGCGCTCCTCACGCTCACGCATCTGGTCCTGCGCTTTTACAATGTCATTCTTACGCGGCTCAAACTCTTTAGCAAGGCGATCAGAGGCAAGTTTAGCCTGAGGTGCCTCCTGGGACAGACGGGTGCCATCCACAAAGCCGATCTTTAGCTCATCTTTAGCCGCCACCAGCGCCGGGAGTACCAACCCAGCCGCTACCATCATACTTATGACCCATTTTTTCAAACGCATACCCTCCTCTACTAAAAAAATGATCCCAGTGTAAACTGGAACTTTTCAATTCTGTCAGCTGGTTTGTTGTTCAACGGTTGTGACCAGCTAAATGCAAGCGGCCCCACAGGTGACAACCAGATCAGCGAGACACCCGCCGACTGACGTAACTGAGCCCGATCAAAGCTATCGATATCGGCAAACACGTTTCCAACATCCCAAAACAGACTCATCCGCACGGTACTGCTATCCGGTGAGAACGGTGGCGGAAAAATAACCTCTGCCGTACCTGTCACACGGAAATTACCGCCCAAACTGACCGTGCCGTCTTTGGGGCCTAAAGAGTTTGCGCGGTAACCCCGTACAGACTGTGCCCCACCTGCCGAATACTTTTCAAAAAACGGTACATCCGTTGTGCTTTTAAAACTATCACTGAACCCCACTTCCCCATCTAAAGAGGCCGTCAGTTTCTTACTCAGCGGATAGAGCCAGCGGGTACTGGATGATAACTTATAAAAGTTCAGGTCACTATTCGGGGTGGTAACCTCAGCAAACAGCGACTGCATCACCCCTTCACTGGCAAACACCGTTCTATTACGAGTGTCATGACTCCAGCCAAGTGATAGCTTAAGCACATTGAACTTATCACTGTTGGCAAGTAAGTAATCTTTATATGCCGTGGGCGTCGTATCATTCACCTTAATCTCGGTGGACTCAAACTCCAATCCGACCCGGGCAGTATTGTACTCTGTCAGCGGAATCCCATAGCTCAACGAACCACCCCAGACATCGGCAACATAACTCGCCAGGTTGGCCTTTGCCGCGTCGGTCTGCCGGTACGTAAGCCCAATACTCTGGCTCACACCATCCAAGGTAAAGTAGGGATCAGTATGAGAGAGTTTATACACAGTATTAACCTTGCTGGAGTTAACCTCTGTGCTCACCCGTTTACCGGTACCGAGAAAGTTCTCCTGACTCACACTGCCATTCAGCAACATGCCATCGCCACCCGAATAACCAATACCCACCATCAACGACCCGGAGGGGCGCTCATTCATAGATAAATTAACATCCACCTGATCATCACTACCGGGAACTGAGGGTGTATCAAGGGTCACCTGATCGACATAACTCAACCGTTGTACACGTACCCGCGAACGATTCAGTTTACTGGTAGAGAGCCAGGCCCCTTCCATCTGCCGGAACTCACGACGAATCACCTCATCTTCGGTCTTTTGATTACCACTGATATTGATATGGCGCACATAGACTCGTTTGCCTGGGTCAACAAAAAAAGTCAGCGCAATCTGCTTGGTCGCCTCATCAATTTCAGGCACCGCATTCACATTGGCAAAGGCATAACCCTCTTCACCTAACCGCTCGGTAATTGCAGTCGTAATATCCGTTACCGTACGCCGCGAGAAGGTATCTCCTGGCACAACCGTGATCATGTCGCGCAGCTCTTTCTCAGGCACAATAAGTTCGCCGGATAATCCTATTTCACGCAACGTAAACGGCTCACCTTCACGAAGGTTGATGGTAATAAAAACCGAGTTTTTATCTGGCGTAATCGACACCTGGGATGACTCAATATTAAAATTAATATAACCACGATCAAGATACCAGGAGCGTAAAGTCTCCATATCCGCCGCCAGCTTCTGTTTTGAATACTGATCACTGTTGCTAAAAAAGGCATAAAAAGGTGGGACGCCTAACTCAAACTGATCCAGCAGTTCATCCTCGCCAAAACGACGATTCCCCACAAGATTAATCTGTTTAATGGTAGCAATCTCACCTTCGCGAATCTTGATTTTTAAATCAGCCCGGTTGTCCTGCAGAGGTGTCACCTCTGTTTCGATTTCAACCGCGTAGTAACCACGCACAAAATATTGTCGTTGCAGATCCAATTTAATTCTATCAAGCAGCGAACGGTCAAAGATTTTCCCTTCGGCAAGCCCGGCGCTCTTCAACCCGGTTTTTAAATCTTCTGTTGATAGTTCGCTATTCCCTTCAATCAGAATTTTTGCAATTGAGGGACGCTCTTCCACCTTAATGATGAGCTTGCCATCATCATGATAGATTTCAATGTTGTTAAAAAACCCCGTCTTATAGAGTGCCGCTAACGCCTGCTGAGACTTAAAGTCATTAAACTGGCCGCCCGTCTGAAGTGGCAAATAGTTGAAAAGGGTTCCTTCACTAATACGTTGAACACCTTCCACCTCAATGCTTTTAATAGTAAACGGCTCTACAGCCCATGCCTGATTGGCAAGCAGCGCCGCAAGAAGGGGAGTCCAGTAAAAACCAGGTCGTTTATTCATCTTTCACGACCCTGTTATTTAACTAAAAGACGTAGAATGTCATTATAAAACGCAACTACCATCAAACCTAATAGCATCGCGATACCAATCTTCTGTCCAAATATTTGCGTCCTTTCTGACACTGCCGACCCCTTCACCATCTCAATCAAATAGTACATCAAGTGGCCACCATCCAGCATTGGGATAGGCAAAAGATTTAACACGCCAAGGCTGATGCTGATAATTGCCAGAAATGTTAGAAACGAAATAAACCCAATACTGGCCGAATAACCCGCATAACGGGCAATGCTGATTGGACCACTGAGATTAGAGAGTGCCACATCACCCACAACCATCTTACCCAACATGTTTAACGTTAATACTGACATGTCCCATGTCTTGGCTGTAGCATTAACCAGCGAGTCCAGCGGACCGTATTGTATATGGGCCACCAACTCCGCAGGCATCTGCTGCAAAACAACTCCCGCGCCAATTTTACCAATCTTCCCCTCTCTGTTGGTGAGTGCGGCTGGCGTCAGTGAAAGTGCAACCTGCGCACCATCACGCATCACCACCACTGCAATTGCCTTGTCTGGACGGGCACGCACATAATTAACCCACTCTTCCCAATCGGTTACTGCCACCCCATCAGCAGAGACAACCAGATCCCCCACCTGCATACCCGCGTCGGACGCAGCGCCTTCAGGAGAGAGTTCACCAATGAGAGGAGGCATGGCCGGACGATATGGGCGCATACCAATCTGATCAAGGAAACCACCGCGATTAAGATCATCAGGGATCGTGGCAAACTGAAAACGGTGTTCAACTTCAGCGCTATCCGCAGATGGCTTCACCTTAAGCACAATCTCGCCTGAGTCCAGGGCTGATTCAAGCATACCCACCACAACATTTTCCCAGGTAAATGTACGTTTACCTGCCACAGAGACGATCTCATCCCCCTGTGACAATCCTGCCTGAGCGGCAATAGAATCAGCCGTTACCGCCCCAACAATCGGCTTCATACCAACAGTACCCATCACAAAGATGAGCCAGTACGCGGCAATGGCAAGAATAAAATTAAACACCGGACCAGCAACAACAATGGCAAACCGCCTGGCCAACGACTGGCGGTTAAATGCACGATGTTGCTCTTCAGGCGCAACATCCCCTTCCCGCTCATCCAACATACGCACATAACCACCCAACGGAATGGCTGCAACAACATACTCTGTATTATCAGGGCCACCTACTTTACGCCACAGTGGTTTGCCAAAACCGATAGAAAAACGCAACACCTTAACGCCGAGTTTACGCGCCACCCAATAGTGACCAAACTCATGCACTGTGATCAGAATGGCCAGCGCCAGGATGAAGAAAAAAATTGATGATAGTACAGTTATCATGCCACCTAACCAGCTTGGTGAATCAAATGCCTGGCATACAGGCGGGCTTCACGGTCAGCATCCAACACAGTATCAATGCACTCTGCTTTAACCGAACTGATATTGTTTAATGTCTTCCTTACCACGTCAGCAATAGCCGTAAAGCGCAACTCTCCATTAAGAAAGGCCTCTACTGCCACCTCATTGGCCGCGTTAAGCGTCGCAGTTGCTGTCCCCCCCTCTGCCAACGCCTCATAAGCCAGGCGTAGACATGGAAAACGGTTAAAGTCTGGCTCTGAAAAATCAAGATGTGCCACTTTAAAGAGATTCAGCCGCTGCACACCGGCATCAATTCGTTTTGGCCACGCCAACGCACTGGCGATAGGGGTACGCATATCGGGGCTGCCTAACTGAGCTAACACCGAACCATCCACATATTCAACCATTGAATGGACAACGCTCTGGGGGTGTATGACCACCTGGATCTGCTGCGGTTCAAGATTAAAGAGCCAGCGCGCCTCAATCACCTCCAGCCCCTTATTCATCATCGTGGCAGAGTCGACTGAAATTTTGCGACCCATCTCCCAGTTAGGGTGGGCGCACGCCTCAGCAGGGGTAACATCAACAAGCTCTTCAAGGGCACGGGTTCGAAACGGGCCACCAGAGGCGGTTAAAAGAATCTGACAAATTCCCGCTTGTGTTATGTCACCGGCATAATCGTGTGGCAAACACTGAAAAATTGCGTTGTGCTCACTATCCACCGGCAACAACAGCGCACCATGTTTTTGCACAGTGTCCATAAAGATATTGCCAGACAGAACGAGCGCCTCTTTGTTGGCCAACAAGATACGTTTACCCGCCTCCGCCGCCGCCAACGTCGGTAACAACCCTGCGGCACCAACAATAGCGGCCATCACACACTCCGCCTCAGGCAACGTTGCCACTGTAATCAAACCTGCCATGCCAGCAAGCACCTGTGTCTCACTGTCACTGTTTTTTAGCTGTGCTACCAATAGTTCAGCGGCCTGTTCGTCCACCATCACCGCGTAACGTGGATTAAACATCTGGCACTGCTCAAACATCCTGGCAACATCACGGTTTGCGGTCAGTGCCACTACCTTATATACGTCTGGATGGCGCGCAATCACGTCCAGAGTGCTAACACCTATTGAACCGGTTGACCCCAATACAGTGACGCCAATCATTCCGCTCCACCCAACAGAATCAACCCCAGTGTAAAGATCGGTGCCGCGGTGGTCAGACTATCAATGCGGTCAAGCACACCACCATGGCCGGGCAATAACTGGCCACTATCTTTAACACCGGCACGGCGTTTAAACAGGCTTTCAAAAAGATCACCCATCACCGAAAAAAGCGCCACCACAAAACAGAGCGGGATGAACCACAGGGCACTGGCCAACGGCATCTCAAACAGCACCATACCCATCAAGGCAATCAATACCGAGGTTGCCATCCCTCCGGCCACACCCTCGATCGACTTACCAGGACTAACATGGGGTGCCAATTTACGTTTACCCCATTTGCGACCGACAAAATAGGCACCACTATCAGCACCCCAGATAAGCACCATCAAGAACAGCACCAGCGCTGGCCCATGTTGCGAATAGCCATGCAGATGCACCAGCGCCAACCAGGTGGGCACCAGCACTAAGAGACCGATGAAGCCGCCAAAAAAGCGGGCACGACCACTTAGACCTACTTCACCACGGTAACGGAAAACCATGCTACTCCCTACCAACCACCAGAACCCTGAGAGCAACAATACAATCAAAACAGCCGACTCAAAATTACTCACAAACAGCTGTGTTAACCAGAGAACCGTAGCAACGAGCAGCGCATAAGCTAGCCGCGTTACTGGGGCAGTGAAACCAATCAGGCGCGCCCACTCCCAACCACCCACTAATACGAATAACGCCAAAATCCAACTGATGATCGGCGTGGAGAGAGAAAGGATACCCCATACCACCAGGGGAATAAGAATGGCTGCGGTAAGAAGGCGCTGTTTAAGCACGTTTGTTCTCCTCGACCTGATCGCCAGTGCGACCAAAACGGCGCTGCCTGCTGGTAAATGACTGCAGTGCCAGGTCAAACGCATCTTGCTTGAAATCGGGCCAGAGGGTGTCAGTAAAAAAGAGTTCAGAATAGGCCAACTGCCAGAGTAAAAAATTGCTGATACGTTGCTCACCGCCGGTGCGAATAAAAAGATCTGGCTCAGGTAGCGCTGCCAACGTCATGTACTGTCCCAACAGCGTTTCATCAACTGCGGCAGGTTCAATCGAGCCCGCCTTGACCTGCTCGGCAACCTGACGAGCAGCCTGTGCAATATCCCAGCGGCCACCATAGTTAGCCGCCACAGAGAGCACCAGCCCGCTATTGTCCGCCGTCAGACACTCAGCATTAACAATTTCCTGCTGCAATTTCTCAGAGAAGCGGCTGCGATCACCGATCACACGCAAGCGAACATTGTTCTGATCCAGCTTTTTGCTCTCACGTTGCAGCGCCACCAGAAATAGCTCCATCAACAAGCCTACTTCGCTTTCGGGACGACGCCAGTTTTCACTGCTGAAAGCGAACAGCGTCAGTGCACTGACGCCCACTTCGCCACAGCGCTGAACAACAGCACGTACCGAATCAACTCCAGCACGATGCCCCGCAATACGAGGCATCAGACGCTTCTTTGCCCAACGGCCATTGCCATCCATAATGATGGCGACATGGCGGGGGACTGTTCCATGATATTCGTCTTTCTGCTTATCTTCGGCCATCATTGTTATTTTTTGTGAATTACCACTTGGGCCACGCCTGAATTTAAAAAGGGAGCGCATGCGCTCCCTCTCAACTGCGGCTTAGATTTCCAACAGATCCTTCTCTTTTGCCGCCAGCACCTGATCCACTTCAGCAATATATTTATCAGTAGATTTCTGAATTGCATCCTCGGCACCGCGACAATCATCTTCAGTAATATCTTTATCTTTCAAGAGCGTCTTAAAGTCGCCATTCACATCACGGCGGATGTTACGAATCGCTACTTTTGCGCCTTCCGCTTCAGCGCGAACAATCTTGATCATGTCTTTGCGGCGCTCTTCAGTCAACGAGGGTAGAGGCACACGAATCACCGGACCTGAGGTCATCGGATTCAAACCCAGCCCTGAACTCAAAATCGCTTTTTCAACCACAGGGATCATCGCTTTTTCCCACGGCTGCACTGACAACGTTCTGGCATCCGACACAGAGACAGTGGCTGCCTGAGCCAGCGGCACTTCGTTGCCGTAATAATTAATTTTTATCTGATCCAACAAGCTCACATGGGCACGTCCAGTTCTGATTTTGGACATCTCATCCTTCAAGGTTTCAATGCTCTTGCACATACGTGCAACTGCATCTTTTTTGAGATCTTCAATCATGGTTCAACTCCCTTGCTAACAAATGTTCCCTCTTTGCCACCCATAATAGCGCTCATGAGCGCACCAGGTTTATTGATATCGAGGACACACAGCGGCATATCGTGATCACGGCACAATACAATCGCCGTTGCATCCATGACCATCAATCGCTGGTCCAGCACAGAATCATAAGTCAAACTATCGTAACGAGTAGCATTAGGGTCTTTTTTGGGATCGGCGGTATAGACACCGTCAACCTTGGTTGCCTTAATCAGCAGATCAGCATTAATTTCTATCGCACGCAGGCTGGCGGCGGAATCCGTCGTAAAAAACGGGTTACCAGTACCCGCAGCAAAGATCACAACACGCCCTTTTTCAAGATGGCGTACAGCACGACGACGGATGTAATCCTCACAGATCTGATTGATTTTAATCGCTGACATAACACGGGCAAACATCCCGTGATGCTCAAGGGCATCCTGCATGGCCAGTGCATTCATCACCGTCGCCAGCATGCCCATATGGTCACCGGTGACACGCTCCATGCCTGCTTCTGCCAAACCAGCACCACGAAACAGATTGCCGCCACCAATCACCATGCCAATTTCGATGCCCGCATCAATCAGCTCTTTCACCTCACCCGCAATACGGTCAATGGTGTAAGGGTCAATACCAAATTGACCCTCACCCATCAGTGCTTCGCCACTCAGTTTAAGCAATACCCGCTTATATCCAGATTTAGCGCCGCTACTATTCACAGGTTAGGCTCCTTTCGCTTGGGCCATTACTTCAGCAACGAAGTCTTCCGCTTTCTTTTCAATGCCTTCACCAGCTTCGATACGTTCAAAACGGACCACTTTGGCCCCTTTGGACGCCAGCAGCTTTTCTATCGTCTGATCCGGATTTTTCACAAACGGCTGTCCCAAAAGAGTGATTTCCTTCAGGAACTTGGCGATACGCCCATCCACCATTTTTTCGATGATGTCAGCGGGTTTGCCACTTTCAGCTGCCTGAGCAATGAAGATTTCTCGTTCTTTTGCAATCTCTTCGGCAGGGACCTGCTCGGAACTGATACAGATTGGCCTGCTGGCAGCAATGTGCATGGCGATATCACGTGCCAACTCTTCGTCACCCCCTTCCAGTCCCACCAGAACGCCGATACGCGTACCGTGCAGGTAAGCACCCACAACGCCTGTAGACTCAACGCGGCACATACGACGTACGGAGATCTTCTCACCCACTTTGGCAATCAGCTCCTTGGTACGGTCGGCCACCGTCAGGTCAGAACCCTTGGTGACTGGGGTGCTCAACAGCGCCTCACCCGTGCTCACGCCGCTGTCCAGCGCGCACTGCACAACTTCATCAGAAAACACCTTGAAGGCATCACCTTTAGCCACAAAGTCGGTTTCAGAATTCACTTCAACCAGAACGGCCTGTTTACCATCAGCACTGCGTGCAGCAATAATGGCACCTTCAGCGGCGATACGATCAGATTTTTTATCTGCCCGAGCCAGACCGGCCTTACGCATTAGTTCAATGGCCACTTCAATATCACCATTGGTTTCAACCAACGCTCTTTTACATTCCATCATGCCAGAGCCAGTACGCTCACGCAGTTCTTTCACTAGGGCTGCTGTAATTTCCATCGCCTCAACCTCACTTAAAATTCGTTTATAAAACCATCAAAAAAGCTAGAGAGACTGCCCCCGACTGTTTCATAACAGGGGGCAGCCTATGTACTCAGCATATAAAAACCAGTTTAAGCCGACGCATCACCAGCAGCTGCTTCAGTGATTTTCTTAGGCTTTTTAACACTGGTTTTAACCTTGCTTTCATCATCCATTTCAACAAAATCATCTGGCGTATTAATGGCAAGATCAGCACCACGAGCATTAATGACAGCATCGGCAACACCACAAGCATACAAAGAGATGGCACGTGCTGAGTCATCATTACCAGGAATGATATAGTCAACAACACGCGGGTCATTATTAGTATCGACCACGCCAACAACCGGGATACCCAATGTCTTGGACTCTTGGATAGCAATCTTCTCGTGGCCAACGTCAATCAAAAAGATTGCATCCGGCAGTGTTTCCATGTTTTTGATACCACCAATACTACGCTCCAGCTTGATCATCTCGCGACTCAGGGTAAGCTGCTCTTTTTTATTGAAGCGGTTAAAACTACCATCCAGCTCCATCGCCTCAAGCTCTTTCAAACGTTTGATTGACTGTTTAATGGTTTTAAAGTTAGTCAGCATGCCGCCCAACCAACGATGGTTGATATATGGCATGCCACAACGGAGGGCCTCTTCACGAATGATGTCCTGAGCAGAACGCTTGGTGCCAACAAACAGAACTTTGCCACGCTTGGCGGCAACGCTGCCAAGGAAATTCATGGCGTCATTGAACATCGGCAAGGTTTTTTCAAGGTTGATGATGTGGATACGGTTACGATCACCGAAGATATACTGGCCCATTTTGGGGTTCCAGTAGCGTGTCTGGTGACCAAAGTGAACACCCGCTTCCAACATTTGACGCATTGTTACAGTAGACATTAAAAACTCCAGTTTGTATGGGTTGGTCCTCCACACATCCCAGCTGCCAACCCGCCGGAAGATCCGGGGGCACCCAGGCAACTGTGCCGATGTGTGTGCGAATTACCGACCATTGTCGGCGCCTGAAACACCAGCAATTACCGCTGGTTGGCGCGCTTTATACCATAAACCGGTGACCGACTCAATCTCCATAACCTGGGGTCCACCCCCTGTTTTTGGAAAAAAGCGATGGCTGACAATGGGATGCAAACACGTTAATATCTTATCAACACTCCGGGCAACTGGCCCGGCTATCGCGTCGAACACGCCCATAACCACCACTCAAGAACACACCCTGCCTATGACCAGCATGATAAAAACCCCTGAAGAAATCGAAAAAATGCGCGTTGCCGGTCGTTTGGCCGCAGAAGTGCTGACAATGATCGAACCACACGTCAAACCAGGCATCACAACCGACGAACTTAACCAGATCTGCCACGACTATATTGTTGACGTCCAGCAGGCAATCCCGGCACCGCTTAACTACCATGGTTTTCCCAAATCCATCTGCACCTCCGTCAATCATCAGGTGTGCCACGGCATTCCTGGCGATAAGGTATTGAAAAATGGTGATATCGTGAACATCGACATTACCGTTATCAAAGACGGCTACCACGGTGATACCAGCAAGATGTTTTATATAGGTGAGCCATCCATCCTGGCGCGCCGTGTCTGCGAGGCTAGCTACGAGTGCCTCAAACTAGGTATAGCAATGGTCAAACCCGGTAACAGACTGGGCGATATCGGCCATGTAATCCAGACGTACGCCGAGGGGCTTGGGCTATCCGTGGTGCGCGAGTATTGCGGCCATGGCATTGGCAGTAAATTCCACGAAGAGCCGCAGATTGTACATTATGGCACCCCCAATACCGGGGTCGAACTGCATGCTGGCATGATCTTCACCATCGAACCTATGATCAATACTGGCAAACGCCACGTTAAACTGCTGCCGGACAAATGGACCGTTGTCACCAAGGACCGTAGCCTTTCAGCACAATGGGAGCACACCATCCTGGTGACAGAGACGGGCCATGAAATCCTGACCCTGCGCCCAGAAGAATCCTTTGCCTGACCATGACCGCCCTGACAGCGATCTTTGATGAACAGCAGTTTGAAACGCTACTAAAGAGTGACCAACCGACTGTGCAGCTGTTTCGCGAAACGTTGCGCGACAGTAAAGAACGTATCAAAGATCTTTTCCTGGAGGGTGAGAGCACTACAAACCTAGTGACATTCCAGGCACAATTGATTGATCGTTTGCTGCATCATGCCTGGCGCGACTACTTTACGACCAATGATCCCAACATTTCCCTTATCGCCGTGGGTGGTTATGGTCGTGGTGAACTCCATCCTGGTTCAGATATCGATATCCTGATCTTGCTGCGCGACAACAAACACGACCACTACCGCGCTGCGCTAGAGCTTTTTGTCATGTTTCTCTGGGACATTGGTCTTGAGGTGGGACATAGCGTGCGCTCCCTGCAGGAGTGTGTTGAGCAGGCCAGCCTGGACATCACCATTGCTACCAACCTGATGGAATCGCGCCCTATCGCTGGCCCCGTCGAACTACTCACTGCCATGCGCCAACTAACGGGGCCCGACCAGATCTGGCCCAGCCGCGATTTTTTTGAGGCCAAATGGCAAGAGCAGATTCAGCGCCACCGCAAATTTGATGATACCGCCTACAACCTGGAGCCCAATATCAAAGAGGGACCGGGCGGCATGCGTGACATCCAGATGATTGGCTGGGTCGCCAAACGCCACTTCAACGCCACCACCCTGCACGACCTCGTCAAACACAGTTTTCTCACCGAGGCAGAGCACGGCGAACTGATAGAAGGTCAAAATTTTCTCTGGAAGATACGCTTTGCACTCCACATATTGACCAAACGGCGTGAGGACCGACTGCTATTTGATTACCAGCGCACCTTGGCAGAGCAGTTTGGCTACCAGACCCAGGAATCAGTACTGGCCGTAGAGCAGTTCATGAAACAGTACTATCGCACCATTATGGAGCTGAATCGTCTCAACGAAATGTTGCTGCAACTATTTCAGGAGGCCATTTTACTCAAAGATGACGTTAACACCCCGACGCCACTCAACAAACGCTTTCAGGTCAGCAAAGGGTTTATTGAGGTGACCCATAAACAGGTTTTTCAAAACTATCCCTTTGCCCTGCTCGAAATTTTTCTCCTGATCCAGCAGCATCCCGAAATCAAAGGGGTACGCGCCACCACCATCCGTCTCATCAGAAAACACCGCAACCTCATCGACAACGCCTTTCGCCAGGATCTACGGAATCGCACACTGTTCATGGAAATATTCCGCCAACCTCACGGCGTCACCCATGAACTCAGACGCATGAATCGCTACGGCATTCTGGCCTGCTATCTGCCTCCGTTTGGCAAAATTGTGGGGTTGATGCAGTACGACCTGTTCCATATATATACAGTCGACGAACATACACTCATGGTTCTCCGTAATTTACGCCGCATGACCATCAATACCCACAACGACGAACTTCCCTATTGCAGTCAACTGATCAAAAAAATCCCTAAACTGGAGCTGCTCTATCTGGGTGGAGTGTTCCACGATATCGCCAAAGGGCGTGGTGGTGACCATTCTGAACTGGGGTCTCACGATGCACTGGAGTTTTGCCAACAGCACAGCCTGAGCAACCACGATGCACGGCTGGTCGCGTGGCTGGTTAAAAATCACCTGCTGATGTCCAGCACCGCCCAACGCAAAGATATTAGCGATCCGGAGATAGTTGCACACTTTGCCGCACAGATGGGTGATAAAAACCGTCTCGATCATCTCTACCTGCTCACCGTGGCGGATATTCGCGGCACCAACAAAACACTCTGGAACAGCTGGAAAGATGCCCTGCTCTTTGATCTATACCAAGCCACGGTGCGCGTCCTCAGGCGCGGGTTAGAAAATCCTATCGATCACAGTGAATTGATCAATGAGACAAAAGAGAGCGCCCTCAAAAAACTCAACAGCGCCAACATCAACAGCACCGCTATCACAAAACTCTGGAACAGCCTGCCTGAAGACTATTTTTTACGCCACAACGCCGAACAGATCGCCTGGCATAGCGAAGCGATTATTTTAAACAGTGCACGCGATTTTCCGCTGATACTGGTACAGCAGGAGGCCGAGCGTGGCGGTACCGAAATCTTTATTCACATGCCCTACGCCAACCACCTCTTTGCCGTCACCACCCGCAGCCTCGATCAGCTCGGACTGACCGTAGTAGATGCCCGCATCATCACCTCAGATAAAGATTACACCTTCGACACCTATGTGGTGCTCGAAGAGAATGGTGCCACCATCAGCAGTGGTCATCGCATTGAAGACATTCTGGCTCAACTCAAACGCGAACTAAGCCACCCTCAGTTCATCGATAAAAAGGTTGAACGTCGCAGCGCCCGGCAACTAAAACATTTTCATACCCCCACACAGATCAACTTCGATCAGGATCTGCGAAACCAACGCACCATCATGGAGTTAATTACTGCCGATCGTCCCGGCATACTGTCAGCGGTTGGCAGAACCTTGATGGAGTGTGATATCGACCTGCAAAATGCCAAAATCTGCACCGTGGGTGAACGGGTTGAAGATGTCTTTTTCATCGTTGACAATAACGGACAGCCGGTCACCAACAACGAACAACTTGCCACATTAAAACAGACCTTAAGCAGCTATCTGACAAAATGAGACAAGATCGTCTACGCCCACACCTACTCCCGATTATACTCATTCTGTTTTCTACAATTTTTGCACTTATCGGCAACGCAGCCACTGAGCTGCTACGCTACCAATCAGATATTTTTACTACCCATCAGCTATGGCGACTACTCAGTGGCAACATCGTTCACCTGGGCTGGTCACACATGATCCTGAACGCCCTTGGGTTAGGGCTGATCTGGGGGTTGTTCTGGCCTACATTTACAACAGGTCGATGGTTATTCATCACCCTCTTCAGCGCGCTCACCGTCACCCTGGGGCTGTATTGGTTCATGCCCGAAGTGACATGGTATGTCGGACTCTCCGGCCTGCTGCACGGCCTGTTTGTAGCCGGCACCATAGGCGGCATACGCCGTGGCGACCATCGTGAAGCACTGCTGCTCACAGTAATCATCGCCAAACTGTTATGGGAGCAGATATATGGCCCCATGCCAGGCACTGCTGACATGGCAGGTGGCCCAGTCATCGTCGAATCACACCTGCTGGGTGCGATAGGGGGTGCCATCGCTGCGCTGATATTCAAACCACACAAACAACCTGAGAATAAATTTGACTCATCTGCCAAGAACGGCAACTATTAAGAAAAATTTATTCCAGTAGGAGATCTTAATGAATTATCAGACAGGCATTCTCCACCCCATCCCCCACCATTCCCGATACATGTTTTTCACCTTTGAACCAGAAGATAACAACTACCTGGCAGCACTGGAGCCACTCATAGAACTCATCGATGGCCACTCAACCGTTGTTGGTCTAGGGCCATCACTGCTGGCCGTACTGGGCAAAGATATTACCGGGTTGCGCTCTTTCCCCAGCATCAGTGGCCCCGGTTTTGACATCCCCGCCACACAACACTCACTCTGGCTCTGGCTGCGTGGCGATGATATTGGTGAGCTGCACCTGCGGTCACGCAAACTGGAACACGCATTGGCCAACGACTTTAGGTTGCATGAAGTACTTGACGGATTTAAACATGGCAAGGGGCTTGATCTCACCGGCTATGAAGATGGTACAGAAAACCCAACAGACAATGAAGCCATTAATGCCGCCATCATCCACGGCATGGGGGATGGCATAGATGGCTCAAGCTTTGTGGCAATACAGCAGTGGCAACACAACTTTGACCATTTCGAACATATGTCTGACGACGAGCAGGATGCCACCATCGGCCGCCGCAAAAGCAACAACCAGGAGCTGGAGCACGCCCCCGACTCAGCCCATGTAAAACGCACCGCACAAGAGAGCTTTAGCCCCGAGGCATTTATGGTGCGCCGCTCCATGCCATGGAGTGAAGGCAATGAAGCCGGACTTAATTTTGTCGCCTTCGTCAACTCGCTCGATAGTTTTGAGATGATGTTAGAGCGCATGGCGGGTTATGAAGATGGCATCACCGATGCCCTGTTCACATTTTCACGCCCCATCTCTGGCGGCTATTACTGGTGCCCCCCCATCAAAAATAACTGTTTAGACTTACGTGCTCTCAAGAAATAGCTTCCCCCTCTCTCCCTCAACAAGGGCAGTTGATACTATTTAGAGTATCAACTGCCCTTAAAGCCCCGACAGAAAAAATGTTTTATTTCTGTGAAATTTTCACACAAATCTCTGTGTACAAGAAATTGCAGTTGTGACACCATAAATCCATCGCCACTGTTTTTAACACCATTAAAAACCTAGCAAAACAGTCATCAATACCGGCGTTATCTAACAAGTGATTTAATCAACAATTATAAACGCCAGGGAGATTGGCATGGCTGGATATCGTGCAAGCATGGGGGTCTTACAAGCGTTGAAAGAGCGCCTGTCGCTACGCATGGCCGCCCTGCTTGGCGGCAATCCAAACGTCAAACTGCTGGGTTCGCAAGAGTTAAGCGGCACACCCACCACTGAATCGCTGGGCATCTACCTGTATCGCATTGCTGTAGATCCCTACGCCCGCAATCGCCATCTGGCCGCCGCCGAGGGAAGAAAAACTCCACGCCCTGAACTGCCGGTTAATCTGCATATTTTATTGGTCGGCTGGAGCGACAAAAACGAAGCTGAAGTCACCTATCTTTCCACGGCCATGCAGATCATCGGCAGCGCCATGAATCTTGGCATTGCTGAGGTTGGCATTACCGATCCCAGTTGGGGCGAAACCGACTCGGTACAGGTAATTCCAGAAGAGATGAGCACCGAAGATCTCACCCGTCTGTGGGATAGTTTTCCAGGAGGTTACCGGCTATCTGTTCCCTACATCATCAAAACCTTGCGACTGACACCTGATGATGAACGGGACGAAGGGCCTTTAGTTAAAACCCTCGTTTATCCTATGGATACGCACATGGAGAACAGCAGATGATTACCGAAACATTAATCATTCACGGGGGTGATCTGGTCGAGTGGCATGAACGCAGCGGCTTCGCCAACAAACCGCCTCAGCGCATCGCCCCCGCAACCCTGCATATCGAATTCAACAAAGCACCACAAGCGCTCTACGTACACCACAAACCCCAAGGCACTCTGCTCTGGCATAAAAACAGCGCCGGACCATCGAAGGTCGTTAAGGGCATTGCAACCGACGCAGATAAAACGGCACAACCGATCACATCCTATCCAATCGAAGGCAACGTCTCTGACCCCTCTGGCCGCTATCTGCCACGTATCTTCTCCTTCACTTTAGGTTCCAACAACGAACACCAAGTTTCGCTCTACCACTCACCTTTTGGGGCACGTTTCAGCAATGCTGGCGGCATTTATGGTCAAGTAGGTTTTGATGATGGTAAAACCGCAGCATGGGCACTCATCACACTGACAGTGACACCCTCACTCGGTGCACCGCTTAAATTTGTCGCCCAGTCGGATATTCATGGCGAATTCTCTCTGCCACTGAATCGCCTGCCCGCGCTAACCAAAGATGCACCCACCACAACCTACAGCGCCACACTTGAAGTTAAGGCTCTGCACTCCACAGCGCCTGAGGCGCTTGTTGACCCGGACACACTCACCCAGGTCGACATCGCCAACGGCAAAAACAGTGGTGGCGACAGCCTGTTTGTTAAAACGCTCAATCTGGCAATAGCACCAGGGACCGTTGCCAAAGTTGTCAGTCCGAACCACACCCTAATCGTTCTTAAATCAACGTAACCGTTAGCCCAACGGAAGGAGAGTAGCGACATGCCTGAATACCTAGCCCCCGGCGTATTTATAGAGGAGACCAGTTTTCGTCATAAATCCATTGAGGGGGTCGGCACCAGCGTCTCTTCACTGGTAGGACCCACCCGCACCGGGCCGTTACGCGGCGCGCCGGAAGTGGTCACCAGTTATGCCGAATTCGAGCGCATCTTTGGTGATGCCAGCGACTTAACCTTCTCCGATGCCACAAACCCGGTACCCAACTACACCGCCCACGCCGCCCGTGGTTTTTTCGATAACGGCGGCAAACAGCTCTACGTGGCGCGTGTCGTTCAAGGGGGCAATGATGTAGCAGCAGATGGCAGCGGCGCCAGCGCCACCCTAGCCAAAAGCAACGCCGCCGTTACCGATGTCAGCTTTCAGTCACGCTTCCCCGGCGTTATGGCCAACTACACGCTCGAGCTGCACTGGAAGGAGAGTGAACACCTGCTCACCAGCACCCAGCTCGGCACCGCCGATCAAGATGAAATTGTCTACATAGATGTGCAAAACGTACCCGCCAGCGCCAAGACCACCGGCCCGGCCAACGATAAATTCCCGGTCAACGTCAAGGCCGTGGTCAAACGCAACGGCGCAAACTATGAAGTCATTGGCACAGCGATTACCACCGATTCAACAACGGGTGTTGCTGTTGGCGGTACCGCATTGGCTGGGCTGAAAATTGCCGAGTTGCCCGCTGCCACCACCCATGCCTACCGCATCCGCGCCCGCCGTCCTGCCAACGGTGTGCTGGCCAACGGCACGGCAGCAGTGTTGAAATTGAAAAAAGCCGTCGACATCACCACCCTCAACAGCAGCTGGGTACTCGGCAGCGGCACAACCTTTATCGGTTTCATCAACGCTACTGGCGACACGCTCTCCCTGCCCGCCGCCCGCAACGCCACCCTGACAGGCGACCTGGAGCTGCCACTGGCGGCACTGGGCAATAACCTTGTTGATATAAAAAGTGTTGCCGTGTCGCTCTTTGATCTCGACGTGCATCGTGGTGACAAAAACGGCGAAGTCATCTGGCGCGCCGCTGCCATCACCGTTGCCCCCGGCGCTGATCAAAGTCTGGAAAATGTATTCACCGCCACACCGGAGAAAAAAGCCGCGCAGTTGGCGCAACCCATCTCCAGCAAATTGGCGGCGAGCATTACCGGCCCCAAGGTACTCGCCGCGCTTGAAGCGCTCTACAAACAGAGTGACCTGCTGCCACCGGCCGACTCACTCGATGACCCGCGTTGCATCATCGAACTCAGCGGCGGCACCGATGGCAAGGTTCCCGGCGCCATCGATTACGCCGGTGAAGAGGATGAGACCAACGGCAGCACAGGACTGGCCGCCCTCGAAGGCATTGAAGATATCTCCATCGTCATGGCGCCAGCTGCCGCAGCCCATGCAACAACACACAAAGCGGTGTTGATGGAGGTACAGAAACATTGCCGCAAGATGCGTTACCGCATCGGCATTGCCGACAGCCGCCAAGGCATGTCGCTGGGTGAAGTGCGCGCCTTCCGCAACGACTTCGACGACAGCCGCCTGGCGCTCTACCACCCTTGGGTGGTCATCGCCGACCCCACCGGTGTCCACAACGAACTGGCCGTGCCGCCCGCCGGATTCATCGCCGGTATCTGTGTCCGCACCGATGTTGATCGTGGTGTCCACAAGTCACCCGCCAACGAGGTGGTGATGGGCGCGCTACGCTTCGAACAGGAGATCAACAAATTTCAGCAGGAGCTGCTCAACCCCAACGGCATCAACTGTCTGCGCTCCTTCCCCGGCCGTGGCCACCGCGTCTGGGGCGGCCGCACCCTCTCCAGCGATCCCGAGTGGAAGTACGTCAACGTACGGCGCTACTTCCTCTACCTAGAACGCTCGATCGAAAAATCCAGCCAGTGGGCGGTATTTGAACCAAATGGCGAGGCGCTCTGGTCCAACATCCGTAGCGGCGTGGAAGACTTCCTGTTCAACGAGTGGAAAAACGGCAGGCTGCTCGGCGCCACCCCCAAAGAGGCCTACTTCGTGCGCTGCGACCGCTCCACCATGACTCAGAATGATATCGACAACGGCCGCATGGTCTGCGTCATCGGCGTGGCTGCACTCACCCCCGCCGAGTTTGTCATTTTCCGCATCGGCCAAAAGACCGCCGACGCCTAATAGCGATTACCAGGAGACTTGAATAGATGGCAACTTTACGTGATATCCCCTACTCCGCCTTCAACTTTCTGGTGGAGATTGAACCTGGCCAGGGCCAGGAGGTTCAGGCCGGATTCTCCGAAGTCTCGGGCCTCAATGCCGAAGTCACCGTCGCCGAATACCGCGCCGGCAACTCCAAGGTGAACTACGTCAACAAACTACCCGGCATCCACAAGGCCGGGGACGTTACGCTCAAACGTGGTGTCATTGGCGCGCAGAACCTCTACGAGTGGCTGGAGAAATGTCGCAACGGCAACCTCAAAGAGGCCAAGCGCAACATCGTCATCAAACTCCAGAGCGAAGACCGCGACAGCACCGTCGTCACCTGGAAACTGGTCAGCGCCATGCCCATCAAGTGGACCGGCCCCACCCTCACCGCCAAGGGTGGCGGTGATGTGGCGATTGAAGAGTTAGTGCTGTCGGTCGAGATGGTGACCCAGGAATAAACCATGCTGTTCGCCGACAATCGCATCGAACTCGACGCCCGTCCAACACCTCCGGCACAGACCGTGCTGGAGGTAGTGATGATTGGCCACTGTCCAGCGCCCGCCGGGCGTACCCAGTGGCAGCGTCTTGCCAGCGATAAACTATTACTGGCCGAGATTACCCAGCTCGGCTTCAGTCAGGCGTGCACACGGCTGCGTGACCTGGCAGCGGGCGTCGCCGCAACGGCAGACGATGCAACACTGCTGACACTCTACAACCTACCCATCCCGCTCTACTCCTTTGGTCAATTTCAGGCACTCTTCCCCGACGCCTTCGATACCGCCACGCAGTACCGCAGCGTGCTCGGCGGCGAACGTGCCTGGCTGCCGCTGGCGGTGCAGGATTTTTTTGCCAACAGCGGTAATGGCCAGACCCTTAAACTTTGGATCATCCGTGTGGATGAGGCGGCAGGTAGCCAGCCATTCCTGCCTACGGCCGACGCCAACATGATCGAACCCGAGACACTCGGTGCCTTTGAACGGGCACTACTGATCCCGCAGGCGGGCATATTGGCGCTGCCGGACCTGGAGCGGTTGCAGATCCCATCTCATCTTGAAGACATTCCCAGAGTGCGCCTCGACAACCCACCACCGGTCTTTTTGCCTTGCGGCACCGATGTGGATGATGGCCACCGCGAACGACGCAACGCAGACGAAATCCCGCAGATGCCAGAGCCGCTCGCCTCACGTGAGGTGGTGATCCCCATCGCCCGCACCCTGGCGCGACTGCGCCCCGACATGCAGTGCCTGTTGACCGTCGCGCTAGCCGCCATCCCCGGCAGTGAACGCCCCGGTCCGGCCCCCGAGTTTCTCGACTGCATCGCCCAGGCCGCGGGCATCGATAACGATGGCCTGCTCATTGATGGCTCACGCGGTGCCCTCACCGAGGCCACCCGCCACCTGCAACTGCTCTACCCCTATCTGCGCGGGCCGGATCGTAAACTCGGTACAGCCGTAGGTCTGGTCGCAGGAATGCAGGCAATGGTAAGCCAGCAGCACGGCCCATGGCGCTCCATCGGCGCCCGGCCGCTGCCGGGGCACTGCCTGCCATGGCCGCCGCTTAACCAGCAGAGTGCCACGGCACTGCGCGACCGCCCCGGCGTCACCGTGCTGTTGCAGCGCGCCAGCCACACCGTGGTTGATGACGAACGCATGTGTGCACCGTGCCTGCCCGCCGTCGCACTGCAACAACTCAGCAGTGAACGGCGCAACGACGAACACTGGCGCTCCGCCGAGATCATGCGTTTTATGGGCTGGTTACGGCGTGAACTCCAGGGGCTGGGCGAACGTATGATCTTTAATGTCGATGCACGTGACCCACGCCCGGCGCTGGCGCTACGCGCCTTCTTCACCCGGCTCCATGGCCTTGGCGCACTGCGTGGTCGCCGCGCCGAAGATAGCTTCACCCTGACCCAGCGCAACGACGGCGAGACGGTAATCGCCTTCGATATCGAGATCGCCCCGGCCTACCCCATCGACCGGCTGCGCATCACCTTCATGCAGGATCGCCACAGCGCCGCAAGCAGCGCCAACATCGAGGTAGCCAATGGCTGACGACAGCGTGCCCGGTGAATTCATTCCGTTCCGATTTCGCGTCACCCTCTTTGATAGCGAAAAGATGGATCAACAACTCTGCCAGGGGGCCTTCAGCGAGGTTTCCGGACTAGAGGCCAGCATGGCCCCCAAAACCCACAAAGAGGGTGGCCGCAACTGGGGTGAGGTACAGCTCTCCGGCCCCACCACCTTTCCACCGGTGATCCTCAAGCGCGGCATCACCGACATCGACCACCTCTGGAACTGGTTTGAAACCACCACCCGTAGCGCCAACTATGGCCTGCGCTACAGCGGCGTAATCGACGTCTTTCACCCGTCGCAGTCGTTTGACGAGCAACCGGCGCTCAGCTGGCACCTCATCAACGTGCTGCCAACCAAATTCAAGGGGCCAGACCTCTCTGCCACCTCTACTCAGGTGGCCGTTGAAGAGCTGCATCTGGTGCATGAGGGGCTGACCCTCGAACGCCCCACCACTCAACAAAAAGGCGCCACACCGTAACCATGGCTGACATCAACATCGCACATGCCAAACTGATCCCGATGGACGGTGACAAGGTTGTCACCGACGAGAGCCAGCATATCGAGGTGCAGTTCAATCCGGCAACACTCAGGGTCACACTCGCCAACAGCCTCAAGGCCGACAACAGAGGCGGCAGTGGTGGCAGCCGCAACGCCGCCCAGTTTGTCGAAAAGAGCGAATCCAACCTGAGTGTAGAGCTGCTCTTCGATACCACCATCAAGTGGAAGGCGGTGCAGGCCAACTCCGACGTGCGCAAACAGACCAAACGCATCGCCGAGCAGTTTATGCAGCCGCAGGAGCCAAATTCAGCCCGCCCCAAAGCGCCCAAACGCTGCCGCTTTCAGTGGGGCAGCTTCCAGTTCAGCGGCATGGTCTCCAGCTACAGCGAGACACTCGACTTCTTTGCCCCCGAAGGGATTCCGTTGCGCGCCACCCTGGCGCTCAACCTCAAAGAGGATCGTTACCAGTTTGATATGGACGAAACCGTGCAGGCCGCCGTGCGCGAGTTGCCCAAGTTCACCCCCGGCGGCAGTGGTGTCAGCGCCGCGCAGGCGACCCAGGCCGCGGGCCAGAATCCACGCGACTGGCGTGGTGTGGCCGACGCCAACAGCCTTGAAAACCCACGTACCACGCCAGACAACGGCGTCAACGTGCCCAGCAGCAGTGGCCAGGGCGGAGGTCGTTAATGGCGGTTGTAATTGACGAGATGGTTGCCAATGTCGAAGCAACACCACAGCACAACGGCGCTGGCGAGGGCGAACCACGCCCCACCGAGGATCAGGAGAAACAGTCCATGATCAACCTGCTGGAGCTGCTGCAAGAGAGGAGAGCCCGCCTTGCCACCGACTAACGACCTATCACTGGTTAACGTCCGGCCCCGCATCAGCATCGACGGTAACGTGCGCGCCAATCTGGGTGAGGCCGCGCTTTCGATGCAGATCCATCTGCCACGTTTTGGCATGGCCAGCGCCGAGGTACGCCTGCTCAACTGGGGGGCCAGTGATCGATCAGGTAGCAGCGGCCAGCCCGACTTTCTGTTTCAGGACATCCGCCTTGGCAGTCGCATCGAACTGCTGCTGGGTGAAAACGCCGAGAGCAGCGCCTTCAGTGGCGAGATCACCGCCATCGAAGAGCGTTATGGCGACGGCGCCCCGCAACTTATCCTGCTCGCCGAGGATCTGCTGCACCGGCTGGCGCGGCAGCGCCACAACCGCGTCTTTGAGGCGATGAGTCTGAACGATGTGATCCAGCAGATCGCCGGGGAGGCCAACTTGCAGAGTGACGTCAACGTCGCCTCCGGCAGCGCCACCTGGCTCCAGGTCAACGAAAGCAACCTCGCCTTTTTGATGCGCCAGCTCGGCAGCTATGACGTCGGGCTACGGCTGCACAACGGCCAGTTACGGGCGCGTGACGATGAGGCCGACCCCGAACCCGTGGCACTCGATCCTGGCACCGCCCACAATATTCGCATCATCGCCGACCTCAACCAGCAACCGCGCGAGGTCAAGGTCAACGGTTACAATCTGGCAGACGACAGCGCAACCAGCGGCAGCAGCGCCAGCATCACCCCCGCCGCCAGCGGCACAACCAGCGCAACTCTACTTTCTGATTTGGGCTGGCAGGGTGAGTCGACCCTGCCCCACCCCTTCGCCCGCGCCCAGCAGGAGGCCGAGACCCTGGCGAGCAAACAGTTCCGCCAACGCGCCAACCGTTTCCTGCATGGCGAGATCATCTGCCAGGGCAACAGCGCCCTGAAGAGTGGCCGCGAGGTCCAGCTGAATGACGTCTCGCCGCGACTGGCCGGGCGCTACCGAGTGATGGAATGCTGGCACCAATTTGATATGGCAAACGGCCTGCGCACCCGTCTGCGTGTCCAGCGCCCCGACTGGAATCCATGAACATGAACGGTCATAGCCTCGGCAGCCTCAACGAACTCCACCTCGGTACGGTGCTCGACAATGCCGACCCGGAGTCGCGTGGCCGCATCCAGGTAAGACTGCATGCCACCGGGCTGGAGCTGTGGGCCAGTGTCATTGTCGCCAGCGCCGGCAGCGGTTACGGCGTCAGTCAGCTACCACGCCAGAATGAACAGGTGGTATTGGCCTTTGTCAGCCCCAATCTGCCGATGGTGTTGGGCGCAGTCTGGAGTGGTAGCAGCAGCCAGCCCGATGACGCCGCACCGGTAGAGGAACGTTATCTGATTCAGACCCCAGCCGGCACCCAGGTACTGCTTGATGATCAAGCCCCCAAGGTGGAGATCAAGACCCCAGCAGGCTACCACCTCACCATCACCGACGAGGGCAGCGGCACCGTCACCCTCGAAAAGGGCGGCGAGAAGATCGAGATGAGCGCCAGCGGCATCAGCATCACCAGCTCCGCCAAGGTTACGGTGCAGGCCAGCCAGGTGGATATCACGGCCAGCATGGTCAAGGTCGATGCCGGCATGAGTAAATTCTCCGGCGTGGTGCAGTGCGACACCCTGATCAGCAACGCCGTGGTCTCCAGCAGCTACA
>JAKFXL010000021.1 GCA_021731365.1 Gammaproteobacteria bacterium | reverse complement strand
GTATGTTTGAGAAAATGAGGAATGGGTCTTGATCTACGTATCAGGCTTTATGCCTAAGGGTGGGTCCAAGATCACCATTCCTCGTGATACGCTGATAGCTAATCAGCATATCTGGAGAGATACAAGGGTGGGTTAAGCGTTTTTTGCTGTAACCCACCGAGCGTACCCAATGCGCTTCGCGGGGCAGGTCCTCGCGCAGCAACACAAAACTTTTTTTCAATGTGTGCCTGTCGGCACGGCTTGGTGGGTTACGGCGCAAACAGCGCGCCTAACCCACCCTACATTGATTGGTTTGTGCTAACTAGTAGCGGTAGTGGTTGGCCTTGTATGGACCTTCCACAGGAACACCGATGTAGTCAGCCTGTGACTTGGTGAGTTTGGTCAGCTTGACGCCAATCTTCTCCAGGTGCAGACGGGCCACCTCTTCATCCAGATGTTTTGGCAGGATGTAGACGTTGTTTTCGTACTGCTCCGGTCTGACAAAAAACTCGATCTGCGCCAACACCTGATTGCTGAACGAGTTGGACATGACAAAGCTTGGATGGCCTGTGCCACAACCCAGATTCACCAGACGCCCTTCGGCCAGCATGATGATGCGGTTGCCGCTTGGCAGGATGATGTGGTCAACCTGCGGTTTGATGTTTTCCCACTCATATTTACGCATACCGACGATGTCGATCTCGTTATCAAAGTGGCCGATGTTGCAGACGATCGCCTGGTTTTTCATCTGTACCATGTGGTCATGGGTGATGATGTCTTTGTTGCCGGTGGTGGTGACAAAAATGTCGCCGAGCGCAGCAACGTCATCCATGGTCACAACCCGGAAACCTTCCATCGCTGCCTGCAGGGCGCAGATAGGATCGATCTCGGTAATCATGACGGTGGCGCCCAGCCCTTTCAGTGATTGGGCGGAGCCTTTGCCAACGTCGCCGTAACCACAAACGATGGCAACCTTGCCAGCAATCATCACATCTGTGGCGCGTTTGATGCCATCCACCAGTGATTCACGGCAGCCGTAGAGATTGTCGAATTTGGATTTGGTGACAGAGTCGTTAACGTTCATGGCAGGGAAGAGCAGTTCACCCGCTTTAACCATTTCGTAGAGACGGTGAACACCGGTGGTGGTCTCTTCGGTCACGCCCTGGATGTTGGCTGCCTGTTTGGTCCAGAACTGTGAATCCTCTTTCATCACCCGCGCCAAAACGCCGAGGATGCACTTGAACTCTTCGTTATCAGTGGTTTCTGGGCCGGGCACCACGCCGGTTTTTTCAAACTCAACACCCTTATGAACCAGCAGGGTGGCGTCGCCGCCATCGTCCAGAATCATGTTGGCGGTCTGGTTGTTAGGCCATTTGAAGGCTTGTTCAGTACACCACCAGTACTCTTCCAGGGTTTCACCCTTCCAGGCAAAAACCGGAATGCCGGCAGCGGCGATGGCAGCAGCAGCGTGGTCCTGGGTGGAGAAGATGTTGCAGGAGACCCAGCGGACTTCGGCGCCCAGTGCGGTCAGGGTTTCGATCAGTACCGCGGTCTGGATGGTCATGTGCAGGCTGCCCATGATACGAGCGCCCTTGAGGGGTTTCTCCTTGCCGTACTTTTCGCGCAGCGCCATCAGGCCTGGCATTTCAGTTTCGGCAATATTCATCTCCTTGCGGCCCCATGAGGCGAGGGAGATGTCGGCAACCTTATAGTCGGTAAATCCGTCAGTAACAGCGTTCATTGTCAATCCTCCAAATAGTAACAGTAGAGTATTGAGCGCCGTTGATCATCAGATGACCCGTACTTCGAGCCTGGCAGCGCCTCTGTTCTGGCTCTGTCGCAGCGCCCCTCGAAGTGCGGGGAGTGCCCCATCTGCAGGGCTTTGAATTTAGTAAATAGCGTAACGCAAGTTGTTAAATGCCGGCGGCGGCACGCAGGGCGTCAGCCTTGTCGGTCTTCTCCCAGGTGAACTGTGGCTCTTCACGGCCAAAGTGGCCATACGCCGCCGTTGCCTTATAGATTGGACGCAGCAGGTCAAGCATGGTGACCAGACCTTTGGGGCGCAGATCGAAATGTTCGCGCACCAATTCGGTGATGCGGGCGTCATCGATCTTGCCGGTGCCAAAGGTCTCAACAGAAATAGAAGTTGGTTCGGCTACACCGATGGCGTAAGAAACCTGGATTTCGCAGCGATCAGCCAGACCAGCGGCAACAATGTTCTTGGCGACATAACGGCCCGCATAAGCGGCAGAGCGGTCAACCTTTGAGGGATCCTTGCCGGAGAAGGCGCCGCCACCGTGACGCGCCATGCCGCCGTAGGTATCCACAATGATCTTGCGGCCGGTTAGGCCACAGTCACCTACCGGGCCACCGATTACAAAGCGGCCGGTCGGATTGATAAAGTAGCGGGTCTTGCTGGAGAGCAGCTCGGCGGGCAGCACGTGTTTGATGATCTCGTCCATCACCGCCTCTTGCAGCGCCTTCTGTGAGATATCAGGGCTGTGCTGGGTGGAGAGCACCACGGCATCAATGGCGACAGGTTTGCCATCTTCATACACAAAAGTCACCTGACTCTTGGCATCGGGACGCAGCCACGACAGGGTGCCGTTCTTGCGTACTTCGGCCTGGCGCTGCACCAGCCGGTGGGCGTAGGTGATTGGAGCGGGCATCAGTACGTCGGTTTCGTTAGTGGCGTAACCAAACATCAGCCCCTGGTCGCCAGCACCCTGTTCGTGGTCGGCACTCTCATCAACCCCCATGGCGATATCGGGGGACTGTTTGCCGATGGCGTTGAGCACGGCACAGGACTCCCAGTCAAAGCCCATATCGGAGCTGTTGTAGCCGATCTCTTTGACGGTATCGCGCACCAGCGCCTCAATGTCGACCCAGGCGGAGGTAGTCACCTCTCCGGCAACAATCACCATGCCGGTCTTGACCAGTGTCTCACAGGCGACACGGGCCGTTTTATCCTGCTCCAGAATGGCGTCCAGAATGGCATCAGAGATCTGGTCGGCAACTTTGTCCGGATGTCCTTCGGAGACCGACTCAGAGGTGAAAAGGTGACGGTTTGACATTATGTGATGTACCCCATGAATAGCAGTAAGTTGATTTTTATCCGGAAATTATAGACTGCATATAGTATAGCTATTGGCTGTTTTGGTAAAACGATTCTGTCATATCCACTGGGGAGCGAGAGATTTGTGCGACACAGTATAAAACTGCTAGTGATCGAGGGGGGGGGTGGTTCGATGATGTTGAATAGTGGCAAAATGTGATAACATTGCCCGCTTTCGCGTCCGCCCTGATTGGCGGTGACGCCCTGGTTTTTTATGTAATCTTTTGTTTTTTAACCTATTAATCCACCAAGAGTTTGAGGAGAGTTTTATGCCCTCTCGCAGAGATCTAGCGAATGCAATCCGCGCTTTGAGCATGGATGCGGTACAAAAAGCAAAATCGGGCCACCCGGGTGCGCCCATGGGTATGGCCGATATTGCTGAAGTTTTGTGGAATAGCCACATGAAGTACAACCCAACCAATGCCAAGTGGGTTGATCGTGACCGCTTTGTGCTTTCAAATGGCCACGGCTCAATGCTGCTTTACTCGTTACTGCACCTGACGGGTTTTGGTCTGACTATAGACGACATTAAAAACTTCCGTCAGCTGCACTCCAAAACCGCGGGTCATCCTGAATACGGTTATGCGGCCGGTATTGAGACAACGACCGGTCCTTTGGGACAAGGTATTACCAATGCAGTGGGTATGGCGATCGCCGAGCGTACCTTGGCGGCACAATTCAATAAGCCTGGCCACGAGATCGTTGATCACCACACCTATGTATTCATGGGTGACGGCTGTTTGATGGAAGGTCTCTCCCATGAGTCCTGCGCCATGGCCGGTACTTTGGGTCTGGGCAAGCTGATCGCCTTCTGGGACGATAACGATATCTCTATTGATGGTCACATCGGTGACTGGATGGAGAAGGGTGTGCCTGCCCGCTTCAAATCCTATGACTGGCACGTAATTCCTGATGTTGACGGCCACGATGCTGATGCGCTCAATGCGGCTATCGCAGAGGCGAAGTCTGTTACTGACAAGCCCTCTCTGATCTGTGCCCGTACTACTATCGGTTTTGGTTCGCCAAATCTGGCGGGCAGTCACGACTGCCACGGTGCACCACTGGGCGATGCCGAAATTGCGGCTACCCGTGATGTGCTTGGCTGGACTGCCGCCCCCTTTGAAATCCCTGCCGATATCGCTGCTGGCTGGGATCACAAAGAGCAGGGCGCTGCCGATGAAGCGGCCTGGAACAAGAAGTTTGAGGCCTATCGCGCCGCCTTCCCTGCGGAAGCTGCTGAGTTTCTGCGTCGTATGGCAGGCGAGCTGCCAGCCAACTTTGTCGTTGAAATGGATAAGTTCATCGCCAAGACTCAAGTCGATATGCCCAACATTGCTTCACGTAAAGCGTCTCAAAACGCTATTGAAGCAATGGGCCCGCTGCTGCCAGAGATGTTCGGTGGTTCTGCTGACCTGACAGGTTCCAACCTGACCAACTGGTCCGGTACCGTGAAAGTGAACAGAGAAAATGCCAACGGTAACTACCTCTCCTGGGGGGTACGTGAGTTTGGTATGGCCCACATGATGAACGGTATGGTTCTGCATGGTGGTTTTAAGATATATGGCGCAACCTTCTTTATGTTTATGGAGTTCATGCGTAACGCACTGCGTATGTCTGCGCTGATGAAGATTGGCACTATCTATGTCTACACCCATGACTCTATCGGTCTGGGGGAAGATGGTCCTACCCATCAGCCCGTTGAGCAGATGGCAACCATGCGTGTGATTCCAAACTTCCAGACATGGCGTGGTTGTGACGCCGTTGAGTCTGCGGTCTCCTGGAAATTGGCAATGTTGCGTAGCAATGCACCCACTGCCTTGGTCTTCTCACGTCAAAACCTGACACCCATGGAGCGTACTCCTGAACAGGTCAAAAATATTGAGAAGGGTGGTTATGTCCTGAAAGATTGTGCAGGCACACCAGATATTATCTTTATCGCATCCGGCTCTGAAGTTGGTTTGGCGGTAAGTGCGGCAGCAGCGATGGACGTGAAGGTTCGCGTTGTCTCCATGCCTTCTACTTGTGCATATGATACTCAGGATCAGGCGTACAAAGACTCTGTCCTGATCCCCGGCGTTAAGCGTGTTGCCGTTGAAGCGGGTGTGGCTGAATCCTGGTATAAATATGTTGGTCTGGACGGCGGCATCGTGGCCATGAAGAGCTTCGGTGAGTCCGCGCCCGCAGGTGAGCTGTTTAAAGAGTTTGGCTTCACCGTAGAGAACGTTGTTGCAACCGCCAACAAGGTTCTGGGTAAATAAATAGTATTCAACCTTAAGTCAGGCCCGCCGTTAGACGGGCCTGATAAACTTCAGGAGTTAAAAATGGCAATAAAAATCGGTATTAATGGCTTTGGCCGTATCGGTCGTATGGTGTTCCGCGCGGTTGCGCAGGAGTTTAAAGACATCGAGATCGTTGCAATCAACGACCTGCTGGATGCGGATTATCTGGCGTACATGCTCAAGTATGACTCTGTACATGGTCGCTTCGACGGCGATGTGTCTGTAGATAACGGCATGCTGATCGTCAATGGCAAAAAGATTCGTCTGACCGCAGAACGTGACCCAGCCAACTTGAAGTGGAGTGAAGTGGGTGCCGATCTTGTTGTTGAGTGTACTGGTTTCTTCCTGACTGAAGAGAGCTGCCAGGCGCATATCAAAGCGGGTGCCAAGAAGGTGGTGCAGAGCGCCCCTTCGAAAGACGCTACCCCGATGTTTGTATATGGTGTTAATCACGACACTTATAAGGGTGAGGCTATTGTCTCTGCCGCCTCTTGCACCACCAACTGCCTAGCCCCTATTGCCAAGGTGCTGAATGATAAGTTTGGTATTAAGCGTGGTTTGATGACAACTGTTCACGCAGCGACAGCTACCCAGAAAACGGTTGATGGCCCTTCGCAGAAAGATTGGCGTGGTGGCCGCGGTATCCTGGAGAACATAATTCCCTCTTCAACAGGCGCAGCCAAGGCTGTGGGTGTTGTTCTGCCTGAGCTGAAGGGTAAATTAACCGGCATGGCCTTCCGGGTGCCGACCTCAGACGTCTCTGTTGTTGATCTGACTGTTGAGCTGAACAAGTCAGCGTCATATGACGATATCTGTGCCGCCATGAAGAGTGCCTCCGAGGGTTCAATGAAGGACACGTTAGGGTATACCGATGAGAAGGTTGTCTCCACTGACTTCCGTGGCCATAGCTGCTCTTCCATATTTGATGCCGAGGCTGGTATTGCGCTGGATGGCACTTTTGTCAAACTGGTTGCCTGGTACGATAATGAGTACGGTTATACCTGCAACATGATGCGCTTTGTGCGTCACGTGGCCACCCACTAACATTTGTGGGTGAGTTAGGGTTGGCCGTTGGGCATGGGGGTTAACCCCCATGCCCAACTCATAAAACAGAGAGTGATTTGCCGAGAGACCGCTTTCGCCAAATTTTTTTCGAAAACATCAGGAGTTGTACCCATGTCTGTAATCAAGATGATAGACCTTGACCTGGCTGGCAAACGTGTCTTGATCCGTGCGGATCTGAACGTGCCTGTAAAAGATGGCCAGGTCACCAGTGACGCACGTATTCGTGCCACGCTGCCGACCATTGAGCGGGCCGTGAAGGCAGGGGCCAAAGTGATGGTGATGTCTCACCTGGGGCGCCCGGAAGAGGGTGTTTACAGCGAAGAGAATTCAATGAAGCCCGTGGCGGCACATCTGGGGAAGCTGCTGGGCAGCCCTGTACGCCTGATTGAAAACTATCTGGATGGGGTTGAGGTTGCTGCTGGCGAAGTTGTCCTGTTTGAAAACGTCCGTTTTAACAAGGGCGAGAAGAAAAACAGTGATGAGCTAGCCCATAAATATGCTGCGTTGTGTGATGTATTTGTGATGGATGCCTTTGGTACCGCACATCGTGCGGAAGGTTCTACCCACGGTGTGGCCAAGTTTGCCAAGATCGCTTGCGCTGGTCCGCTGCTGGCGGGTGAGCTGGATGCGCTGGGCAAGGCCTTGAAGGCCCCAGCTCCGCCACTGGCGGCGATTGTTGCTGGTTCTAAGGTCTCGACTAAACTGACAATTCTTGATTCCATGGCAGATAAAGTGGACAACATGATTGTGGGTGGCGGTATTGCCAATACGTTCATGCTTGCAGCGGGTTTGAAGATAGGCAAGTCACTGGCGGAGGCTGATCTGGTGGCCGAGGCCCGCAAGATTATGGATAAGATGGCTGCCCGTGGCGCTGAAGTGCCCATCCCGATTGATGTGGTGTGTGGTAAAGAGTTTTCCCCGACCGCGGTGGCGACTGTCAAAGATGTCAAAGATGTGGAAGATGATGACATGATCTTTGATATTGGTCCAAAAACCGCCAAGATGCTGGCTGATAAGCTGAAGAGCGCCGGTACGATTGTCTGGAATGGCCCCGTCGGTGTTTTTGAATTTGATCAGTTTGGTGAGGGAACCAAGACCCTGGCACTGGCCATTGCCGATAGCGCGGCCTTTTCCATTGCCGGTGGTGGTGATACATTGGCGGCAGTAGATAAATATGGCATTGCTGATAAGGTCTCCTACATCTCTACCGGTGGTGGTGCCTTCCTGGAGTTTTTGGAGGGCAAGGTTTTGCCAGCGGTTGCAATTCTAGAAGAGCGTGCCAAGTAGATTAAAGCGTGGTAGCGTCGTCCGGCACCGATGTGTCGGTCGCTCCCATTTGATAAAGACAACAATTACTCAGGTATTAAGCCAAATATATGTTTAGACGCACAAAGATTGTTGCCACCCTCGGGCCGGCAACCGATGACCCCAAGGTGCTGGATGATCTGATTCAGGCGGGCGTGGATGTAGTGCGCGCCAACTTTTCTCATGGATCAGCAGAAGACCATATAAACCGTGCCGAATTGGTCCGTGATCGCGCCCGTGCCCATGGCCGACAGGTTGGCGTATTGGCCGATCTGCAAGGGCCCAAGATTCGTACCGCCCGTTTCAAAGAGGGTAAGGTGCTGCTCGTCGAGGGTGACCGATTTATCCTGGATGCGGCCATGTCTATCACCGACGGTGATAAAGAGCGGGTGGGCCTTACTTATAAACAGCTGCCGAATGATGTCAACCGTGGCGATACGTTGCTGCTGGATGATGGTCGTATTGTGTTGTGGGTTGAAGAGGTTAAAGGCGCAGAGATTATCTGCAAGGTTCAGGTTGCCGGGATTCTTTCAAATAATAAAGGTATCAACCGTATGGGTGGCGGGCTCTCTGCCGCGGCCCTGACGGAGAAGGATAAAGAGGACATTGTGACAGCGGCGCAGATGCGCGCTGATTATGTTGCTATCTCTTTCCCACGTACTGCCGCGGATGTAAACGAGGCGCGTGAGCTGCTGCGTGCAGCGGGTGGTCATGGTGGTATTGTAGCCAAGATCGAACGTGCTGAGGCGATTGAAAATCTGGAAGAGATTATTGCCGCTTCTGATGCCGTGATGATTGCCCGTGGTGATCTGGGTGTTGAAATAGGTGATGCTGAGCTGCCTGCGGTGCAAAAGCGCATTATCAAACTGGCCCGTGCCATGAACCGTGTGGTGATCACTGCTACCCAGATGATGGAGAGCATGATTGAAAATCCGATTCCAACCCGCGCTGAAGTGTTTGATGTGGCTAACGCGGTGCTGGATGGTACGGATGCGGTGATGTTGTCTGCGGAGACTGCGGCGGGTAAATACCCAGCCAAGGCGGTTGCGGCGATGGGGCGTATCTGCATCAGCGCTGAGAAACAGGAGATGGCGATGACCTCTGATCATCGTATCCATAGCCAGTTTACCCGTATCGATGAGGCGATTGCCATGTCGGCGATGTATACCGCAAACCACCTGGGTGTGAAGGCGATTGCCTGCTTGACCGAGTCCGGTGCTACGCCGCTCTGGATGTCCCGTATCAGCTCAGGGATTCCTATTTACGCCATGACCCCGCACGTAGAGACTCGCCGTAAGGTGACACTCTACCGTGGTGTCTGCCCGGTCAGCTTTGCCGTGACAAGCACTGACCACGCAGTGGTGAACATGGAGTCGGTGGATGAGTTGAAGCGCCGCGGTGCAGTGCGTGATGGTGATCTGGTGATTATTACTAAGGGTGATCTGGTGGGTGTGATGGGCGGTACCAATGCGATGAAGATTGTACGCGTTGGTGATATGCATGAGCCTACATCCAGCGAATCTTAATACCTGACTGGTTTTTTTGTTTTTAACTTTGTGTAACGATAATTGAGGAGATAGAGATGGCTCTAATTTCATTACGTCAACTGCTGGATTATGCCGCCGAGCATAGCTTTGGTCTGCCAGCCTTTAACGTCAACAACATGGAACAGGTTCACGCAATTATGCAGGCTGCGGATGCAGCTAATTCGCCTGTAATTATGCAGGGCTCTGCGGGCGCTCGTTCTTATGCCGGCGAGCCGTTTTTGCGCCACCTGATTACAGCGGCTGTTGAGATGTACCCACATATTCCTATCTGTATGCATCAGGATCATGGGGCTTCGCCTGACGTCTGCTTCCGTTCCATTCAGTCGGGCTTCACCTCGGTGATGATGGATGGTTCATTGATGTCAGATGCCAAGACACCTGCGTCATATGAGTACAACGTTGATGTGACCCGCAAGGTTGCTGAGTTGGCCCACGCCTGTGGCGTCTCTGTTGAGGGTGAGTTGGGTTGCCTGGGTTCACTTGAGACCGGCAAGATGGGTGAAGAGGATGGTCATGGCGCTGAAGGTGAACTTGACCACGCTATGCTGCTGACCGATCCGGAAGAGGCGGCTGACTTTGTTAAGAAGACTGGCGTAGATGCTTTGGCTATCGCCATTGGTACCTCTCATGGTGCTTACAAGTTCACCAGCAAACCTACCGGTAGCGTACTGCGTATTGACCGTGTAAAAGAGATTCATCAGCGCATTCCTGATGTTCATCTGGTTATGCACGGTTCATCTTCAGTGCCTGAAGAGTGGCTGACAATCATCAATAACTACGGTGGTGACATGGGCCAGACCTATGGCGTGCCTGTGTCTGAAATTGTGGAAGGCATCAAGAATGGCGTACGTAAGGTCAATATCGATACTGACCTGCGTATGGCTTCTACGGGTGCGGTGCGTAAACATCTGGCTGAAAACCCTTCTAACTTTGATCCACGCAAGTTTATCAAAGAGTCTACCAAGGCGATGGCAGCTATCTGTCAGGCCCGTTATGAGGCGTTTGGTTCTGCCGGACATGCGTCCAAGATTGTTGCGCTCTCATTGGAGACAATGCAGAAGCGTTATGACAAAGGCGAGCTGACCCCAAAGGTTAAGTAAGTCTGATTGGGTGTAAAAAAAGGGCGGGTTTATCCCGCCCTTTTTATTGCCCCTGGATAACAAAAAACCACGCTAAGGCGTGGTTTTTTGTCTGTGTGGACAGTGTTGTTTAGACTTTATAGTAGTCGCGATACCAGTTTACAAAATTGCTGATGCCTGTCTCGATCTTGGTGGCGGGTTTGAAACCAACTTCGTTTATTAAGTCATCGACGTTGGCGTAGGTGGCGGGCACATCGCCAGGTTGTAGTGGCAGCAGGTTCTTTTCCGCTTTTTGTCCCAGGCACTCTTCGATGATCTCGATAAAGCGCAACAGCTCTACGGGTTGGTTATTGCCGATGTTGTAGATGCGGTAGGGGGCGTAGCTGGTGCCACAGTCGGGGTCATCCCCTCTCCAGTTAGGGTTGGCAGTGGGGATCCGGTCGAGTGTTCTGACGACACCTTCGACGATGTCGTCGATATAGGTGAAGTCGCGACGACATTTTCCGTAGTTAAAGACATCGATGGGCTTGCCTTCCAGTATCGCTTTGGTGAAGAGGAAGAGCGCCATGTCGGGTCGTCCCCAGGGGCCGTAGACGGTGAAGAAGCGTAGCCCAGTGGTTGGCAGTTGAAATAGATGGCTATAGGTGTGGGCCATCAGTTCGTTGGCCTTTTTGGAGGCGGCGTAGAGGCTGACCGGGTGGTCAACGTTGTCGTGGACCGAGAAGGGCATTTTGGTATTGGCACCGTAGACGGAGCTGCTGGAGGCGTATACCAGATGTTCAACACTGTTATGGCGACACCCTTCGAGAATATTGGTGGTGCCAACAATGTTGCTGTCGATGTAGGCCAGTGGGTTGACCAGTGAGTAGCGGACACCGGCCTGAGCGGCAAGATGTACAACACGGTCTGGTTTGTGGTCGGCAAATAGCTGGGCAATGCCGGCACGGTCTTCCAGGTCCATTCGTATGTCGGTAAAACCACTCTCGGGGGTGAGTTTGGCTAGCCGTGACTTTTTTAAGTTAACGTCATAGTAGTCATTGAGGTTATCGAGTCCGATCACTTCGTCGCCCCGGTTGAGCAGGTGGCGAGCAACGTTGGAGCCGATAAAGCCGGCGGTGCCGGTGATTAATACTTTCATTTACAGGATTGCCTTGTGGTTTTATAACCTGCCATCCACGGCGTCTGCCGGGAAGAGGTATTTGACATCAAATAGAACGGAGTTGGTTTTGCCCAGGGCACGAATCTTTTCCAGCCCCATTTCGACGAACTGTTTGTGGCTAACGGCCAGGATGATGGCATCGTAGCTGTTGGGTGTAACGTTGCTGACTGGTGTGATGCCATATTCGTGCTGGGCTTCGTCCGGGTTGATCCAGGGGTCGTAGACATCGACCTGGGCGTGGTAATCCTTGAACTCTTCAAGGATGTCGATCACACGGGTATTGCGCAGGTCGGGGCAGTTCTCTTTAAAGGTGAAACCCATGATCAGAATTTTGGAGTCGACAACGGTGATACGCTTTTTGGTCATCAGCTTAACAACACGTTCGGCAACGTAGGCCCCCATGCCATCATTGACACGGCGTCCTGCCAGGATCATCTCCGGGTGGTAGCCGATCTCCTGTGCTTTATGGGTCAGGTAGTAGGGGTCGACGCCGATGCAGTGGCCACCCACCAGGCCGGGGCGAAAGGGCAGGAAGTTCCATTTGGTGCCGGCGGCAATCAGCACCTCTTCGGTGTCGATGCCGAGGCGGTTGAATATCAGGGCCAGTTCGTTGATGAGGGCAATGTTGACGTCACGCTGGGTATTTTCAATGACCTTGGCGGCTTCGGCAACACGAATGCTGCTGGCCTTGTGGGTACCGGCGGTGATGATCTGGCGGTAGAGTGTATCGACAAAGTCTGCAATTTCGGGTGTCGAGCCGGAGGTGACCTTAAGGATGTTGGTGACACGGTGCTCTTTGTCGCCTGGGTTGATACGCTCAGGGCTGTAACCCGCATAAAAATCCTGGTTGTAGGTGAGGCCAGAGAGCTTTTCCAGAATGGGGATGCAGACCTCTTCAGTGGCACCGGGGTAGACGGTGGATTCATAGATGACCACATCATCTTTTTTGAGCAGTTTGCCAATGGTGGTGCTGGCCCCGACAAGGGGCGAGAGGTCGGGGCGGTTAAACGCGTCAATAGGGGTGGGCACGGTGACGATGTAGACGTTGCAGTCGGCGAGATCAGCCGGTTCACAGGTGTAGCTTAGCTTGGTTGCCTGTGGCAGCTCTTCGGCGGAGACTTCCAGCGAGCTATCTTTGCCCGATTTGAGTTCATCAATGCGCTGTTTGTTGATGTCGAGGCCGACAGTGGTGATTTTTTTACCAAATTCAACGGCCAGCGGCAGACCGACATAGCCCAGGCCGATCATGCCGATTTTTATGTTGTTTAGATCCATTCTCAAAACTCTCTTTAGCGCTATAGGTTTGATGTGTTGCGACCGGGTTTGATTATTGCCCACGACCGATGGCGTAGTAACTGAACCCACGCTCTTTCATTGCCGCCGGGTCATACAGATTGCGTCCATCAAATATAGCGGGTTGGCTCAGTTTTTCTTTGATAACGTCAAAATCGGGGCTGCGGAACGCCTTCCACTCCGTGACAATGGCCAGGGCGTCAGCCCCTTCAAGCGCCTCATCGGGATGGTCGCAGAGTGTGAGGTCGGCACGTTGGCCATAAATCCGCGCTGTTTCATGCATGGCTGCCGGGTCGTGGGCACGGACGTTGGCCCCTTTGGCCCAGAGGGCTTCCAGCAGCACGCGGCTGGGGGCTTCGCGCATATCATCGGTATTGGGTTTGAAGGCGAGGCCCCAGAGGGCGATGGTTTTGCCTTTAAGGTCGCCGCCAAAATGTTTTTCTATCTTCTGGAACAGGCGATGTTTCTGCCGGTCATTGACCGCCTCTACGGCCTGTAACAGCCCGGCCTCATAGCCGGTGGTACGGGCGGTGCGCTCCAGTGCCTGTACATCTTTAGGAAAACAGGATCCACCATAACCACAGCCGGGATAGATGAAGTGGTAGCCAATCCGTGGGTCAGAACCGATGCCGATGCGGACCTTTTCGATGTCGGCACCCAGCAGCTCTGCCATATTGGCGAGTTCGTTCATGAAGCTGATTTTGGTGGCCAGCATGGCGTTGGCGGCGTATTTGGTGAGCTCGGCGGAGCGAATATCCATGGCAACTATGCGGTCATGACTGCGGTTGAAAGGGGCGTAGAGGACACGCAGCAGCTCTGTGGTCCGTGGGTTGTCGGTGCCGATCACAATCCGGTCCGGTTTCATGAAATCTTCTATTGCCGCCCCCTCTTTAAGGAATTCGGGGTTGGAGACAACGTCAAAGTCGACCTGTTTGTTAAAGCTTTTTTGTGTCGCCTCCACCTGGGCCCTGACCCTGTCGGCGGTTCCCACCGGTACGGTGGATTTGTCGATGATGACCTTGTATTCGTTCATGTGTTCGCCAATGCTTTTGGCCACGGCCAGCACATATTGCAGGTCGGCGGAGCCATCTTCGTCCGGGGGGGTGCCCACGGCAATGAACTGGAACAGTCCGTGCTGGACACCTGCGGCGATATCCGTGCCAAATTTGAGCCGCCCCGCTTTGGTATTGGCGTGAACGATGCCCTCCAGCCCAGGTTCGTATATGGGGATGAGTCCTTGGTTAAGTTTGTTTATCTTCTCGGCATCAATGTCGATACACATAACATCGTTGCCAACATCTGCAAGGCAGGCACCTGTTACCAGTCCAACATAACCTGAACCAAAGACTGTTATTTTCATAGGTTTCCTTATTAATAGGTTGGTCTTAACTAAGTGTTCCAAACATACCAAAGTGCTCTCTGTTCGTCAGCCTTCTTTTGGTGTTTAGCGCTCTTTTTACTGTCGTTGAATAGGGTTAACGGTGATACTAACGTATTGTTAAAGGGGGCTTTATGCGATCTCTGCTATTTAGTTTATTAGAAAATTCTAAAGCAAAGGAGGGTGTATACTGGCACCGGCACCGTGTTGACGCTAATTGTGTTGTTTTTCATGAGGGTGAGAAGGGGCGTGATATTTACCTTATCCTTGCCGGATCCGTTAGGGTGGTAGGCAGTGTTGGTCTGGATGAGCAGCGTCGCATAAGGCCCGGATTTAGTGAGTTGGCAGAAGGCGAGCTGTTTGGTGAGCTGGCGCTGTTTGACGATGAGCCCCGTTCTGCAACGGTTATTGCCGTGACGGATGTTGAGTTGGCGGTATTTAATGGTGAGGCGTTATTGCAGTTTTTGGATACCCATCCGGAAATCGGTTACCCGATTATCAAAGAGTTGATGACAACGCTGGTGGTGCGTTTACGCAAGGCCAATCAGCGGGTGTTCTCGCTGTTTGCATGGGGTTTGAAGAATAGTGGTATTGATGAATGTTTATAAGTGGTGGCAAACCCACGTTGTTTTTCTGGTTTTAACGTGATCTACTTTTGCCGGTCAGACGATAAGTGCTGTGTTTGCAGTGATATAGATTTCTGGTTTGAAATTGGATTTTGACCCCCATGTTCAGAATATTTAGACACTATGTTCCCTCGTTGTTAATTATGTTGATAGGCATTGAGCTGCTGCTGTTATGGCTCTCTATCTATATTGGTATGGAGATACGCTTTTTAGGGGGGGAGCCAACCGCAGGGCTGGAGCCACTCTGGCCCAAGGCCTTACTTTTTACATCGATCATGTTTATAGCCCTGACCATGATGGGGTTATATAAGAACCTCTTTCGCGAAGGGGTTAACGGAGTGGTGCTCAGGCTTGTGTTGAGCATGTTGCTGGCATTGGCCGGTATGAGTGTCGCTTTTTATCTGTTTCCTTATCTGTCAGTAGGACGGGGTGTCTTTGCCTGGTCGTTTGCGATTGCTATTGCGGCGATTGTGGTGACACGTATTGTCTTTTTCCGTTTGGTGGGTCATGAAAATCTGAAACGGCGGGTATTGGTGCTGGGGGCAGGTGTGCGTGCGGAGCAGTTTAAACAGCTGCGGCGCAAGGTTGATTATCTGGGGTATACCATTGTTGGTTTTGTGCATGTGGCCGGTGAGCATGATGCTATGCCGGAGGAGTGTGTGATTCATCTTGATGTGCCACTGCTCGATTATGTACAACGCAATTTGATTGATGAGATTGTAGTGGCGGTGGAGGATCGGCGTAAATCCTTTCCAGTGGAGGATCTGCTGGATTGTAAAATGAGTGGTATTGATGTGGTGGATGCCCAGACATTTTTTGAGCGGGAGACCGGCAAGGTACGTCTTGAAACGCTCCACCCCAGTTGGCTTATCTTTTCCGATGGTTTTCGTCAGGCGGGCATGCAGTTAGTTGCAAAGCGTAGTTTTGATATTGCAGCCAGTCTGATGTTGCTGTTATTGGCACTGCCGTTGATCGTGCTGGCAACCATTGCTATCTGGCTGGAGAGTGGTTGTCGCGGCCCTATTCTTTATCGTCAGGTGCGGGTGGGGCAGAACTGGCGGCTGTTTCAAGTGCTCAAGCTCAGAAGCATGGTGGTAGATGCAGAAAAGGGGGGGGCACCCCAGTGGGCTAAAAAGAATGATGCCCGTGTCACCCGTGTCGGAAAGTTTATTCGCCGGACCCGAATTGATGAGCTGCCGCAGATATTGAATGTATTGAAGGGGGATATGAGTTTTATCGGCCCACGCCCTGAACGCCCGGAGTTTGTTGAGAAATTGACCGAGAAGATTCCTTACTACGCTGAGCGGCATCGCGTAAAACCGGGGATTACCGGGTGGGCGCAGATCCGTTACCCTTATGGGGCCTCGGAACAGGATGCTGTGGAAAAATTACAATATGATCTCTATTACGTTAAAAATTATAGCCTTTTCCTCGATTGCCTTATTCTCTTTCAAACCGTTGAGGTTGTGTTGTGGGGGCAGGGTGCCCGTTAGCATTTGGTGTTGTTCTGGCCAGAACCTGCGGAACAGGGTGTGAGTAGAGGGGGATGGGGCTGTTGAATGACGGATCCATTAATATTGGCGTGGTTGCTTACGGCCTGGCCGCACTGGCCAATTTGGCGCTGGTGTTGCTGCTTGTCACCAGCTGGCGTGGTCGCTTGCAAGGCGGTCTGTTTTTAGCCTCCGTCAGTACCACCATGCTCTGGGCGGGCACACTTGCCGTTCAATCAATCTATGATTATCCCTTCCTGTTATTGGTTTTTCTTCTCAAAGTGCTGCGTGATGGCCTCTGGTTCTGGTTTTTGTTGCGGCTGCTGGTTTCAGGGCTGGAGGATCAGCCAACGTCATGGCGTCTCTCATCGCGGTTACGCTGGATTGCTAACGGGTTACTGTTGTTGTGTGGCGGCCTGGTGGTATTACATGTTGTTGAGTGGTTCTGGCCGGGAGTGCTGGTTCGTGTGGCCGGATATGATCTGCGTTTGTCGGGACATCTATTGCTGGCAATTGTCGGTTTGGCGCTGGTTGAGCAGCTGTTTCGCAATGCCCGTCCTGAGCAGCGCTGGGCAATAAAATATCTTTGTCTGGGGTTGGGCGGCGGTTTTGCCTATGACTTTTATATGTATGCTGATGCAGTGCTGCTGGGGCGGCTTGATATCTACATTTGGGATGCAAGTGGCTTTGTTCAGCTATTAACTGTGCCCCTGATTGCGATAGCGGCCGCCCGTAATCCGGTCTGGTCGCTCGACCTGTTTGTATCTCGTGGGGTGGTCTTCCATAGCGTGGCCATATTGGCAGCAGGTGGATATCTGCTTGTTATGGCGGCGGGTGGCTATTTTATCCGTTATTGGGGCGGAGAGTGGGGTGCTGTAGCGCAGCTTATCTTTTTCTTTGGCGCCGGGTTGGTGTTGCTGGTACTTCTCTTTTCTGGTCAGATCCGCTCCCGGTTTAAAGTTTTTCTGAGCAAACATTTTTTTAGTTACAAATATGATTACCGTGACCAGTGGCTGAATTTTACCGCCGCTTTGGCAAGCGATATGTCCGGGCCAGATGTCCGTGAACGGGTGGTACGGGCCATGGCCAATATGGTGGATAGTCCAGGCGGAGTTTTATGGGTAAAAGATGGCACGGCCGGTTATACGGTTGCGGTGAACTGGAATGCCTCGCTGCCTCAGGGTGTGATGGCGGATGATGCTCTGGTAGTATTTATGGAGGAAAAAAGATGGTTGATCGATATGAATGAGTATCGTGACACCCCTGAGGTATACGCGGATCTGCAAACGCCTGACTGGGTTGAGCAGATTCCCAAAGTGTGGTTGTTAATACCGTTATTCCAGGAGAATTGTCTGTGTGCCCTGTTACTCCTGCAGCAGCCGCGTGCGCCACGGCAGATTAACTGGGAAGATCGTGATTTGCTCAAAACGGCGGCGAGCCAAGCGGCTAGTTATCTGGCATTGGCGGAGGCGAGTACAGCATTGGCATCTGCGAGGCAGTTTGAGGCATTCAACCGGTTGTCTGCTTATGTGGTCCATGATTTGAAAAATGTGGTTGGTCAGCTCTCGTTGGTGACGGCAAATGCAAAGCGCTTTGGCCATAATCCGGCGTTTATGGCTGATGCGATGGTGACGGTTGATCATGCAGTGTCTAAAATGCAAAAAATGCTGGCTCAGCTGCGCCAGGGGCGGCCGGTTCAACAGAGCGCCGTTGCAATTAAACTGTTGCCACTTCTGCAAGAGGTGGTTGAGCATCGTGCAGCAGCATATCCTCTGCCGGAGTTGCATGTCGGTGATGATGTGGGTGATGTGATGGTTGTTGCCGAGCGTGATCGATTGGCGGCAGTTGTTGAGCATGTGGTGCAAAATGCGCAAGAGGCCACAGCAAAGGAGGGCTGGCTTAAGGTTCGTCTGAAATTAGCCGAACGGAATGTTATCGTTGAAATAGAGGATAATGGCTGCGGCATGGATGAAAAATTTATTCGTGAGCGGCTTTTTAAGCCGTTTGATACGACCAAGGGAAACACTGGCATGGGGATTGGTGCGTATGAGTGCCGTGAGTTTTTGCGCGGTATTGGTGGTGATGTACGTGTTACCAGTACGCCCATGGTTGGGACGTTATTCCAATTATACATTCCGCGGTTGAGCCAACATGTTATTGGGTCACGACAGTTAGAGGCAAGATGAGGTGATGGCTTGAGTCGGTCAAAACAGATACAACAGAAAATCCTGGTGGTTGAGGATGATCCCGGTCTGCAGAGCCAGATGCGCTGGTGTTTTGATGGGTATGAGGTGTTAATTGCCAGCCATCGTGAAGAAGCCATTATGCTGTTGCGTCGACATGAGCCTGCGGTGGTGTTGTTGGATCTGGGACTGCCACCCGATCCGGACAATGCCAGTGAAGGATTGGCAGCGCTTGAGGAGATATTGACACTGACGCCGTCGACCAAAGTAATTGTTGTTACCGGGAATGATGAGCGTGAAAATGCGGTGAAGGCGATTGC
Source organism: Gammaproteobacteria bacterium (assembly GCA_021731365.1). Classification (GTDB taxonomy): domain Bacteria; phylum Pseudomonadota; class Gammaproteobacteria; order Tenderiales; family Tenderiaceae; genus JAKFXL01. The sequence goes on along the minus strand of JAKFXL010000021.1, from coordinate 41,340 downwards.
CAGAGGCGCATATGATTTTTATCAAAAGCCCGTTGATCCGGAGGTACTGGGTTTGATAGTTCAACGTGCTTACAACCTGCATGAGCTTGAGCAGGAGAATCGACAGCTGATTCAACGGATTGCAACATCCGCAATCGATGGTATTCTGGCCACCAGCCCGCAGATGATCAAGGTCTGTCGTACGGTTGAAAAGGTAGCCCCAACCAACGCCACCACGTTGTTGCTGGGTGAAAGTGGCACGGGTAAAGAGTTATTAGCCCGGGCACTGCATGACTTAAGCCCGCGTGTTAAAAAGCCATTTGTGGCCATTAATTGTGGTGCCATTCCAGAAACATTACTCGAAAGTGAGCTTTTTGGTTATGAAAAAGGGGCGTTCACGGGGGCAGCCAAACAGACCAAAGGCAAAATAGAATATGCTGATGGGGGCACGCTATTTCTGGACGAGATTGGTGATATTCCTGGATTGCTTCAAGTTAAGTTGTTACGGTTTTTACAGGAGCGCGTGATAGAGCGTTTGGGTGGGCGTGCCGAGATCCCCGTTGATGTGCGTGTGGTGTGTGCTACCAATCAAAACCTGACCAATCAGGTCAAGCAGGGAATGTTCCGTGAAGATCTATACTACCGAATCAGTGAAATTACCATCAATATTCCTCCACTGCGTGAACGTGAAGGTGACGCGTTGCTGTTGGCAAAGGTGTTTCTAGATAGATTCTCCCGTGAGCATGGGCGTAATTTACGTGGATTTACTGATGATGGCACATGTGCTATTGCTAACCATACTTGGCCTGGCAATGTTCGTGAGATGGAAAACAGGATTAAACGCGCCGTCATTATGGCTGAAGATAGCTGTGTAAGTGCTGAAGAGCTTGAGTTGGAGGTTGTGTCAGAGCAGGAAGTTATGCCTCTGAATCTGCGTGAAGTCAGAGAGGCGGCAGAGAGCGTTGCTATCAGACGTGTTTTAGGTCTGAGTGATGGCAATATATCTCAGGCCGCTGAAATGCTTGGGGTGAGCCGACCGACGTTATATGACCTGATGAATAAATACGGCTTCAAATAATATCAGCTCAGTCAAATGTCCTGAGGTGGTACAGCATTACGCCTTAATACATGAAACGTAGATGGCAAAAAATAGGGGATGCATGGATCATGAAATTTACAAGACGGTTTTTATGGCTGCCTGTTGTTACGCTCTGCTTGAGTTCTGTGGTGCTGGCGGCGGATGATGTTGCGGCACTATTGGCAAAGGCTAATGCAACGTATAACAGTGGTGATTATCGTACGACAATTATTCATCTGAAAAATATATTGCAACAATCGCCGCAAACAGCGGAAGCGCGATTGTTAATGGGGCAGTCATATTTAAAGCTGCTGGATGCACCAGCAGCGGAGCATGAATTTAAAAAAGCAATACAGCAGGGTGCACCGAAGAGTGACGTTAACCCTTTACTGGCACAGTCATACCTTATGCAAGGCAAAGCTAAACAGCTGTTGAAAGAGATTACTGTGAGTGCAAATGATTCCCCTAAAAAACAGGCAGAGATCATGGCTCTGCAAGGGGATGCGCATCTGATGGACGGCGCCACAGCAGAGGCTGAAAAAAGCTATCAGGAGGCGCTGAAGCGTGATCCACAAGCGGAAGGTGCCCTGCTGGGTTCGGCGCGGGCAACGTTGCTGAAAGGTGACGTAAATGGGGCGGCAGATATTGTTGACAAGGCACTGCGCCAGCATCCCAGTAGCGCGGATGCTCTCGTATTAAATGGTATTGTTTTGCAGCAAAAAGGTGAGAACGATAAGGCGTTGCAGGCGTTTGTTAAAGCGCTGAAAATTGCCCCGACAAACCTTCAGGCCCTGTTGGGTAAGGCCGGGATTGAGGTGATCAATCAGAACCTTGATGTGGCATATGCGGATATCACGAGAATTTTGAAAAGTGTGCCCAACCATCCCATGGCAGGCTACATTAAATCTGAAATTCATTTTAAGCGCCAAGAGTACGATTTAGCCAAGAACACGTTAAGTCAGGTGTTGAGAGTATCACCCAACCATCTTCAATCCAAACTGCTGTTGGGTGTTATTCATTATACGTTGGGTGATCTGGAACAGGCTGAGTTTTACCTCTCGGGATTTGCCAAGTCTGTTCCTAACCATATACCCGCGCGTAAAGTATTGGCAGGAACATATCTGAAATTAAAAAAACCACAGCAGGCGATAGAGACGCTTGATGTCGTGGTGGAAAAAAATGCTAAAGACGCTCAGTTATTAGCGCTTTTGGGCAGTGCTTATATGCAGGCAGGTGAGAGCAAAAGAGGTGAAGAGTACCTGCAGCGGGCTGTTGAGATTGCGCCTGATGCAGGTTCGATCCGTGCTCAGTTGGGGTTAAGCAAACTTGCTGCGGGTGATGCGGGTGCTGCAGCTATCGATTTGGAACGTGCGGTGGCCATGGACGAAGATCTGTTGCAGGCGGATATGTTGTTGGTCTATGCACACTTGCGCCAGAAGAATATCAACAAGGCAATTGATGCAGCACAGGCACTTGAGAAAAAACAGTCAGCCAATGCAGTGGCTGTCAATTTGCTCGGAATAGTTTATGTGCAGAAAGGGGACCTTGTTGCAGCGCGGAAACAGTTTGAAAAGGCGCTTAAGGTTGATCCCAAATTTGTAACGGCTTATATGGAGTTGGCACAGCTGGCATTGCAGGAGAAAAATCAGACGCTGGCCAAACAAAATTATCAGCAGGCACTGAAAGTGGATGCTAACCATTTGGGTGCAATGTTGGCGATGGGGCGACTGGCAGAGGTTGATGGGGACCGCCAGGCAGCTTTGGGGTGGATAGAAAAAGCTAAAAAAGCCAATCCTAGTTCAATTGAGCCTCCACTGTTGCTGGTGAACGCCTATCTTATGCAGGGCGATAAAATGAAGGCGTTAAATATGGCACGTGAAGTTGCTAACGCTCATCCTGAACACCCTATGGCGCTGGTTACGTTGAGTAAGGTGTATCTGGCAAATGATGACTCGAGCAATGCAACGGCCGCATTACGTAAACTTGTGGAGCTGCAACCTAAATCGCCACAAGCATTGGTGATGTTGGCGGAATCCCAGGCGGTCAATAAACAGCTGCAAGCGGCTGTTGATAGTGTTAACTCCGCGTTGAAAATCCAAAAAGGGTTTGTCCCAGCCCAAGTGCTGCTGGCAAAGCTGCAGAGTGAATTGAAGCAATATGATAAGGCACATCAGACAGCAAGGGAGTTGCAATCGCAATATCCCAAACAGGGAATAGGCTTTGAGGTTGCTGGTGATATTTACGTTGCACAAGCAAATAATGCCGGGGCGGAAAAGGCGTATAACACAGCTTTTAACAATGGGCTGAGTAGTTCCCTGGCCTTAAAGCTCTATCGTTTACGGCAACAGCAAAAGCAGGCAGGGGCATTGGAACCCTTGGAGAAATGGCTGGCGAAAGAGCCGGACGACGTCACCGTGCGTATGGTGTTGGCGGTGGATCACCAGACTGAGAATCGCCTTGATAAGGCTGTTGAGCAGTACAGCAAGGTGTTGCAGTCACAACCAAATAATGTGGCAGCGCTGAATAATCTCGCCTGGATCTACGCCGAAAAGGGTGACAAACAGGCGTTGACATATGGCAAGAAGGCTTACGATATGGCTCAACAGACCCCTGCTGTTATGGATACCTATGGGTGGGCGCTGGTGAAAACTGGTGAGGTAAAACGTGGCGTTGATATTCTAAAAGAGGCAGGTGTCAAGGCTCCTCATTTGCTGGATATTAAATATCATCTTGCTTATGGCTATTTTAAGAGTGGCGATATTGCGGCAGCAAAAAGGGAAGTAAAGTCGTTACTGGAGAATCCGGCATTGACAGACAGACAACAGGTCGAAGCACTGAAGGTCGAGTTGGATAAAGCTCAGCGTTGAAGTGATTACTAGGGGATGGAGATGGGAAAGCGTTTGGTTTTGGCAGTTGGGTTTTGTGCGGTGTTGCTTGTTGGATGTAAGGGTACGGATCCTGTGCTCTCTGAGGGTGAGTATATTGAGCAAGCTAAAACTGCTCTTGAGCAGGGTTCTTACAATACGGCGATAATTGCTTTGAAAAACGCTGTAAAAACAAATCCTGATAGCATGGAAGGGCGCTATTTGCTGGGAGATCTCTATGTCAAGATGGGAAGTGGTGCTGATGCTGAAAAAGAGTTAAAACGTGCCCGTGAGCTTGGCGTGGCCGATGTTGCTGTCTCTCTGTTGATGGGAGAAGCGTTGCTGCAGCAGGGTAAAATCGACGAGGTGATCAAGAGTTATAAAATTAACGAAAATGACCCTTCTCCCATAAGTTTAAATACCAGTGTAGTGCTTGCCGAAGCCTATTTTCAGAAGGGTGATTATGTGGCGGCAAAGGAGTGGTTTAACAAGGCGCATATGTATGCGGCTGATAATGAGCGCGTTATCCTGGGGTTGGCGAGATTAGCTATTGTGGAACATGATTACAATCGTGCGCAATCATTGATTAACTCCGTTGTTGGTGGTGATGGAAAGCAGAGTCAGCGTGCGTGGTTGACGCTTGTTGATTTAAAACGCGCCCAGAATAGCCAGGAGGAAATTATCGCTGCCTATCAGCAGGCGGCACAGCTCTCAAAGAGTAAACAGGACTATTTTTATTATGTGGCGATGCGTGGATTGAGTGCTGAATATTTGCAACAGAACAATCCGGAGAAAGCAAAAGCGGCACTGGAAACACTTAAAAAATCTTACTATAAAGAGCAGTTTCCTGATGATGTAGAGCTTAATCAGATTCGTGGGGCTCTTGCCTATGAGCAAAAACAGTATGACGTTGCAGCGGAACTGATTGGCAAGGTACTCAAGGAGGATGAGCATCACCTGGGGGCAATGTTGTTAATGGGGGCTATTGCTACAATCCAGGGGCGCAATGAGCAGGCCGAGGCGCAATTGAGTAAATTTCTGGCTCAGGTCCCTAATAATATAATGGCCCGCAAGTTATTGGCGCACGTTCAGATGAACAGTGGCCACTCTGCTGCAGCGGTGGATACGCTGACACCTATCGTCAAAAACAGGATGCCTGATGCTGAAACGCTCGCTTTGATTGCCGGGGCTTCTCTCAGGGCAGGTGATCCTAGAAAGAGCGTGGAGTATTATCGCCAGGCTTTGAATATGAACGGCGATAACAATGAGTTTCGTGCCGGGCTGGCCCAGAGTTACCTGGGGATGGGGGAGTTTGAAAAGGGGGTCGCCGAGCTTAATAATATTAAGGGTGACGATGCCAAAGTGTTGGCAACTGATTTGGCTATTGCTGAAGCCCGTATCGCTGAAAAGAACTATCCGGCCGCGCTTGAGAGCCTGAAAAAACTTGAGAAGAGTGATGCTTCCAACCCGTTGCCTGTGAGCCTGCAGGGTACTGTTTACTCTTTGATGGGCGATGCTGGCAGAGCTAAGACTGAGTTTGAGCGTGCGCTGAAAATAAAACCTGGATATGGGCCAGCTTCTAGAAACTTGGCGTTGTATGAGGTTCGCTCTGGTAATGTTGATGCTGCCAAGCATATTTATCAAAGTGCTTTAAAGGTGTCGCCGGAAGAGCTGGGTGTGCTCTACGACTATGCTCAGATAGAGATGATGGCGGGGGAGTTTAAGAATGCTGAAGTGCTGCTTAAAAAAGTCCAGACACTTGATAAAAATAAGGAGAAAGCTACGGTGTTGCTGGCTAGGCTTAACCTGAGACAGGGCAATCCCTCGGGTGCTTTGTCAGAACTGCGCAATCTGGGTGGTTCGAAAAATGTTGCGGTATGGGCTGAGATGGGTAATGCCCAGATGATGCTAAAGGAGTATGTAAATGCCAAGAGTTCATATAAAAAGCTCGCGGAGCTTGAGCCGAATTCGGCATTGACACACTATCTTCTTTATACCTCACATGTTGCGTTGCGGGAAATCAAAGAGGCAAGAAGTGCATTAAAGATAGCATTGCAGCACGACGACAAACATCTGCCCTCTTTGGTGGCGGGGATAACAATGGGTATAAATAGCGGGGACCTGGTAACAGCTAAAGATGGGCTGAAGAAACTGCAGACTTTGATGCCTGGCGGTGACCTGGTTATAGCGCTCAAGGGCGATTTGGCGATGAGTGAGAAAAAGTTTTTACAAGCAGCAACATTTTACTCTGACCTGTATAAACGCGCTCCCAATGTTGATCTGGCGCAAAAACTTGGGCAAGCGTATTGGGCTAATGGTGACAAAAAGGCAGCACTAGCACTGTTGGGTGAGGCTGTTGTTGCTTACCCAAAGAGTACAAAAGCACAATATGCATTGGCAACAGCCTATCAAGAGGTGGGTGATCTAAAGCGTGCTATAGATGCTTACAAGGCGGCAATACAGTTAGATGAAAAGAACGTTGCGGCGCTTAATAATCTGGCGTGGTTGCTGCGCGAGAGCGATCTGTCTCAGGCGAGAAAGTATGCTGAAAAGGCCAAAGAGCTATCTCCGAATGATAGTGCAGTCAATGATACCTTGTTAGATCTTAAAAAAAGGCAGGATAATTAGAGGGAGTGTCTACACAGACTTCCCAGTCTGGAGTGAGCCAGTGACGACTGGTGATCCTGCCTGCTGTATTTGAAACGGCCTGGAACGTACTGTGCCTGTTTATGTTGATGTGGTAAATTAGCGTGATGAGCATTCAGAACTCTTTGGGTGGTATCCCCGTTGTTGTTGAGGGGCGTAAACCGAGTCAAAAACTCCACTGGCAGCGGCGTGCCTTTCAGTATGGGGTGTTGTTGCTGCTGGTGTTGGTTCCTGTCACCGGGTTATTTCGTATTGACCCCATTCAGGGCGCTTTTGTTGTCTTGGGCCGGCAGATCTGGTTTTCTGATTTCAGTATTGTCTTTGGCTTTTGGGCCATCATGGCTTGCCTGTTAGCGATGTTATATTCGTTGATGGGGACTGTCTTTTGTGGTTGGGCCTGCCCCCAGAATACCCTGTCGGAATGGGCTAATAACTTGACCTTTAAGCTATTGGGTAAACGTGCGGAGGTGAGTTTGGATGGCTCGCCAATGCAGCTCTCCCAGATTAAAAACAAGCCTTTGAATTGGCTGGTTTTGATTGCCCTTAGTGCCGGAGTTGCAGCAGCGGTGGCGTTAATTCCGCTGTTCTATTTTTACGAGCCGTTTTTAATATGGAAGTTTGTTACCTTCCAGCATGATTCAGGGTTGGCACCTTCATTACACTGGATTTATACGATATTTTTTCTGGTGATTCTGGTAGATATCACCATGATTCGTCACTTTATGTGCCGTTTTATGTGTGTTTACAAGGTGTGGCAGCACACCTTTAAGACTAAGCAGACTTTGCATATTGCTTACGATGAGAGCCGTGCCAGCGAGTGTGAGAAGTGTAACTATTGTGTTACCTCCTGTTTTCTTGCGATCGACCCACGTAAAACGGATCTCTATGACACCTGCATTAACTGTGGTGAATGTGTCACGGCATGTGACAATCTGCATGCCCGGAAGGGCGAAGGTGATAGTCTGTTGCGTTTTGCCATGGGCGAGCGTAAGAGTGCAGGGGCGGTAGAGTTTAAAACCAATATGAGTGATCTTTTCTCTCGGGTTACTTGGTCGTTCCCCATTTTACTGCTTGGCCTGGGTATGTTTGTATGGGGGCTTTGGAGTTATGAGCGTTACCATATGAGTGCTTATCGTGCTGACATCGCACAGGGGGGGCAGATTCTTGACTATCGCATCTCACTGGCAAATAAGCTTTATGAACCCACCCGTTTGCACGTTGAGGTGGAGGGGTTAAGTGATGAGCAGTATACGTTGGCGACAAAAGAGGTAGACTTTCAGACGGCCGGGCGGATTAATGTTGAGTTGAAGATTAGCCCCGGCCTGGCAAAGGGGTTATATCCAGTGCTGGTGCGGGTAACCTCCGAAGATGGCTGGCAAGATAGTTTCCGTCTACAACATTTTTCAGCAGGTACGATATGAGCGACGAACGTAATAAGCCGTTACCCAAGGATAAATTGACATCCATTGATAGCCACTGGGGTGAGACGCCCAATGACCATTTTGGTTACGCATCTGCTGAGGAGCGTTTGGCTAAACGGGGCATGGAAGATTGGGAGATGCTGGAGGCGATTCCTGACTCTCAGAATGGCGTACCGAAGTGGTTCATTGGCGTGGTGTTGATGGTGTTGTTGGTTGCCATTGGTTTGAGTTTCCCTTTTTGGGGTGACCGGCCAGGTTATGAGCGGGAATGGATCGACTGGGGCTTTGGCATAGCGATACTTTATCTGGCGGTGGCATCTACCTTTGTCTGGTTTATGGTTCGGCTTTATGGATCAAAACTTGGTGGCCAGCTTGATCTGGATAAAAGTGATTACGATAAAGATAAGGATGTTGATGCTAAACCGTAATGTGGTTAGTTCGGTTGCACTATTGGTATTGTTTACAGGGTGTGACATCCCTTCCGGCGGTGTTGGCAAGGTGCTGCTGCCGGAGCCTGAGTCGCGCGGGGCGTTGGTGATGAAGGAGAACTGTTCCAGCTGTCACGCGGCCCCCAGCCCGGGGGTTCACACCGCAGAAGAGTGGCCAAATGTCATCTATCGGATGCAGGAACATCGCCGTATGACAGGTTATACGTTGATTGCACCTGAGGAGCTTGAGCCGCTGCTGGACTATCTGCAACGCCATTCTAAAGGTTAAGATGAGACACCTTATTGCTTTGCTGTTACCACTGCTACTGTTAAGTGCATGCAGCGCTCCAGAGAATGAATACCAGATTCCTGCCCAAAAGTGGGAGGACGTAGTTGTGCTGATTCAGAGTCGCCCGACTGTAGTGACTGTTGGTATGAATGAGTTTTTGGTGCTGGCGACCTTGGAGCGCGGCAAACCAGTACATGACTTGATCATCTCTTTGCGTACTGGCGACGAACAGCCATGGCAGCAGGCAATCCAGGATGGCCATAGTGGCGTCTATCGCAAAGCGGTTGTTGTCCCCCCAGGTGTTGATACGCTGCAGGTTCAGTTGCGCAGGAAGGGAGAGGACGATGAGCGCACGCTCTATTTTCCGCTTTTTTCAGGGCGGCCAGCTCTCCAGTAACGTTGCTATTTTGTTAAGTGGTGGTTGGTACCGCAGTATCTTTTGTGGTTGTTTGTCTTTTCACACGCGGTGTTAGTAATTTTGTTCTAAGATTCTGTTTTTATACGTTTTTTTAGCCGTGAACTCTCTTCCCAGCGCCGCAGTAACATGATCTTGGCCCCGCCCTGTTTTTCAGCGCAGTTTGTGCAAGTAAGGTAGCTGAGATAAAGTTCTTTTGGCATGTGCCCAGCATCGAGAAGCGAGGATTGCACCTCTCGTACGCTGTTTTTGATGCTGCTGATGTCACCTTGATGCAACTTGACTCGCAACTTGAAAGGGCTGGGCAGGTGAATAACATGGCGTGATGGTGAGTCTCCTTGCTGGAGCGGGGCGAGAATCTGACCGCGCATCCAACCCGTGCGTGTCAGGTAAAAGCCGGGCCAGCGTGTATTGAGCTCCAGCTGTGTGATCAGATGACGAACTCGCCCCAAGTAGACCTCATAGCCCATAGGCATGTGCATGAAGGTGGCGATGGAGAAGTTGAACATCGGTTCACCGCCCAACTCAACATCTTTACCATCCCACGGTGGGAGCTGCTCGGGGCAGCCGCAGGGCAGCGTCATGACTTGCAGCAGGCCTGTTTCAGCGACATCAGACCATTCAGCAGGAAGGACCAGAGTCCTAACCCCATAATTGTCGCCGCAACAGCTACTGTTGGCCCGTATATCGCCTTGACCTCATCAATCTTAGGGTCGCTAGCAAGTAGCAGCTCCCCCATCCATGCACCAAAAATCATAAGCGTTGAATAGAAACAGATAACACCGATAGTGGTACCCCAAAAAGAGAAATCCATCAATTTTTTTGACCAGATCTCTTTCCCCGTCAGGATGGGGATCAGGTAATAGGACACTGCCATGACCAGAAACATGACTCCGCCAATCAGGTTGATATGCGCATGTGCAAGTGGGTCGATGAGATGGCCAGGGCCACCGTAGGGGCTGCCTATGGAGTCGAGCCAGGCACGTACGGAGGGGATGAGCTGTACGACGCCATGCATACTGCCAACAAAAAAGAAGATGAGTGAGGCAGCGAGAAATTTAATTAGATGTCTATTGCTTTGTTCTGGCATGGGGTATTCCTGCTGCTACATCTTACAATGCTGATTATAGTGTGGTTATTTTACATGAAAAAAGCCCGGTAGGACCGGGCTTTTTTCATTGTATGGACGTTTGCCTGAGGTTAGTCAGGTTGACGTCTGTGTTCGATGTTTTTGATGGCAGAACCGGCTAAAACCAAACCGAAAAGAACGGTTATGCCAAAAAAGATCCCTATTGGAACTAAAATACCCATTGTTTTCCCTCCCCTTAAAAGGTTACTGCAAAATAGCAGTAATAAACTAACAAATTTGGGTGCCTGAGTCTATACAAAACTTACGGCTATTTTGACGGCTGATGCTGTTTGATTAAAGCCTCGCCACCACCGCGAGGATCACTGGCGGCGGTAACCCTGTTGGTGCCGCGGTTCCACAAGAGTGCTTGCATGTTGCCATAGTTGTTTTTTAGAGTTTTTAGAGTGTGGCCCCGTTCGGATAGCTGCTGTTGGGTGGCATCGCTGATGGCGTTGGGTTCAAGCTGGATCAGGTCGGGAAGAAACTGGTGGTGGAAGCGGGGACGGCTTGCCCATGCCTGTGGTTCATTGCCAGCAGCAAACTCGAGGGTACCTAGCAGTACCATGGTGATGATGCGGCTGCCACCAGGTGTGCCAAGGATAGCGGTACGGTCACGACTCTCAAGGAAAGTGGGACTCATGCTGGAGAGTGGGCGTTTGCCAGGGGCGATGGCATTGGCCTCGGCCCCCACCAAGCCGTAGGCGTTGGGTGTGCCGGGTTTGGCGGAGAAATCATCCATCTCATCGTTGAGCAGTACCCCGGTACCCGGCGCAACAAAGGCGGCACCAAACGGGTAGTTGATGCTGAGTGTGGCAGCGACGCGGTTGCCTTCCTCGTCGAGGATGGAGAAGTGTGTGGTATCGACACCCCCTTGCTCTAATGTGTTGCCTTTCAGCTCTTGGCTGGGGGTTGCCCGATCGAACCGAATGGTCTCGCGTAATTCGCTGGCGTAGTCGGGATGGGTGAGCTGCGCCATTGGGATCTGGACAAAGTCGGGGTCTCCCAGATATTCGGCACGATCACGGTAGGCGCGGCGCATCGCTTCAACGATGGTATGGGTGCGGTCAAGTTCATTCATCTCTTCCAGCTCATAGCCGGAGAGGATGTTGAGCATGGTGATCAGGGCGATGCCGCCAGAGGAGGGCGGCGCGGCGGAGGTGATACGAGTCCCCTTATATTCGCCGTGAATAGGTGTGCGCTCCACTACCTGATAGCTGTCAAAGTCCCGTTGACTCCATATGCCGCCCGCTTTGGTTACACTGGCCAATAGCTTTTTGGCGACTGCGCCACGGTAAAAGCCGTCGCGACCATCTTTTGCGATGGCCTTGAGGGTGGCGGCCAATGCAGGTTGTTTGATGGTGTGGCCGACGGGTGGCACGTCGTTGTTGTGCAGGAACAGGTGTGCTGTTTCGGGATTGCGGCGCATCGCCTCCAGACGAAAGCGTGCCTGGTCACGGTAGTGTTCGGTTACCTGGAAGCCATTTAGTGCGGCGCGAATGGCGGGGGCCAGGCTTTTTTTTAGTGGCAGGCGGCCATAACGTTCGGCAATGTGGACCAGCGCAGCAGGCTGGCCGGGGATGGCGGCGGCGAGTGGACCATCCATGGATAAGCCGGTGACGACTTCGCCTTTTTCATCCAGATACATGTTACGTGTGGCGGCCAGGGGTGCCCGCTCGCGGCCATCCACCATGGTCTCAAAGCCATCACTGGCGCGGTGCAGCAGCCAAAAACCACCACCGCCCAATCCAGACCCCATCGGTTCGACAACCGCTAATGTGGCACTGACGGCAACCGCCGCATCAAAGGCGTTGCCACCAGCTGCGAGAGTTTCGTGGCCGGCGGCGGTGGCGATTGGATGGGCGGTGGCGATGGCGGAGGCGGGTGGTGTCTGTGTCTCTGCCAGTGATGGTGTGGTAAACAGGAGCAGCAGTACCCATGGCGCGGCTATTCGAGGCAGTAACTGTTTGATAATGCCCGCGTCCGTGTTGGTCAGACGTGCCGTCGGTATACTCATGCCTGTGCCGTTAGCTTTTTATACTTCTCCAGCAGCTGCTCTTTTGTTTCGACGTTATCGTCATCTTTAGGGATGCAGTCTACCGGGCAGACCTCAACACACTGGGGGGTGTCGTAGTGGCCGACACACTCGGTGCAAAGATTGGGGTCGATCTCATAGATCTCATCGCCTTGGGAGATGGCGCTGTTGGGGCACTCAGGTTCGCAGACGTCGCAGTTGATGCATTCGTCAGTAATAAGTAGTGACATTGCTTGTTACCTTTCCTAAATAAATGACAAAGTGAATACTATTTTAGCGCAAACTTCTGCTGCAGGGCGCGATAAACCTGTGGGTGCACCGAGTCCCTGACGTCTCCGCCGAGGCGTGCCACCTCTTTAACGAGGCTGGATGAGATATAGCCGTACTGTTCAGCGGGCATCAGGAACAGGGTCTCAATGCCGGGGGCCAGTTTGCGGTTCATGCCGGTCAGCTGGAACTCATACTCAAAGTCGGAGACGGCCCGCAGTCCGCGCAGGATGACACCGGCATTGCACTGTTGGGCAAACTTGACCAGCAGTATGTCGAAGCCGCAGATCTCAACATTATCCATGCCCGCCAGGGCTGCTTTGGCCAGTTCAATCCGCTCTGCCAGCGAAAAAAGCGGCGCTTTGCCACTGCTGGCGGCGATGGCAACGATCACTTTGTCAAAAAGTGGCCGGGCACGCTGAACCAGATCGGTGTGACCGCTGGTGATGGGATCAAAGGTGCCTGGATAGATTGCAACCCCTTTCACCTCCTCCTCCTCCTTCCTAATGTCAAAAAACAAAAACTGGCGCGCATCATACCACGAAGCCCCATTTTACGCCGTTGCGACAGCTTGACGTTGGGCAAGATGGTATCCCACATCCCCGGCTTTTTTGCTGCGGATCAGCTGCCAGTGGTCGGGCAGTTCAGGCGTGCCGTTTTTGGCGTTATCCTCGAGATAGATATAGGCGTGTTCTGTCAGCCAGCCGTTCTGTTCCAGTAGTTGGCAACAGGGGGCCAGCAGGTTGAGGCGGTAGGGTGGGTCGATAAATACCACGCTGTGTGGTGTGCCCGCCGATTGCAGGAAGCGGAGGACGTCGCTGCTTTCTACCCGGCCATTGGTGCAGTTTAAGGTTTGCAGGTGTTGGCGGATCTGGGCAGCGGCGCTGCGCTCCTGTTCTACCATGACCACTTCGCGGGCACCGCGTGAGAGTGCTTCCAGCCCCAACGCGCCGCTGCCGGCAAAGAGGTCGAGGCAGCGGCTGTCGGCAATCTGCATCTGTAGCCAGTTAAAGAGTGTTTCCCGCACCCGGTCGGGGGTTGGGCGCAGGTCGGCAACGGCGGGGAATAGCAATTTGCGGCCACGCCATTCACCACCGATGATGCGGAGCTGCCCGGTTTGGGGCGGGTTGCTGGCGAAAGGCTTCACTCCTGCTGTGCCGCCGTATCGCTTGAGCCGCCCACCATAATGGTGACCATGTTGTCAGGTTGTAGACGGCGTTTGAAGGCGTCGCGGATCTGCTCGATGGTGACTGCGTCTACCTTGCTGGTGTAGCTGTCGAGGTAGTCGAGTGGCAGCTGGTAGAAGCCGATGGCAGCAATGTTGTCGATGATCTTGGCGTTGCTGTCGAGCCCCAGTGCAAAGCCACCAGTGATGTTCTGCGTGGCGGCTTTCAGCTCATCGGCTGTTGGACCGTTGTCGATGAACTCTTTAAGGGTTTCGTTAAGCAACTTGAGGGCTTCATCGGCCTGGTCGTTGCGCGTCTGTAACCCCATGATAAACGGGCCATTCTGGCGCATCGGTGCAAAGTAGCTGAAGGTGCTGTAGGAGAGTCCACGTTTTTCGCGGATTTCAGTAGTGAGCCGTGAGACAAAGCCGCCGCCGCCCAGGATGTAGTTGCCAACATGGAGCGCAAAGTAGTCTGGATCGTTGCGGCTCAGGGCCGGCTGCCCAACCTGGATGTGGGTCTGGCTGGCGGGGAACGATTGTTTTACCAGCTGTGGTTTTGTTAGTGGGACCACCTCCGGAATGGCGGGGGCAGCTTCGCCGGCGGGCAGTTTGCCTATTACTCGTTCGGCCAGTGCCTCGGCCTGTGGGCGATCCACGGCACCTACGATGGCGATGATGGCGTTTTTGCCAACGTAGTAGCGTTTGTAGTGGTTGAGCAGATCCTGACGTTTAATCTGTTTGACGGAGGTTTCATTGCCGGAGGCGTCGTTGGCATAGGGGTGGTTGCCATAAACGGACTGGAAAAAGGCGTCGCTGGTGAGTGCGTCAGGGGACTGTTTCTTGGATTGAAGGGCGATCAGCAGACGGTTGCGCTCCCGGTCCAGTGCCTTTTGCGGGAAGGTGGGTTGGGTGACAACAGTGGCGAGTGTGCTGGTGGCGCGTTCCAGCAGGTCAGTTTGTGTCAGGCTGCGCATACTGATGACTGACATATCGCGGTGCGAGCTGGCCCCGAAGTTGGCACCGACGGCGGCAAAGCGGTCGGCGATCTGGTCAGCGTTGAGTTTGCCCGCCCCCTCTTCCAGCAGGCCGTTGGTCAACAGCGCCAGCCCAGGCAGCTTGCCGTCCCGTGCCCCGGCGGCGTCAAAAATGATCCGCAGATCGACCATCGGCAGCTCTGGGGCGTTGACAAAATAGACACGGGCACCGTTGCTGGTCTGCCACTGCTGGATGTCAGGGGTGGCATTTGCCAGTGGGTTGGCCATGATCAGGCAGGTGGCCAGTAGCCACTGAGCGCTGTATTTAATCCAATTATTCATCTGTATATAGTCCTGTTTCTGGTTATATATCAATTATTAATGCTTTATGCCGCTGCTGGGGAGGCGTGGCTTTTTTTGATCCAGCGGCAGTGGTTCGAGCACGGCGACGGTCAGGCGGTCATCGATCAGGTATTTACGTGCCACGTCACGTATCTGTTGCGCCGTTACCTGTCGGATCTTGTCGGCATATTGTTGGCCGACGCGCCAGCTGAGCCCCATGGTCTCCAGTGAGCCAATCTGCATCGCTTGATAGAAGACAGAATCTTTTTCGTATACTTCAGAGGCGATCACCTGGGCCTTGATGCGTGCCAGTTCGTCACTGCTGACCAGCTCCTCTTTTACAATGTTAATCTCGGCGCGAATCGCCTTTTCCAGCTCGGCAATGGTGTGCCCTTTGGCGGGTTGGCCATCAAACATAAACAGTCCGTCCAGCCGGGCAAACGGGCTGTAACCCGCGCCGGCACTGGTGGCAATCTGCTGGTCGCGGATCAGCCGTTTGGCAAAGCGGGCGCTGTTGCCATCATCAAGAACGGAGGAGAGTACCGCCAGGGCATACGGTTCCCACTCATCATCGTTGCCTTTGGCAACCGGTGTTTTGTAGCCCATTAAGAGATAGGGAAGTTCCGCTGGTGCCTTGACCGTAATGCGGCGCTCACCCATCTGGGTGACCTCTTTAACCGGTTTGGGCGGGGTGATGGTATCGGGCTGGAGTGGGCCAAAGTACCTCTTTGCCAGCTCAAAGACCTCTTCGGGTTTGACGTCCCCTACCACTACCAGCGTGGCGTTATTGGGGGCATACCAGGTTTTGTACCAGGCGCGAATGTCGTTGGCGGTCATATTCTCCAGGTCATTCATCCAGCCGATCACGGGCCAGCGGTAGGGGCTGTTGACGAAGGCAACGGCGTTGAACGCCTCGCTGGTGAGCGCTTCGGGATCGTCGTCGGTACGCATCCGGCGCTCCTCCATCACCACCTGCACCTCTTTGGCAAACTCCTCGTCCAGTACCTTCATGTTGCGCATCCGGTCAGACTCCAGCTCCAGGCTGATCGGCAGACGGTCCTTGTGCAGACGCTGGAAGTAGGCGGTGTAGTCGCGGCTGGTGAAGGCGTTATCCTGGCCGCCGTTGGCAGCGATAATGCGTGAAAACTCCCCGGGGGCATGTTTGTCAGTCCCCTTGAACATCATATGCTCAAGGACATGGGCGATGCCGGTGGTGCCGTTCTGTTCGTAGCTGCTGCCTACCTTGTACCAGACCATGGAGGCGACAACTGGTGCGCGGTGGTCCTCTTTGACAAAAATTTTCATCCCATTATCGAGACTGTATTCGTGAACTTCGCTGGCGATGACAGGTTGTACTATTAATAGTGCGCCAAAAAGGGCGACAAGGGTGTTTCTCTGCTTCATGGATGATTCCCTGGCTGAGGATTAATGCCTGAATGTGGTAGCATAGCCTACCCGATTATGGTCGACGGTTCGACTGTATCATCAACGGAAAATTCAATTTTTATAACCACATAGCGGTCACAAGATTATGTTCGGCTTTTTAAAGAAAAAAGACGCGGGCGCGACGCCTGAAAAGCTTGATCAGACGACGTCTGAGACACCTGTTGTATTGCCTCAGAGTTCACCCCCTGTGGATAAGGCGGGGTTTTTTGGTCGCCTGAAGGAGCGTTTAAGCCGTACCAGTAATAACATCACTGATGGGGTGGCGGCACTGGTACTGGGCAAAAAGGCGATTGACGCCGAAGTGCTTGAGGCGCTGGAGACCCAGCTACTCACCTCCGATGTGGGGGTGGAGGCAACACAGACGATCATTGCCGATCTGACAGCGCGTATGCAGCGTAAACAGCTAAGTGATGTTGATGCCCTGTTTGCGGCGTTACGCGAGAGCATGTTGCAGATCCTCAGGCCGGTGAGTCGGCCGTTGCAGGCGACGGTGGAGGGGGGGCCTTTTGTGATCCTGATGGTGGGCATTAACGGCGCGGGCAAGACCACCACTATTGGCAAGTTGGCCAAACGTTTCCAGGGTGAGAACAAGGCGGTGATGCTGGCGGCGGGTGATACCTTTCGTGCTGCTGCGGTTGAGCAGTTGCAGGTCTGGGGTGAGCGCAATGGGGTGCACGTTATTGCTCAGCAGCGCGCGGCCGATCCTGCCGCGGTGATGTTTGATGCGGTGCAGGCCGCCAGGGCGCGGGGTATTGATGTTTTGATTGCCGATACCGCCGGGCGTCTCCATACCCAGTCTAACCTGATGGAAGAGTTGAAAAAGATCAAACGGGTGATGGGCAAGGTTGACCCCCAGACCCCTCATGAGGTGTTACTGGTTCTGGATGGCGGGATTGGCCAGAATGCGGTAGTCCAGGCTGAGCAGTTCTATCAGGCGGTAGGTGTGACGGGGCTGGTGCTGACTAAGCTGGATGGTACCGCCAAAGGTGGCGTGATCTTTGCCATTGCCAAAAAACTGGGGCTGCCGATCCGTTTTATCGGTGTTGGGGAGGGGATTGATGATCTACGTGATTTTAATCCAGAAGAGTTTGTCGACGCACTGTTGGCAAGACCAGAGCAGTAACTTTCAGGGCAGTACACTTCGAACATGATTCAATTTACCAATGTCAGCAAGCGCTACACCAATGGGTTTGTGGCGCTGAACAACGTTAGTTTCCAGGTCGAGCGTGGTGAAATGGTGTTTCTCACCGGCCATTCGGGGGCTGGCAAGAGCACTGTCTTGAAGATGATTCCACTACTGGAGCGCCAGAGCGAGGGACAGATTGTTATCGATAACAAGGCGCTGAGTGACATCAAACGTCGTTATATTCCGGCGTTGCGTCGTGATATTGGCATTATCTTTCAGGACAGCAAGCTGCTGAACGACCGGAATGTCTTTGATAACGTGGCGCTGCCACTGCTGATTTCGGGCGACCACCATCCGCGTGAAATCGGACGGCGAGTGCGGGCCGCACTGGATAAGGTGGGGTTGCTGGAGCGTGAACAGGAGTCAACGGTGGCCCTCTCCGGCGGAGAGCGCCAGCGGGTGGGCATCGCCCGGGCGGTGGTGAACCGCCCCAAGGTGCTGATTGCCGACGAACCTACGGGGAATCTTGATCCGGCACTGTCGCAAGAGATCATGACACTCTTTGAGCAGTTCCAGCAGGTAGGGGTGACGGTGTTGATCGCCTCTCACGACCTTGGGTTGATTGGTCGTATGAACAAGCGAATTTTGGCGCTGGACCATGGGCAGTTGGTGGAGTTTCAGGCGGAGGAGTCTTTATGAGTAGCAGTGAACGCCGTCCGCCCAGTGTGCGGCGTAACCGCCCAAGCCTCAAGGCGCGGCTACAGAACTATCTCGCCCTCCATTTCCATGTATTGACCAGCAGTCTTGGGTTGCTGGGGCGGATGCCGCTCTCAACGTTCATGGCAGCGATGGTGATAGGTGTCGCCCTGGCGCTGCCCACCATGCTCCACGTATCGCTCAGTAAGGTACAGAGCCTGGGGGCGGCGTGGCAGGAGTCAGCTCAGATCTCCCTGTTTCTACGCGATACCACTTCAGAAAATGGCGCGCTGGCACTGCAGTCAGAGGTGAAGGGCTGGTCTGAGATCAGCAGCGTTAAATATATTAGTGCTGAGCAGGCGCTGGAAGAGTTTCGTCAGGGCTCAGGCCTGGGCGATGTGATCCAGATGCTGGATAAAAACCCCTTGCCTGCGGTATTGGTGGTCTACCCCAAGCTCGATCAGAGCACAACGCTGGATACTGAGGTGCTGTTGAGCAAGCTGCGCGCCCGCCCAGAAGTGGAGCAGGCCCAGCTCGATCTGGAATGGGTGCAGCGGCTGCATGGACTAATCGATCTGGCTAACCGTGCGGTGCTGGTATTTGGTCTGCTGCTGGCACTGGCGGTGCTGTTTGTGATTGGCAATACCATCCGTATGGCGATCCAGAACCGTCGTGATGAGATTGAGGTGATCAAGCTGATAGGGGGGAGCAACGCCTTTGTACGTCGCCCATTCCTTTATAGTGGCGTCTGGTACGGCCTGTTTGGCGGATTGGTTGCGTGGCTGCTGGTGAATGTGTTGCTGCTGCTGCTGGATGGTCCGGTGCAGCAGTTGGCGGCCCTGTACGGCAGCGATTTTGCCCTTGGATTGATTGGCTTGGATACCACATTGTTGTTGTTGCTGGCCGGACCTCTGCTGGGTTTAATGGGGGCCTGGCTGGTGGCTGGGCGGCGCATACGGACGATTGAGCCTGTCTGAGCAGGGGGGTGTTTGTCAGAATGTGCTGAACTTTTGTCCCAGATTCGCACTCCTAGAAGCTGAGTGCTAAAATGTCGTATAGTAAAACACTGTTAAAAGACTTCGTCCGTTGCCGCTAAGAGCGCCGCCGAGGTTGAGAAAAAACACTTGAACGTCTACACCTAAAAATACTTTCGGGAATAGAAGGGTACGCTGACAATGAGTAAAGGTATGGATTTGGAACTGGTTCTCCCCACGGGCAGCCTGGAAGCCTATCAGGCTGCCGTCTCCCGTATTGCGGTGCTGAGCGCCGAGGAGGAGCTGGAACTCGCCACCCGGTTACACCGCGATAATGATCTGGACGCAGCCCGTCGGCTGGTCCTCTCCCACCTCCGTTTTGTGGCCTATATTGCCCGTGGCTATCGCGGTTATGGCCTGCCGGAGGCAGACCTGATTCAGGAGGGCAGCATTGGCCTGATGAAGGCGGTTAAACGGTTTGACCCGACCATGAACGTGCGTCTGGCCTCGTTTGCTGTGCATTGGATCAAGGCAGAGATTCACGAATATGTGTTGAGGAACTGGCGCATCGTCAAGGTGGCGACCACTAAAGCCCAGCGCAAGCTCTTTTTCAATCTGCGTAAAGCCCGTTCACGCCTTGGCT
The DNA here is from genome assembly GCA_021731365.1 of Gammaproteobacteria bacterium. Lineage (GTDB taxonomy): Bacteria > Pseudomonadota > Gammaproteobacteria > Tenderiales > Tenderiaceae > JAKFXL01. Next base: position 21,423 of record JAKFXL010000021.1, on the reverse strand, counting down.
GGATGACGCAGGAGGAGATTGAGACGGTTGCCAGTGATCTAGGGGTGACCACTGAAAATGTGATGGAGATGGAGGCGCGTCTCAACTCTCACGACGCCTCGTTTGATCCGTATGTGGGGGAGGGTGATGATGACCATTTTGGTGCCCCTGCTGGCTATCTTACCGATCAGCGTCTTGACCCTGCCATGGAGCTTGAGGAGGAGCAGTGGGCAGAGCAGAATGAGGTGCAGCTTAAAAACGCGATGGCGCAGCTTGATGAGCGCAGCCTCGATATCCTGCATAGCCGCTGGCTGGCGGATGATAAGGCAACATTGCATGAGTTGGCGGATAAGTATGGGGTCTCTGCTGAGCGGGTCCGTCAGCTTGAGGGTAACGCCATTAAAAAGCTGAAGGCGGCATTTGTTGCCTGATAGTGGTTGATTCTGTCAGTCAGGAACCGGGCCCCAAGTGGCCCGGTTCTGTTTTAGGGGTTAACAGCCAGCGACACTGGGGATAAATCCGGTTAAAATCGCTGAATGTTTTTTAGTGACGACCGTAAACATTTTTTTCGCCCCCTCAATAGCAAATACCGCGAACAGATCGTGGAGTGTCTGCGAGAGCTTTACGCCTGTCTCTATAGTTCGGTGGCCGATTATCGCCGTGCCTTAAATCGTGAACAGCTGGTTGAGATTTTTCAGGAGGCGTTGGTGCGTGCGCCGCTGCTCGACGAAGATGTTGCCAACGAACACACAGCTCCAGCACGTAGCGAACGTGAGCAGGCCAACTGGATACTGAATCAATTGCTCGACTACGGTTGGCTCGAACGGCTTGTTGATGAGGCGACCTTGCAAAGCAGCTACGCCTTTACCCGCGTTGGCCGCCTCTTCACCCAGCCGATGGTAGAGACTGCAGGGGGACGTTTTCGTACCCGTCATCGTAATACCCGCAATACCCGCAATGCCATGCAATCGTTTCTTGATAAGGGCGAGGTCTACGACCTGCTTGATGCCTTTGAGTATTCAGAGCGGATCATCAGTGACTTCAGCGATGTGATCGCTGAACTCGACGAGCGTAAACGACAGTTGGTGAGAGAGGTGGAGGCGCAGCAGATCGTACAGCACGCCAGTGATGAGTTCTTCGACTTTATGGAGAAACGCTTCATGCCTGATCTGGCGGTGCGGCTCTCTGCCGACAGTGTCGAAAAGTATCGTGATGAGATTCAAACGCTTATCAATAATGCCCGCCGCAAGCGTAAAGAGTTTAAGGCCGATGCCGAGCGTGAATTGCGTAAGGTGGCACCGGAGCTGATTGGTGACCCGAAACGCTCGCTCTACCTCACCGTGCTTGATGGCATTGAGAGCCGTATGCACAGCGCCGCCGAGACTATGCTGCCAGCACTGCGTCATGCGCTTAACAGCTTCACCCGTCGTGCTGACATCATTATTCGCCAGCTCAGTTATTCCACCGCAGGTCATCAGAACAGATTGCTGGAGATCTGCCAGCAGCTCTGCGAACTGCCCGCAGAGGAGCAGGCGCAGCGACTTGTCGCCGCTGGTGAGGTGCTGTCATCGCTGAATGTTGCGATGGTCGATCCTGGCGCACTGCGTATACACACTGGCCGCGTGCGGCGTGTGGTAAATACTACGGTTGAAAGCCATGGTGAAGTGGATCGCGAGTCGCGCAAGAGACTCTTCCTGCATCAGGCGGTGGAGAGTGCCTTTGCTGTGAATAGCCAGGCGCAGCGTGAGTACGTGGTGGCGGCATTGAGTGGCGGCCACCGCCTGCGTAGCCAAAATTTACCGGTGCATAATGCTAAAGAGTTGTTGATGAGTGCCCATGTGATTGAGTTGGGTGCTGCCGGTAACTCCAGTGAATACCGTTTTCAGGTCGAGGCGACCGGGCAGTTGGTGAGCACCGACTATTTTGAGACGTGTGACGAGTTTGTCATCGAACTTAAAGAACAAGGGCAGGATAGCCATGCTGAGTGAAGCGCTGCGCGACAGACTGGCGCGTGAAAATATAAGCCTTGAAGAGTTTCAGGAACTGCTTATCCGGCTGATGAATTACGGTGTTTTGAGTCGTCAGGAGAGTCAGACCGAACAGCAGCTGTATGACCGTTATCTGCGTAGCACTGAATGGGTGGATGAGTATCTCAGCCTGCTCGGGATCCGTGTTCATCATGATCGTCGTTTTGAATATATTCGTCTCTATCCGCCGAGCAGCCGTATACCCGGTATGGACGAGGCGGGTGATAACGCCTTCAGTGGCAGCCTGCGTGCACGTCTTACGCAAAACGAGGTGGCGCTGATTCTGGTATTGCGTAGCCAATACGATAAGGCGCTGCGTGAAGGCAAGGTTGATGAACATGGCTATGTCGCTGAGTCGATGGAGTCGATCAGCATTGCGCTAAAAAACCTGCTGGGCCGTACCCTGCCCGACAAAATTATGGAGCGCCGCCGTCTCTTTCAGCGCCTGCGCCAACTGCGTCTCGTGCAATACAATCAGGATGAGGCACTGGAGAGCGGCGAAGGGTGGCTGAGGATCCATCCCATGATTGTTAGTTTTGTGGATGATGAGGCACTGCTGGCGCTAGAGCAGGGGGGTGTGGCCATAAACGAGGAGAGCAATGAGGTGGGAGAGGATGTTTCTTAAACGTTTTATCTTCGTCAATTGGGGCAATATTCCCAGTCTGGAATTTGAGTTCGGTCCGGTAAATCTTTTCTCTGGTGGTAACGGTTCAGGCAAGACCACTGCGGCGGATGCGATTCAGACCATCATGACCGCCGCGCACGAAAATCTGTTTCAGTACAACCCCGGGCAAGATGAAACAACCCAGCGTGGTCGTGGTGGTAAACGGGTACGTACACTCTCTTCATACGTACTGGGTTGTGACGATGGCAGCTATGCGCGGCTTGATCCTACGGATGGTTATCTGGTGGCGGTATTTCATCCTACTGAAGATGAGACGGCGGATCCTTTCACTGCCATTATTGCCGTACGTGCCTGGCTCGATCTCTCCGGTAGTAACAGCGTGGCGCGTCAGGACGATGCAATCTTTTTTATTCTGCCCGGTGAACAGCTGTCGCTGAAACATTTTGTGCGTGAAGACAAAGTGGGTAAATATGTAACGCCACTTGATGAGCTACAGACGCTGTTGATCGCAGAGTTTGGTAAACGTGCCGTTGAAAAATACGATACCAAACGCGCCTATCTGCGTCGTCTTTATGGAGCCTTGCGTGGCTTGCGCGATGCGGTGGCGGAGCAGGAGGCGATGGCCGCAGCACGGGCCTTCTCACGCTTCATGGCCTACAAGCCGGTGCAGAGTATTAACAAGTTTGTCTCTGAAGAGATCCTGGAACGTAAAGATCTGGGTGAGGCCATTCGCTCCATCTCCAGTCAGCTTAAAACCATTCACGCCATGGAGCGTGATGCGGCGAAGCTGAAAGATTCAATCACCATTCTTGAACAGGCGCGGCAGCAGAGTCAGCGCTACATCGAGCAGTGGATCGATCTCAATACCCTTGATTATACCTTGGCGCAACACGGTTATCAGCAGCGCCAGCAGGAGTATCTGAGTGCCAAAAAATTGCAGGAGGAGTTGCGTCGCAATCTCAAGGATAGCGATGAGGAGCTGGCTCTCAGCAAACAGCGTAGTGAACAGGTGCACGATCAGCTGGTGACACTGGAGGCGCAGCGTATCGGTGTGCCGGCCTTGCAGCAGAAGGATGAGCTGGAGACACGGTTGCGGAAAGAGGACGGGGTGTTGGTCGAACAGGCCAAACTATTGCTGATTCAAGACAACACATTACAAAATAATATTCAGTTTAGCAGTCAGATTAAAAGTGATCTGCTCGCTGCTGACTTGATCGAAGATCTGCCACAAGTCGCCGATCTTAAAACGGCATCACTCTGCAAACAGCTGCTGGAGCAGGGGAAACGTGGCGAGATCAACTTTCAGTCTATGTTGCAGCGTGATATGACCAACGATCTTGCCGCGCTGGAGCTCCATCTCGATCAGGCCCGTACCATTCAGCAGCTGCACAACCAGTGGCATGACCACTGGCACAGTGCTGATTTGCAGGGCGGTGTGACACTGCGTGATCAGCTGGCACGCCTGGCGCACAGCCGTGAGCGCAGCTACAGCGACCTTGATGAACAGTACCGCAGTAAACGTCGCGAGATCGAACGGCTCGAGTCTCATCAGGTCAGTTATCCGGGGTATGTTGAGCGTGCTATTGCCGAGATCAGACGCCACTGCCCACAGGCCGATCCACGCGTGCTCTGTGATCACATCGAAGTGAAAGATGCACAGTGGCAGTCGGCTATCGAAGGTTATCTGGGGGGGGCACGTTTCTCTATTCTTGTTGAAGCGGCCCATGAGGCTGAGGCGATTCGTATCGTCAGGCGAATGCCCGGGCGCGATAATAAAGCACGTATCATCCAGGGTGAAAAGGCGCGGCAAGATGCCGAGCGCATGAGTGTTGATAGTGACTCTATCCTTCATGTGTTGGAGTTCAGCCACGCCGTTGCCCGTCACTATGTGATGGCCAGTTACGGTACTGTTTTGCGGGTGAAGGATGCTGAGCAGTTGCGCCATACCCGTCGTGGGTTGACGGCTGACGGCATGGCCTCTGGCAACTACAGCATGTGGCGCTGCGATCTGCCCGACAGTGAACTGGTATTTGGTATTGCCGCCCGTGAACGGGCGCTTAAGGCAAAACTGCAAGAGCTGGAGACTATTCAGGTCAAACGTAACAGTGCCAGTGAACGGATGCAGCGTGGTGCGGTATTGATCAAGGCGGTAGATGGTCTGGTACCACTACGTTATGCCGATGTTATCACCACCCTGCTGGCAACACGGCGTGAGCTGCAAACCCTCGAAGCACTTTTGGCACAGCTCGACCTTACCGAATTTGAGGCCCTTGAGGAGCGACTTACACAGCTGCGTGATGACGAGAAAAAGTGGCGCAATCGTGAGCACGAGCTGATTTTATCCATGGGGCAATTCACAGAAAAATTGAGCGATACCGACAGACGTTGTCATGATCTGAGTGAAAAACAGGAGAAAAATCGCGCTGCGGTGGATGAGTGGGAAAATACGTTACGTACCCTTGCGGCAGTCTGGCCCGATTTTGAGGTTGATATCCGACTCAATCACGCTGACTACGAGGCGCGTGAGTTGAATCTTGAATTTGCCACGCAGCAGCGCAAAGAGATTGAGAGTCAACTTCATAGCAGCGAACGGCGCATGGGTGATGCGTTGCAGGCGCACAATCAGCAATGTCGTCCCGGTGACTCGGTTGTCTACTACGGCTTTGACGGTAATTACGACAGCCGACTTTTCAAGACAATCTGTGGCCTGCAACTTGATATCGATCGTGTCTATAACATCCTCAAGAACAACATCCTGGTGGAGAAGCACGAACAGTTGATGTTGTTGAAGGATAGCTTTAACAGTGCCTTTGTCACCAATCTTTGCCACTCCATTCATCAGGCGATTAACGATGGTAAACGTCAGGTCGAACTGCTCAACAAAGAGCTGCAACATCACAAGTTTGGTGCCGATCGCGAGACCTTCCGTTTTGCCAGTGACTGGATACCGGAGTATCGCGACTACGCCCGCTTCTTTGAAGAGGTAGTGAAGTTCCCAGCGCTGGGTGATGATGTCAGCCTGTTTGATGCAGAGCTGTCAGCAAAATCAAAAACAGTGCGCGATCAGGTGATGACCATGCTGCTGGCTGAGGATGAGATCAAGGCTTTTGCAGATCTTGAACGCATAGCTGATTACCGTAACTACCGTCTCTACGAGATCTATAAAGAGGTTGAAGGTAAACCGCCCATTGCATTGAGTGAATATGGGACAGGCTCAGGCGGGCAGCTCGAAACACCGGCCTATATCATTCGTTCGGCAGCGATCACCTCGGCATTCAGGTTTTCTGAAGGCAGCAGCCATCTGCGTATGGTGCTGGTGGATGAGGCCTTTTCTAAAATGGACGAGACCCGCTCACGGGAGGTGATTCACTACCTCACCAATAGCCTTGGCCTACAGCTGCTCTTTATTATGCCCACCAGTAAATGCGGTCCCTTTATGGACCTTATAAGCAATGAGTTTATCTTTGCTAAATGCCCGAGTGAAAAACCACGCGGTCAGCTGCTGACACGTGTCTTTGTCGATCGCAAAAAATGTAACGAAGAGAAGATAAAAACCCTTTGGGCCAACCATCGGCGCATGGTTTATCAACAGGCCGAACTTGATTTTATGGATATGGTGTAAACAGTGATTGAAAAGCCACGCTGGCTGGATGATGAGCCAGAGATTGCAGCGCTGTTGCATGCATTTATCGGTAAACTCGATAGAAAGCCTGCTGAGCGCTGGAAAGAGGTGCCGGAGTTAAAACTAACGGCGCTGCTCTGTCCAAAGCTATTCAGGCAGGATGAGGCAGCGGATAGAAGTTGGGCATTGCTTAAACAGCTTGATCCGCTTGGCTGTTTGCTGATCATCACCAAACCCAGACGGGCCCCGTTTGATCCCGAATATAAAGATGCACGTCTGCTGTTTAATCTTGATTTTGAAGAGACGCTGCGGGAGTGGTTGCAGCGACCACACAAACCATCATTGCAGCGTGAATGGCAGGAGACTGTGATACAACGCGCCCATCATTTCCCGGGTGAGGTGTTGCTGCTGCAGATACGCCCTATTATGGTTTCCGGCCGCTCGGAGGTGGAGATCCTTGAAGGGTTTGTGGCTATCTCGCAATATCAATCACAACGGCTGACGCTGACACAGCTGAGCGCCCGCTGTTTCTGGGGGCAATCAAAATTTCTTGATGGCAGAGAAGATTTGATCACGGCACTCTATCCCGATATTCAGCTTACACCACGTCCGATTATCATCAATGTCTATCTGCCGGCGCGGATCGATGGTGTATTGATGATCGAAAATCAGGACAGTTATTGCAGTGCCATGCATGGCCGGCCGGCGGTAGCGGGTGATCTGGCGCTCGTCTACTGTGCCGGTTTTCGTGGTAGTGCCCAGCGCATCCGCAACCGTGAGGGGGTCAGTTTTCACTATCAAGGTGAATGCAGTCGCCAGTCTGAATTTGAGGAGTGGTGGTTTGGTGAAGCGTTGAGCAGCTCGCCAATCTACTTCTGGGGTGATCTTGACTACAGTGGCATGGCGATTCTTAAGGCACTGCGACAACGTTTTGAAACGATAATGGCGTGGCAGCCGGGCTATGAGCCGATGTTGCAACAGCTGCACGAAGGACATGGCCACACTGCGCTGCAGAGCAATAAGGAGGAGCAGATCGATCCGCGTGAAACAGGGGATGATTATGCGGATACCACTCTGCTGCCGGTATTACGCTCGGCTGATCTGTTTGTGGACCAGGAGACTGTATTTTGATATTGGCAGACCTGTCCAATATTCACTGGGTAAAGGCATGCAATGGTCGATAGCCATAAAGGCATTATTCTCTCCCTGTTAGGCTTCAGCTTGCTCTCCTTTGGCGATGCCACTATTAAGTATCTAAGCAGTTACTACACCACCTATTCGCTGGTGCTCTATAACTCCCTGTTTGGGTTGCTGGTGCTATTACTGCTGTCGCCGTGGTTGGGGGGTATTAAAAACACGCTTAAAGATAGCCGTATCACGTGGCACTTGTTGCGTGGTGCGTTGGTCTTTGTGCAGCTGTCGCTGATTGTTTACAGCTTCAGCCATCTACCCTTGGCTAAGGCGTATGCCATCGCATTTGTTGCGCCACTATTTTCTGCATTGCTGGCGATTCCGTTGTTAAGGGACCGTCTTGGCTGGCACCATGTGATAGGCATGGGGGTAGGTTTTTTGGGTGTGCTTACTGTTTTGCGTCCGGGCATTATACCTATGGAGCTGGCCTCTATTGCGGCACTGCTATCGGCACTGTTTTTCTCATTGGTTAACATTACTGCGCGCCACATGCGTAGCAGTACTCATACGTTAATGTCGTGGTCGTTTTATCCTCATCTGGTCATTATTGCCATATCGTTACTGATTTTTAATTCAGAGCTGCAGTGGCTGCGTCAGGTAGATGTTGGGTACTTACTGTTCATGGGGACTGTTTCGGCACTGGGTGGAATCTGTCTGGCCCGTGCCTTCGCATATGCCAATACTGCGACAGCGGCCTCGTTTCACTACGTGCAGATGCTTTGGGGGGTGGGGTTAGGTTACTTTATCTTTGGCGAGATGATCGATTTCTGGACGGCCATAGGTGCAGTGGTGATTATTGTCAGCGGTATATGGCTGATCAGGATGGAGCGTTAACGTATTTGTGATTAGTGTGGTGTTATGTATTGGAGAGTCGTTTTACAATTTCGTCCTTGTCTTGTGTTTCTATGAGAACGCTGCGGACCTTATTAAATGCTTCGCTGGCAAGATCGGGGTGTTTGGCGTAGCCAATTATAGAATCATATTTCCATCCGGCCAGTTTCAGAACATGATGTTTGTAGTTGCTGCCCAGTGTACTGCCACCGCCGAGCGCGGTTAAAAACTGCTCTAACTTGATGTGGGGGGCGATGCGCCCAGGGGTGAAGGTGGTGAAATCGTTTGTGATAATAGGCTCAAATTCCACGGGCATATCCTTTTCTGAGTAGAGATCAGTAGTGAAGTGGTTAATCACCTGTTTCGTCCAGTCAGGCCAAAACATTAAGCCCATTTTTAGGGGTGAAGAGACATGATTGTAATAAATCATCTGTATATTCTGTCGTTTCAGGTGGCAGAGCTATAGGTGTGTTTCTGCTTGAAGTAGCTCTCCTTTGTCCATGATGGTTAATGGAACTCAGATGTGGAGAGGGTCGGTTTGTTACATTTCTTAAAATAACCTGCTGTTTATAGGTACAATAGCAGCCCTAAAAATTCAGAATGCTCAGTCAGGGATGTAAGCATTGTTTCTTGTTTGGTTAAGTGACAAGCTCTGTTCTGTGAAGTGAGTCCTATCATAATGAGTAAAGCTGTTAAGTCCGTTATTAGTGCCCCTCCTGCTGTTGCGCCCGCCACCATTAATGAAACCCGCTGGAAACCAGGGCGGGAGATTATTTTTAGCTGGTGCGGCATGGTTTTTACCCTCATTGCCAGTACTGTGGTTGTTTGGGAGCAGTCTGTCCTAATTAATCAGCAGATTGATAGTGCGCGCTGGGGGGATGTGATGATGCATCTGTTATTTGCGCTAATTGTTGTTGTGTTGATATATGGCAGCCTGGTTTATCAGGTGACCCGTTTGGGATATCTGAAACGTCGTCAGCAGCACCGCCCCGTTCACGATGATCGGCTTAACTCCACTTTTATGGAGCGTAACAGTGTTGAACCACTGGTTCTTCTGGTGCCTTCATATAAGGAAGAGCGCCGTATTATTTTCCAAACATTAATGTCGGCAGCACTTCAGGAGTACCCCAATCGTCGAGTTGTATTGTTGATTGATAATCCACCCATGCCCAAAGATATGGCTGATATAGCGTTATTGGCTGAAGCACGGGCGCTGCCGCAACAGATCACTACCATGTTGAAAAAGGCAGGGGCGTGTTATCAAACAGCGCTGGTTGATTTTCTGGTGCGTAAAGCGGATGGTCCCCTGAATTTTTCAGCAGAGGTGACAGTTCTAGTGCAGCTATGGTGTCGGGCCGCTGACTGGTTTGAAGTGCAGGCACGTGAATATGACATCAATGACCATACGGATTTTTTGTATGTAGACAAAGTGCTGAAGGGGCGTGCTGTCAGCCACAGGCAGCAGGCGCAATATCTGCGGGAGAGTTTTGACAATAGCCATCCTCTATCAGAAGCGGTTATCACCAGCCATTATTACAAGCTGGTCGCTCTGTTTGATTGCGAAGTAAGCAGTTTTGAGCGTAAGCGCTATGAAAATCTATCACACGAACCGAATAAAGCGATGAATCTCAATAGCTATATAGGGTTGGTAGGACGATGTTTTAGTGAACGAAAAACGGAACAGGCACCATTTCTTGACTAGATGGTGAAAGAGAAGGCTGAGCTGATATTCCCCAGTTGTAGCTATTTTGTCACTCTGGATGCGGATAGTATTTTATTGCCGGAGTATGCGTTACGCCTGATTCACGTTATGGAACAGCCAGGTAATGAACGTATTGCCGTGGCACAAACACCGTATAGCGCCATCCCCGGCTCTCCTTCTGAGCTTGAGCGTATTGCCGGCGCGACGACTGACATGCAGTATATTATTCATCAGGGATTTACCCACCACAACGCAACCTATTGGGTGGGTGCTAACGCGTTGTTGCGTTATGAGGCGCTACAGGAGATTGTGATAACTACGGAAGAACGTGGTTATCCAGTACAGCGTTTTATTCAGGACCGTACAGTAATAGAAGATACTGAATCCAGTGTTGATCTGGCCATGTGTGGTTGGACGTTGTACAACTACCCAGAGCGTTTGGCATATAGCGCTACTCCCCCTGACTTTGGTTCGCTGCTTATTCAGCGGCGGCGCTGGGCTAATGGCGGCTTGATTATATTGCCAAAACTATTGCGTTATTTAGCAAAAGCACCTCATCGTAAAATAACAGAGGGGCTGTTGCGAGTTCACTACCTGATCTCGATAGCGGCGGTAAATATTGGGCTGCTTATTCTGTTGGCATTCCCCTTCTCCAGTAGCATTAACAGTATCTGGTTACCACTGAGTGCATTGCCCTACTTCTTTCTTTATGGTCGCGATATGGTGTTATGTGGTTATAAAAAATCTGATTTATTACGGGTGTATGCACTTAATCTATTGATGATTCCCGTTAATCTGGGCGGCGTCCTGAAATCGATTCAACAAGCCATTACCGGAAAACAGATCCCCTTTGGGCGTACGCCTAAGGTTGAAGGACGTACGGCAGCGGCACCACTATACGTTCTCACCGCGTATCTGCTTTTTGCACAGTGGGTTACGGGCGCTGCATTTGATGTTTATGAAGGGCATATTGCACAGGCGATTTTTGCTGCACTAAATGCAGCACTGCTTTTGTATGGCATTCGTGTATTTATTGGCTATAAAGAGAGCTGCCAGGATCTATTTTCCGCCAGACTAAAAGTATCATCATCGACAGCGCCGATCATTCAGCTGTCTCAAGCTCATGATGTCTCGGTTGTTGATGTGAATCTTGATAGCAGGGCCGTTAATGAGGCGACTGGTAATGTAAGAGTGGCTTCAAACAATGGCTGATACAGAGTAATGATTGCTGTGTTAAGAAGGGATGAATTCTACATGGCCTGTTTAGCGAATGGGCTGCTCTCAAGATGAGATGCATGAAGGTATACAGGTTTTGTTCTGTACTATTTTTCGCTACAGCCATTTCTAATGCCTCTCTGGCAGATGGTCTGACGTATGATGTTGACAGCGAGGTTAAAAAAGCCGCCGACCTTTGTGATAAGGGTGACTACTCATCAGGGTCTGAAATATACATTAAATTGTTAAATGAAAAACTGGCCGGCTTGTTACCCATGGAACGCTTTAATCTAATTAAAGTATTGGCTGAGTGTGATAGGCCGTTGTTAGCCATTGACGAGCTGAAACGACTCTTGAAAACGGAGCCACAGGTTGTTGAGGCAGAGCTGCTATTGGCCAAGCTGCTCTCCTGGAATGGGTATCTTTTAGAGGCAGAGGCTGTAGCAAAAAACATTCTTTCCTACTCTCCAAAACATTATGAGGCGCGACTGGTATGGGCAAACGCGGCTAATTGGCGTGGTGATTACGCGAGTGCACTGCCGCTCTATAGAGGTGTTTTGAGTGAAAAAGAGAATTTTGATGCCCGTTTGAATTACACCTATGCGTTGCTGGCGACTGCCGATTATCATGAAGCTAAAATTAGCCACTGGTGGTTATATGCGGGTAGTAAATCAAACAAACATACAGTATTTGATGTCAATCAGGCGCTTATTGACCAGTCTAAAGAGAGCATCTCCTGGCAAACTGAATATCTGGCGGAGCAGGGAGATAGTCGACGTTTGAATCAGCGGCTGTCGTTTAATGTTCCCTTCAATTTTTCTAACTTGTCAGTCACTCTTCGTCATCAGCAAACCTCAGCGCCTTGGGTTGCGGATGTGCAGGCGCTGGATGAAATAGAGGTGGAGGGAAACTGGCGATTAAGCAGTGGCTGGAAGGTATATGGAGAGCTGGGACGGGTTGTTGCTACAACTCAAAATGAGCGCCATTTAAATGCTGAGATAGGAAGTTTATTGCAGATGAACCGCTGGCTCTGGAATGTGACACTACGCAGTGAACTCTTTGATAGCAGTGCTGCCATTCTTGCTAAAAATATTCAACGCCAGTATGTTTACTCGGACGTTCAATATACGTTTAATGACTGGTTAAGGATGAATGGCGACTTGCAAGCGACGACTTACTCGGATGTTAATCGCTCTTATGAGGGGAGTATTCACTTTCGTTATGCATTGCGTTTGCTGAAGCCCCGTATTGAGGTTGGTTATAAATATTTTGAACAGGGTTTTCAATATCAGAAATATGACTATTATTCACCCGATAAAAGTGGTTTAGGGCAGTTAACATTAGGCTTTAATGGTTCAAGTGAACAGGTTTATATCTCCGGCGAGTTTTTTTACGGGCGTCAGAAGACGTCAATGCAGAACTTTAAGCAGCTGGACAATGTGGCAGGGTTGACATTGAATCTGAATTACAGCGTGAGTCAGACGTTGAGTATTAATGGTTCATTGGAAGGAGGGGATTACGCCCTGGGCGTCCCCGATGGTTATTATTACTATATGGCTACTGTTGGTGTCTCTCTTTTCTTTTAACTGTGGCCTTTTAGATTGGAAGATATTTGACTCTCTCCACGAACGGTATACGTTCCGTTTGTGGAGAGGGTGCCTATTGTTGATATGTTATGGAACGATGTAGGTGTAGTCGCGATTCTGGAAATCGATAACGGCAGTTACTCCTGCTGGAACCATCTCTACGCCCGGAATTAGATCGCTGCTGACCCAGCCACTGCCACGCATGGTATTTTGGCACATATAGACCTTTATGCCTTTGGCCATCAGTGCGGATATCATGTCATCACTGGGGTTGGCAACACCATAGGTTGCAGTATAGGCGGCATCATTAAGCAACCAGCGGGCACCTGCGCCGTAACCAACAATAACAGCTTTAAAATCTTTTCCTGACACCATGTCATAGTTGCTGGTGTAATCGTTATAGATGTTGTTGACGTTTAATGTTTGTTGGCTCCGCCCATTTCTTGGATTTAAGTCGCTATTGTTCATTGCGATAACGATTTTTAAATCTTCACGTTTAGCTATGCACAAGGTTGCATCACCAGATGCCTACACCAAATAGTGCGTCTGCACTGGTGGTGACAACTTCAGGACAGGTTGAGTCTTTTAATTTCTTAAAGCTGGAGTCCGCCAGGGTGGCAGTGCTAACGCAAGCTAATAACCCGAGCATGATGATCTGTCTGTTTTTCAGCATAAAAGGTATCTCCATATAATTGATGTGGGCTACATGCCGCCTATATTCAATTCCGCGAATATAAGCAAACGCTGTAAACTATAGCAGTGATTGGCCGTTTTGACAGAGTGAAAGTCCAATAATTTTATTAAATAATCTTAATAAGATGCTGTGGCGTTTGTGATGAGGTGGTGACTATGGTTTGTGTATGGTCGTGATGTTTGAATATTAAAGTAACATCTTTTTATTTGATTATGTTGTTGATGAAGTGAGGGCAGAGACTGTCTTCAATGGCATCTGCTATTCGATTTATGCCCGCTTCGCGCAGTCCGTGATAATCGACCTGTTCAGTATTTAGAAGGCCTGCCCATTCCAGTAATGACTGGCAGGCGCTGGGGGACTCGAACAGCCCATGCAGGTAAGTGGCAATGATCTGTTTGTCATCAGATATCGCGCCATCATTTTGCCCATTCAGGGTAACTAACGGGGTATTAAGTGCAGGGCCGTGGCTGATGCCAGCGTGGATTTCGTAACCGTGTATCTCAACGTTGTTCAGTAACAGTTTGCCACTGACATTACGTAGCTGTTTTTTCTGTTGCAGTGTGGTGTTGAAGTTCAGAAGGCTAAGGCCAGGTGTGCTGCCTGCTGTGCCTTCAACACCTTCTGGGTCGTGGATGGCATTGCCAAGCATCTGTAGCCCGCCACAGATGCCTAATAGCTTTCCACCGTAGCGTAGATGACGTTGAATGGCACTTGCCCATCCTTGCTGATGTAACCAATGGAGGTCATCGCGTACATTTTTACTGCCAGGCAGTATGATGAGGTCGGCGGCTGGAATGGTTTGATTGGGACCGATGAACTGTATATCAACCTGAGGGTGGTAACGTAGTGGGTCAAAGTCGGTATGGTTGCTGATACGAGGCACTACGGGTACAACTATTTTCAGCTGTTGCCCATCACCGATTGTTTGTTGTGACTGTATGGCATCCTCAGCATCAAGATGGAGGCCGTGCAAATAGGGAAGAACACCAAGGACCGGTTTTTGTGTATCGTCCTCCAGCCAGTCAAGACCGGATTGCAGGAGTTGTATATCACCACGAAAGCGGTTGATGACAAATCCCTTGATCCGTCTCTGTTCTGATGTGGATAATAGCGCCAATGTACCGTGTAGATGGGCAAAAACACCACCACGATCGATATCGGCAATGAGAATAACTGGACAATCCACGGCCTCTGCAAACCCCATGTTGGCAATGTCGCGGTCGCGCAGATTGATCTCTGCAGGGCTGCCCGCACCTTCTACCAGGATGAGATCGTACTGCTGTTGCAGCCGGTTGTAAGATTCGAGCACTGCTCTCATCGCGATGGATTTGTAGTTGTGGTACTCATTGGCCTGCATGTCATGAATGGCATGGCCGTGAATGATCACCTGTGCGCCGGTATCACTGTTGGGTTTGAGTAGCACTGGGTTCATGTCGCTGTGTGGCTGCAATCCGGCTGCCTGTGCCTGCAAGGCTTGTGCACGACCAATCTCTCCACCGTCAATGGTGACGGCGCTGTTAAGTGCCATATTTTGGGGTTTGAAGGGGGCGACATGAATGCCCCGTCGGTGAAACAGGCGGCAGAGTCCGGTGACCAGAGTGCTTTTTCCTGCATCAGAGGTGCAGCCTTGAATCATGAGTGTTGGTTTGTTCATGGTGCTATTTTGACATAGCAGGTGATCAAAGGGTTGTCTGCGTTACACTTCTTAATTGGAATATGTTTAGCTGGGATTGATACATGGTGTTACGAAGAGTGTTGGGTTGTATATGGTTGTTATCCTGTTCCACCACCTATGCGGAGATAGCGGTGGTTGATGATACAGGTGTCAGGGTTACATTGGCACAGCCCGCGCAACGTATTGTCAGTCTGGCACCCCATGCGACGGAGATGCTGTTTGCAGTGGGGGCGGGCAATAAAATTGTGGGCGCTGTTGAGTATAGTGACTACCCGGAGGCGGCAAAATCGATTCCACGTGTTGGGGGTTATAGTGGTTTTGATTTAGAAAAGGTGGTGATGTTGAAGCCTGATCTGGTGGTAGCGTGGCACAGTGGTAATGGTGCAGCCACTGTTGAAAAATTAAAAAAGATGGGGCTTAAAGTCTATTTCTCCGAGCCACGGATGCTGAATGATGTGGCCACAAACCTGGAACGGCTTAGCCTGTTAACAGGTAATCCTGTGGCCGGACAGACGGCGGCACGCAGTTATCGTGACGAACTGGCGCGATTGCAGCGACGCTATGAGGGCCAGTCGAAGGTCAGTGTCTTTTACCAGATCTGGAATAGCCCGCTGATGACCATCAATGGGCAACACCTGATCGGTCATGTGATCGATTTGTGTGGCGGAGAGAATGTGTTTGCCACTTTGCCAACACTGGCCCCTCAGGTTGGTCTTGAGGCAGTATTACTCGCCAATCCAGAGGTGATTATTGCCAGTGGCATGGGCTACGAGAGACCTGCCTGGCTGGATGAGTGGCGGCGTTGGCCACAGTTGGCTGCAGTGAAGAGCAACAGCATCTATGTGATACACCCCGATATTATTAACCGCCATTCACCCCGGATCCTGAAGGGTGCGGCACAGATGTGTGAACAGTTACAGGAGGTTAGAGAGGGGCGCAAATAGAGGTTTATAAACGGTGAGGCTGGTCGATACAGGACATGTCGGTATGCATGAGGAGCGGCCACAATGGCTGATAGTCGGTCAGAACAGGATAAGTGGAAGTTTAAGTATCTTGAATCTTTAGAGGATTTTGAAAAAAAAGAGGAGAACTGGCGCGAGGCGGATCAGTTGTTGCGTCATGGCCTAAGCCGCATGGCTTTAATCTCCCATGGGGTGGATGTCACCCTCGATAATCACTTGAAGAAACTCCGTAAGGCGCTACAGAATGGTGCCAATGTCGATATCATCAGTGAAAGTGTCGACAAAATATCCAGTTATATGAAAATATTGGATGAGCAACGTGATGTCAGCAGTAAACTGCCTGACCCTGCAGCTATTCTTTTACAGGTGGTTGAGGCGATAAGTTTTCCACAATCAGTATTGACGGATGTGGTGGCATTGAAGGCACGCTTGGTCAGAAGGAGTGCGGTGGACCATATCCAGCCACTTGTTGACGAGTTTGCGCGGCTGATTGCATCGGCTTTTTACGGCGTTGAGTCTGATGCAGATACTGTGTTGGTTGATAATAAGGTGTCAGAGAAGCAGAGCTGGCTGCAGCGGGTTTTTAGCAGGGATGACAAAAAAGATGATGGCCGAGGGCTGCGGGCCGGAATTAAAAATGGAGCACTTGATGCTGAACAAACACCCTCCACTTACTCTTCAACTTCTCTAACACCACCGGCTGATATAGATTTTCAGGCCGTCATTGATGCTACCCCAGCAAATAAATCGGTTGAAGATGTCTTTCTTGAGATCCTTGAGTCATTGGGATTGCCTGCCGATTTTAGTGAGCGTGTACAGACACTAAAAGAGCAGCTAACTAAAGGTTTGACTTTGGCTGCTGTTAAAAGCATGACAGAGAACGTGGTTGCACTTGTTGTGGATATGCGCAGTGCACTAGAGCGTGAAAAGGCCGAGCTTGAGACCTTTCTTCAACAACTGACTCAACGTTTAACAGAATTGGAGGCGATGGTGAGTGGTGTGGATTCACATCGGCTCTCCTCATTGGTGGGTGGACGACAACTGGATGAGGTGGTGAAGGCAGAGGTGAATGATATAGAAAATACGGTACAAACCTCAACCGATCTCCATCAGATGAAGAGCGCAATCCAGGTCAGTCTTGAAAAAATACGTAAACACCTTGCGGAGCAGAAGAGTCATGAGGATCTGAACCAGGAGTGTATCGACAGTGAGTTAAAAGGGTTGACCCAGAAGCTGCAAAAAATGGAGCAAGAGAGTCTCCAGTTAAAAGAGCGGCTTGCCAAGGAGAGGATTGAGGCGTTGACCGATCCATTAACAGGTGCCCCCAACCGTTTAGCATATGAAAGACGTGTGGCACAGGAGTTTGCCCGTTGGCAACGGTATAAAAACCCTTTAACCATGCTGATCTGTGATGTTGATCACTTCAAAAAAATTAATGATACCTATGGCCATAAAGCTGGGGATCGTGCCCTGATAGCGATTGTGAAGACGATTGAGTTCCATCTTCGTGAGACCGATTTTATTGCCCGTGTTGGCGGTGAGGAATTTGTCATTCTACTTGCTGAGACGACTCAGGAAGCGGCTAAAAATGTGGCCGATAAGTTGCGTAAAAGTGTGCAGATGAGTGAGTTTGTCTATCAAGGACAGCCTGTGCCCGTCACAATTTCAGGTGGGTTTTCTGAGTTTCAGCAAGGTGATACAGTTGATGCTGTTTACCAGCGTGCTGATAGGGCGCTTTATCGCGCAAAGAACAGTGGGCGTAATAAGTTCATGGAAGCAACGTAGTTTTAATGGGTTAAAAATTTCAGTTATAAGACAACGGCACATGAATGTGCCGTTGTCTTTTTATGCCTATTACCTGACCTTGGTGGTGACTGTGGCGCTATTGTCACCCGTATAACTATCAGGTGTGGCGCTGGTGACTGTTGCAGTGTTGATAAAAGTGCCGCGTACATTGGCCTTGGCTGTAATAGTTACCGTGGCACTACCGCGTAGATCACCCAGGGCACAGGTTATTGTGACTGTTCCAGAGCAGGTGCCAGCTGTGGTTTTGGCTGATAGCAGTGACAAACCATTGGGCAAGGTGTCATTTAATGTGACATTACGTGCGTTTAATGGTCCGCGGTTTGAGATGCTCCAGGTGTAGGTAATCGTACCCCCACGTGTCGCTGTTGCCTGGCTATTAACGGAATAAATGCTGATAGCAGCATTGTTTTCGACAACCGTGAAAATGATCTTTGCTGTGTTGTTGCCAGGGTTGATGTCACTGTTTGAAGAGGTGACAACAGCGTTGCTACTGTAATAGGCGGTGATGCTCCCCGTAGAGAGAGGTGTAGTTGTGGTGGTGATAACAACACTTTCACCCGTAGCAAGATTGCCAAAGGTGCAGGTGATGTTGCTAGTTCCACTGCAACTCCCTTTTGTTGATATAAGTGAGGTGTTGGTAAATCCAGTGGCTGGCAAGGTTTGCATCAGGGTGGCATTGTTGGCAGTGATGTTGCCTAGATTAGTAACAGTGGTTGTGTAGGTCAGGGGTAAACCTACAATGGCCGGCAATGGCGTGGCTCTTAATGATGTACTTAAATCGACCGCTGCTGCGACTGGTGTCAGGCGGAATGGCCTAAGGTAGGTATAGTCAAAATTTGTACATGCAGCTGTCATTTGCCCCGCATTGTTAATGTCGTACGCGGCACAATTGCCCGCCCCCAGTACTGCTGCCAAATCTCTGATGACACCATTTTCCCAAATGAAGGCACGACCATATGGGGTGTTGGGTATGAAAAATCCGCCAACAATCTGTCCGGAGTTGTTAATCCCATAGGCGTAGGATCTTGAGTCTGCGGGAAATCCGAGATCGCGTATTACACCATTCTCCCATACAAAGGCGCGCCAATTGCCGGTGCTGCTTATCGAGTAACCAACAGTTTGATTAAGATCGTTAACTGCATAGGCAATACTTCCAATGTCACCGGGCAGTGTGCCTATCTCTTGTGCAGTACCATTTTTCCAGATAATGGCGCGATATGATTTGGTATCGGGAAAATAGGCGGCCCCTACGGCAACCGCGTTGTTGTTGAGGTCATTGGCGTAACTGTTGGTGGTGGATAATGGTGTGGGTAGGGGCGTGACAGTACCATTGGTCCAGATTCCAAATGTCCCTGAAAATCTGCCAACCAGTTGTCCCTTGCCATTGACGGCGCTTGGATAACCTGCACCAAGGTCTATCGTGGTGACACCATTCGAGCTGTAAAAACGATCAAGTTCTGCATAGATAACTGTGCCATCATCGGTGATGCCTGCTGTATTGGTATTCCTGGTATCTCCGGGCGTTAAATTAAAAAGCTGACCGGTTGAGTCCCAGTACACTGAACGCAAAGAGTATTCGCCATGGCTTGAGTCACCTGCCACTGCACCATAAACATTAATGTCAGAGGGGACTGTAAATCCCTGGTCACCCGCTACAGGTTCGAGGGGTTCTACTTTATATACTGCGGCTACAGCAGGCGTTATCATTCCTGATAGCAACATGGCAATACAGGCCATGCTTGAGGCGTAACGGTGGGTTTTCATGGGCTCTCCTTAGACTATGATGATGGTTTTTATGCCTTGCCCAGTGGGTTGAAATGGATTCCTGAGCAGTATAAATCGTAGCTATGAATAGTCACAAAAGTATCACGCACCCTTCACAATAAAATGGCTGTTTTTATCTGTTTATTGGGTTGTGGCCGTTCCGTTGAATACAACAGATGTGCTTTTGCAGTTTAATAAGCTGGCGGGGGTGATGGTAAGTCGCTGCCAGGGTATGCCTTTGAAATACCATAAACGCCAAAATATGAGGCTGGTTGATGGATTGTTTTTGAATAGGGTTTCAAGGCTTTCAACAGTGCCCAGTGTTGTCCCGGTTGCATCGTGTAACACTTCTTGGACAAAACGTGAGCAAAACTGCCGTTTCGAATGCATGTTAAATCCCGTGTCATATAATATCCCTGTGCGCTGTTTTGCAGCAGCGTTAATACTCTTTTTATGATCTGATGATAGCGGCATGTTAAGTCTCTTTGCCATGATTCGGTTCCCTTTTGAGCGGGAAATGAAGCTGCTTAATGTTGTTGCCCCAGAGAGGGGGAATCTGCTTTCTGAGATGATGGGTTCGCCATTTCGAAATCCAGTCACTATGCCAACATGGTTGGACCAACACGCAGTGGCGATGGATATTTTCTGGAATGGAAGTGCAGGGACATCGATAAAGATGATATCCCCCACCTTCAGCTGTTGAGCGAGTGTGCTCAGCTCTATTTTGGACAGAATAATGCTGTCATCTTTTGCTGCTGTATGGATTGTGTAACTCATATTGTCAGGCCTCACGGTTTTAATGTAGGGATGAGTATTGTCTGAGAGAAGAGATAAACAAAATAGTGTTTTTGATGTATCTGAATAGAACTCCATGGGTATAAAAAGGCTATACTTTGCCCTGGTTTTTTTTGATGGAGATGGATGGTGGCACAGGTAACCACATTGGTTGATACGTTAAAACAGGCATTAAAGAGTCATCAGCTTACCTATGCCGATGTTGCCAGCAGACTGGGGATGAGTGAGGCCAATGTAAAGCGTATGTTCTCTTCGCGACGTTTTACATTGGATCGGCTGGAAGAGGTGTGTCAATTGATGCAGATGGAGTTAAGCGACCTTTTTCAACTCTATGATGAATCACGGCAACGCATTACAGAGTTGACCTTGGTGCAGGAGGAGGCGCTGGTCCGTGACGCAAAACTGCTGTTTGTCGCCGTCTGTGTGCGTAACAGGCTCAGCTTTGATGAGATAGTGGACCATTATCAGATCACCAGCAGTGAGTGTGTACGGGCATTGGCAGCGCTGGACAAACTTAAGATCATAGACCTGCTGCCAGGAAACCGGATTAAGTTACGTATCGATGAGGGGTTTCGCTGGATACCCAATGGCCCGATTAAGCATTTTTTTGAAAGGCAGGTTCAGGGTCAGTTTTTAAAATCAAGATTTGAGGGCGCGCTGGAGCAGAATCTGTTTCTGTTTGGGCTGTTATCTGATGCATCAATACAAACAGCCATCAATAAATTACAGGCATTGGCCCGTGAGTTTCACGATCTACACCGCCAGGATGCCTGTATGCCACTGGAAAAACGGCACAGCATCGGTTTTATGCTGGCCTTGCGCCCGTGGGAGATGGAGGTGTTCCAGCCATTTCTGCCGTTGAAAAAATAGTGGTGCCTAGCAAGCGTGGCGGGTATTGCATAAATATACCTCCGGTATAGCCTGGCTCTATTTGGCGTAAATATGTTTC
>JAKFXL010000018.1 GCA_021731365.1 Gammaproteobacteria bacterium | reverse complement strand
GAGACGTACATGGCGACGGCATCCGGGCCGTGCTCTTTGATCACGGCGTTAAAGCCAGCGGCGACACGATTGAGGGCATCGTCCCAGCTGCTGTCTACGCCGTCGATCATGGGGGAGAGCAGGCGCTCATCCAGCCCCACGGTTTCGCCCAGGGCAGAACCCTTGGAGCAGAGTCGGCCAAAGTTGGCCGGGTGAGTTGTATCACCCTTGATGGCAACACCGCTATCCGTGACTGTGGCAAGCACACCGCAGCCAACGCCGCAGTAGGGACAGGTGGTTGCTGTTGTATTGGTCATGATTGATCCCACCGATTGACATCCATTTTTTAGAGCGTGTTCACGATCTTACTCTACCCCCGGGCCAAGATCGTGATTAGCTTCTTATTGTCGCTGCCCCACGCCGTGCCGGGCCTTGTATTGGTTTGGAGTGGTGAGGTTGATTACAGTGTCAAAAAGATTATGCCATTCTCAATCTTGGTCTCATACCTGGCCGCGCAGCCGACATCCGGGGCCACGGCTTCGCCTGACTCAAGTTCGATTTTCCAGCTGTGCAGCGGGCAGGTAACACGTTTGCCATGGACGATGCCTTGTGACAACGGGCCATTTTTGTGTGGACATTTGTCACGCAGGGCAAAGATCTCATCGTCGGCAGTGCGGAAGATGCCGATGTCGCCACGGCTGGTCTCCACTACCCGTGCGCCCAGTTTGGGTATGTCGGTGACCTTGCCTACTTCAATCCAGTTGCTCATATCTCTCAATGCCTCAATCAAAATCAACGTAGGGTGGGTACGTTTTTTGTGCCCACCAACTCATCGCCTGCGGCGACTCATTTAAAAAATAGTTGTATTGCTGTGCAACGCTTGGTGGGCACAAAAAACGTGCCCAGAGCCTGCCCCGCGAAGCGGTTTGGGCACCCTACATTTATAAAACTCACCCAATCTTTTTGATGGGGATGTAGTTGTCGCGATGTTCGGCGATCTGTCTGGCCCAAGGGTCAAAACGGAACACCTCTTGTGACTCCAGGAACCGTTTGTACAGCGCCTTGCGCCCCGCCTCATCTTCGACAACACGCTGTTTTACGTAGCTCAAACCGACACGTTCAATCCACGGTGCAGTACGGTCCAGGTAGTGGGCCTCTTCACGGTAGACTTGCATGAAGGCACCACAGTACTCCATCGCCTCCTCTTCGGTTTTAACCCGGGCCAGCAGATCGGTAGCACGGACGTGGATACCGCCGTTACCACCAACGTGCAGTTCGTAACCGGAGTCAACACAGACCACACCAAAATCCTTGATGGTGGCCTCGGCACAGTTGCGTGGGCAGCCGGAGACGGCGATTTTGAACTTATGGGGGGTCTGGGTACCCCAGGTCATCTTTTCGATTTTAACCCCCAGGCCGGTGGAGTCCTGTGTACCAAAACGGCACCATTCGGAACCGACGCAGGTTTTAACGGTACGCAGTGATTTGCCGTAGGCGTGGCCGGAGACCATGCCCGCCGCATTCAGGTCGCCCCAGATGCTGGGCAGATCCTCTTTTTTGATACCAAACAGATCGATACGCTGGCCGCCAGTGACCTTGACCATCTTGGCATCGTATTTATCAGCGGCATCGGCAAGGGCGCGTAGTTCGGTGGAGTTGGTGACACCGCCCCACATGCGCGGTACCACGGAGTAGGTACCATCTTTCTGGATGTTGGCGTGGGCACGTTCGTTGATGAAACGTGACTGTGGGTCATCCTGCGCTTCGCGGGGCCAGGCGGCCAGCACGTAGAAGTTGAGCGCCGGGCGGCACGATGCACAGCCGTCGGCGTTGCGCCACTCCATAAAGTCACGTACGGCGGTGATGGAGGTCAATTTATTCTGGGTGATGGCGACCCGAACTTCGTCGTGGGTATGGTCGGTACAGCCGCACATCGGCTTTTTCTTGGGGGTGGCGGAGTAGTCACCCACGGTGGAGGAGAGGATCTGTTCCACCAGCCCGGTGCAGGAACCACAGGAGGCGGAGGCCTTGGTATGGGCGCGCACCTCTTCCAGGGTAAACAGCCCTTTGGTGGTGATGGCCTTGACGATATCGCCCTTGCAGACGCCGTTACAGCCGCACACTTCCATCTCGGCGCTCATGGCGGAGGCGGCGTTCTGGCCGCCGTGGCCGGCCTCGCCAATCTGGGCCTGACCAAAGATCAGAGAGTCGCGGAACTCACTGACATCAGTGCCATCACGCAGCAGCTGGAAGTACCAGGAGCCGTCGACGGTATCACCGTACATGACCGCCCCCTTGATCCGGTTGTCTTTGATGACGATCTTTTTATAGACGCCGCGAGAGGCATCTTTCATCACAATCTCTTCCGTGCTCTCGTCACCGATAAAGTCACCGGCGGAGAAGAGGTCAATGCCCGTCACTTTGAGTTTGGTGGAGGTGACAGAGCCTTGATAGGCACCAATGCCCAGCTTGGCCAGATGGTTGGCACAGACCTTGGCCTGTTCAAACAGCGGGGCGACCAGACCGTAGGTATCACCACGGTGCTGCACACACTCACCCACGGCGTAGATTTTGGGGTCGTAGGTCTGCATGGTGTCATTTACAACAACGCCCCGTTCGCAATGCAGGCCGATCTTTTTGGCCAGCTCGATGTTGGGGCGAATCCCCGCTGCCATCACCACGATATCCGCTGATATCTCCAGGCCACCTTTGAAACGTACCCCCTTAACGTGGTCGTCACCCAGAATAGCCTCAGTCTGGGTCGCCATCAGGAACTGCAGCCCGCGCTCTTCCAGCGCTTTTTGTAACATCTTGCCGGAGACACCGTCCATCTGCCGTTCCATCAGGGTGTCGCACAGATGCACAACGGTCACATCCATGCCTTGAATCTGCAGGCCGTTGGCGGCTTCGAGTCCTAGCAGACCGCCACCAATGACCACGGCATGTTTTCTGGATTTGGAGGTTTCCAGCATGGTGTCTACATCTTTGATATCGCGGAAACCGATCACGCCGGTGAGGTTATGGCCTGGCACAGGGATAATAAATGGGTTAGAGCCGGTGGCCAGCAGCAGTCGGTCATAAGGCTCTTCGGTACCATCTTCGGCGATGACAACACGTTTTTTACGGTCG
The DNA here is from genome assembly GCA_021731365.1 of Gammaproteobacteria bacterium. Classification (GTDB taxonomy): domain Bacteria; phylum Pseudomonadota; class Gammaproteobacteria; order Tenderiales; family Tenderiaceae; genus JAKFXL01. The sequence goes on along the minus strand of JAKFXL010000018.1, from coordinate 62,247 downwards.
ACGTTAGCTACTTTTTTACCTGCGTGCAGGGTGATGTTGTTCTCTTTGTACCACTCAACGGTATTGAGCATGATGTCATCGATGCTCTTTTCACCGGCCAGTACCGGGGAGAGTAAAATGCGGTTGTAGTTGCCGTAGGGCTCGGCACCAAAAACGGTTATATCGTACATATCGGGGGTGATTTTCAGTAACTCTTCCAACGCCCGCATGCCGGCCATGCCGTTACCGATTAATACCAGTTTTTCTTTCATCTCAAGCTCCCAATGTAAAACCAGACTATATTGGTCGGTATGGTAGCAATTTGCGCGCCAATAATAAAAGTTAATCTAACTCGTTGACTTAATTGGGATCGAGAGATAGGTCTGGCGAGGAAAGTAGGTTTGGTTATGATGGCAAGGCACACATTTGAAGCGTGGGCGCACCAGATGGGTGCGGCGGGGAAATGGATCTGCACCATCACACTATTAATGTAATGAATGGGTAGCGTGGAGCGGGAAGATTGAACGGTATTGAGGAGAGCAGTGAATGGCAGCAACGATTAAACAGGGTAGTCTGGCGCAGGAGTTTTATACCCCGGAGCGCTGTTACATCACGGAGCTTTCAAACTCGGCGGATGACCCGCAGCTCTCCATAGCACGGGCCAGGGTGGCGCCTGGGGTGACCACATGTTGGCATCTACTTAAACAGAGTGAAGAGCGCTATTGCATCATCAGTGGTACGGGAATGGTAGAGATCGGCACGCTGGCCGCGCAGCAGGTAGGGACGGGCGATGTGGTGGTGATCCCGGCGCGCTGCCGCCAGCGCATCACCAACATAGGCGAGGATGATCTGCTGTTTTTGGCCATCTGTACCCCGCGCTTTATGGTGGATGACTATCAGGATCTTGAGACAGGCATGGCCTGAATATTCAGCCATCATCGCTTGATGTGGTGGTGTCTGTCCCAGTTTGTGCCCCAGCATAGTGGTTGCGCCCCACACTAGAACGTGTGTTTGGTGCAGTGCACCAAGAGTGCTCTTTTTTATGCGTCATTGTTGCGCGACAAGTTATTTATCCTTTGTTAATCAGTGTGTTAAATAGTTGGCACGGTTGCTGCAAAACCACCTTTAAATTAACAACGAGGTTAATCAAGGTAACTATCATGTCCAGCAGCAAACTCAACATCTTTGCGTTAGATCAAGCCAATATCCGCATCTTGCACTACACCTGGTTTGCGTTTTTTATGACCTTTGTGGTGTGGCTCGGCCTGGGGCCGATGATGCCCTTTATTAAAGAGGCGTTGGGCCTGACCGACCAGCAGGCGAAGGTACTGCTGATCCTGAACGTAGCGATGACCATCCCTGCCCGTATTGTGGTGGGCATGTTGGTGGATAAGTTTGGGCCGCGCATCATGTATGCCGGGGTATTGATCCTGGGGGGGGTGATCAGCATCGCCTTCTCCTGGGCCCAGAGTTATGAACAGCTGGCGCTGTTGCGCTTCCTGTCCGGTTTTATCGGTGCCGGGTTTGTGGTGGGCATTCGTATGATTGGCGAGTGGTTTCCGGCTAAACAGACCGGTCTGGCGCAGGGCATCTACGGTGGCTGGGGTAACTTTGGCTCCTCGGCTGCGGCGGTCACACTGCCGGTACTGGCGGCTAACCTTGGTGACGAAAACGGCTGGCGTATCTCCCTTACCGTGGCCAGCCTGCTGGCGATTGCCTATGGCGTCTTTTACTACACCCGTGTGAGCAATACCCCTAAGGGCTCTACCTACTTCAAGCCTAAAAAGATGGGTGCGATGGAGATCACCAGCGGCACTGATCTGGCAATCTATATATTGATGAATGTACCGCTGTTTCTGGCGCTGGCGCTGCTGACCTGGAAGCTGGCACCGACACAGCTGGGGCTGATTAGTGGCACGGCGGCGATGGTGATCTATCTGGTATTAACGGCCATCTATCTGTTGCAGGTGTGGAAGATCTGGAACGTCAATGGCCATGTACTGAAAAAGCCAGTGCCTGAAATGCAGCGTTACAAATTCAAACAGGTGGCAGTGCTGGACTGGGCCTACTTTGTAACATTTGGTACCGAGCTGGCCGTGGTCTCAATGTTGGCCATGCTCTACGTCTCCTGGTTTGATATCCCCAAAGTAACGGCGGCACTGCTGGCGGGTATCTACCCGTTCCTGAATCTGATGGCACGTCCTGGTGGCGGTTGGGTCAGTGACCGTATTGGCCGTCGCCGTACCCTGATCATCGTCTTTGCCGGGATTTCCGCCAGCTTTCTGCTGCTGGGTCTGATGAGCAAGGAGTGGCCGGTATGGATGGTGGTGGGGCTGACGATTGTAGGCGGCATCTTCTCCAAAATGGGGTCGGGCGCGGTCTATGCCATGGTGCCACTGGTACAGCGGCGCATGACCGGCCAGATCGCCGGCATGGTGGGCGCGTTTGGGAATGTGGGCGGTGTGGTCTTCCTGACTGTCAACTCCCTGGTCCCTTACAACCAGTTCTTCCTGGTGATCGGGATCTCGGCCGCGCTGGTCTTTGCGTTGATCATGATCTACCTCGAAGAGCCAAAAGGGCAGATGGTAGAGACGCTGGCAGATGGTACAGTGCAGATGATCGATGTGAAGTAGATAGCGCTGTCCGGCGGGCATACTATATATATGCCCGCCGTCCCTATTGTTGTATGTGGGTAGCGATACAGTGCCCACCTGACGTAAAAGATAAAACAACAGATGCAATCACCCCTGACCATTAACGCCGCCCAATATAGTGAAAAGGGGGTTAAACCCTCCAACGAAGATGCGTGTGGCATCCGTATGCCCGACGAACCGCTGTTGACCACCAAGGGGGTGGCGGTAGCGATTGCCGACGGTGTCAGCAGTTCAGAAGCGGGGCGTGAGGCGTCAGAGGCGTGTATCAAAGGGTTTCTTAGCGACTACTACAGCACCGCCGAATCGTGGACGGTTAAAACATCGGGCCAAAAAGTATTGGGGGCATTGAACCGTTGGCTCTACGGCCAGGGGCAGAGCCGGCTGGGTTCGGCGCAGGGCATGTTAACCACCTTCAGCGCCATCATCATTAAATCCACCACCGCCCATCTGTTGCATGTGGGTGACAGCCGTATCTGGCGGCTGCGTGACGGTGAGTTTCAGTGCCTCACCCGTGACCACCAAACCTGGGGCGGCGAAGAGAAATGTTTTCTGAACCGGGCCATGGGGGCCGACGTCTCGGTTGAGGTTGACTACCGCAGTCTACCCGTTGAGGTAGACGATCTTTTTCTGCTCACCACCGATGGTGTACATGAATATGTAAATGACAAAATATTGCGCGAACTGTGCGAAAGCCACCGTACCGAACCGGAGCGTGGCACACGGGCCATCGTCACCCGGGCACTGGAAAATGGCAGCCATGACAACGTTACCTGCCAGCTGTTTGTTGTGACCGCACTGCCAAACCAGGATGAGGCGGAGTTCTACCAACACCTTACCGAACTGCCGTTTCCACCAGCACTTGAGAGCGGCCAGATCCTGGATGGTTACAAAGTACTGCGCGAGTTAAAGGCCAGCAGCCATTCACAGCTCTATCTGGCACTGGATACCGAGAGCAACCAAAAAGTAGTCTTAAAAACACCGTCGGTTAATTACGAAGATGATGCCCACTACATCGACGGCTTTCTGCACGAAGAGTGGGCCGGCAAACGGATCAACAGCCCCCACGTACTCAAAATTATCGAACCGCAGCGCCGCCGCCGTTTTTTATATTACGTCTGTGAATATATCGACGGGCAGACCCTGGAGCAGTGGATCAACGACAACCCCCAGGCCGACATCAACAGCGTACGACCCCTGATCGAACAGATAGTGGCGGGGGTGCGCGCCTTTCACCGCCAGGAGATGATTCATCAGGACCTGAAACCCGGCAACATCATGATCGACAGCCACGGCGTGGTGAAGATCATCGACTTTGGCTCCACCAAAATCGCCGGCATTCAAGAGATCAACGCCCCCATCATCCGGGGTGAGCTGCTGGGCACACAGGACTACGCCGCCCCCGAATATTTTCAGGGCTACCCCGGCACCGTACAGAGCGACCTCTACTCGATCGCTGTCATCGCCTACGAAATGTTAACTGGCCAGCTCCCCTATGGCGGCCCCCTGAGCGCACGTTCACTGCAAAAAGTGAGCTACCACTCATCGTCCCACATCAACCCCGACATCCCCGTCTGGATTGACGGCGCGCTGGAAAAGGCGGTGCAGATCAACCCTACCCACCGCTATGAGGTGATGTCTGAATTTATCACCGACCTCTCCACCCCCAACCCCAAACTGATTAAAGAGAGACAGCCACTGCTGGAGCGCAACCCCATCGCCTTCTGGCGCGGCCTGAGCATCATCTTGTTTATCATCAACCTGATACTGATTTACCTCATTAAAAAAGGATAACAGCACCATTCATATCTGGCCGACACCACGTAGCGCCAGAGTAGGGTATAAGAGAAAAGAGACGTAGCTGAGGAGTTAAACATGACTAAATCGCTGGAATTTGCCCGCCATGGTGATAAAGAGAACTCACCCTTCTTTGAAGAGTACCTGCAACGGCTGTTAACCGAACGTGACCGGGTCGGGCTGAGCGACATGATCCACGAGATCGACGCGCTCATGCTCACCGTCGACCCCGGCCACTCCATCGAATACATCGGTGAACTGGCACTGATGACCCCCTACAACTATCTGGTAACGCTGGAGAGCGAAACCCACTGGACCCACATCCTCCGCATCGACATGCAGTCGCCAGACCTGCTGGTGCGCGAAGTCAAAGATGAAAACATCCGTGGCATCTTTCGCAGCCTCAACGAGGTCTATCCCATTGGCTCACGCAAACCCAACAGCCGCTACATGGGTGAGATCCTGCGGGTCAACGACCTGCACGGCGTGGTCGAACTGCAAAAGTCGCGGGAGTTCCGTTTCTTCTCCCAGGATGTCTTGCGGAAAATGGAGCTGCCCGGCAACCTCGCCGTCAACAAACCCTCACCCTACACCCACAACATCGTCGCCTACGTAGAGCGCGCCCCTGAACAGATCCGCACCTACGCCCTGGGCATCAGCACCATCCGTACCGACGTGCAGGATGTCTACCTGGCCGCCAAAACACTACAGGCAGAGCTGGGCATCGACACACTCATCGGCCCCATAGACCACCTCGCCACCCGTGTCTACAGCCAGAACCGCGAAGTGGCGATCCTCGAATGGCTCTCACTCTCCAGCTACTACTACTGGGGTTCCTACGACATCAAAGACCAAAACTCCTCCACCAACGTCACCAAAAACAGCCACCGCCTAGAAGAGATGCGCAGCCCCGCCAAAGTCTTCACCGCCAACAACACCCCATACTTTGTCAACCACCTGGAGCGGCTGCCATCCCCCACCGAAACCTTCGTCAGAAACTACGGCCCACGGCTACACCACATAGCACTGGCCGTGCGTGATGGCGAAAGCAACGGCGTTGAAAACATCGACTACGTGGTTAATCAAATTCAGGCCCAGGGAAGAGCGTTCCTGCTCGACGTCATCGGCTCCAAAGAGGATGGTTTAAAACAGATCTTCTCCAGCGCCTCCGACCACTCCTCACTCATCATCGAATACGTACAGCGCTTTGGTGACTTTGATGGATTTTTTACCAAAGACAACGTCGCCAAACTCACCGCTGCGGCGGGGGTGGAGGAGGAGCTACTGGAGTTACAGACACAGGTCAGCAAACCTGATTAACCAGCTAAAGAGCCTCTGAGCAACCCCGTTCGTCCTGAGCCTGTCGAAGGACTGGTGACGCAACATATTGGCTATTAAGAGTCCTCCATTAATGGTTCGACAAGCTCACCACGAAGAGTCTGCCCCACGAAGTGTTTTGGGTACGGAAGAGTTATTCAGAGGTTCCCTAAATTTAAAAGCAGGGGCAGGTTGTGAAATCCTAAACTCGATTGGCCAAACCAGTACCCGCCCATCAACTTCTTTGAACGGCTGGTGGAGGCAGGCTTGATGGAGGGGCTCCACTATATAGAATCCCTCACCAATGATCGGCTACAGAGAGAGCAAACAGAGCCGCGCTCACCCGCCGTCAGCAACCTTAAGCAGGGGTTGTGGTGTTAACATCTACAAAAAATATTGATTGCATGAAGGCCACGATCGTACATTGGAAACAGATGCTCCTCCCCCTGTGCGGCGGCTTGATTTACACTTGCGACTCAAACACGCCAACAGCCAACCATGTGTGGCAATAAAACAGATAACCCGCTGACCACAGCCACCCAATACTCGGTAATCCTGGAAACAAACACCTCATGAGCCAAACCAGCAACAACCTTGCCGCCTACATCTGGTCACTTGCCGACCTGCTGCGCGGCGACTTCAAACAGAGCCAATACGGCCGCGTGATATTGCCCTTCACCCTGTTGCGCCGCCTTGAATGCGTGCTGGAAAGCAGCAAAGAGGCCGTGCTGGCCAAACACGAAGAGGTTAAAAAGATGAACCTGCCGGAAGAGGCGCAGGAAAAGCTGCTGCTGCGCGCCACCGCTGGCCTCACGTTTTTTAATACCTCCAAGATGGATCTTGGCAAACTCGGCGAATCCGGCATCAAGGCCAATCTCGAATCCTACCTCCAGGGCTTTTCCAAAGATGCGCGCGAGATCTTCGAGCACTTCAAGTTCGCCGACTTCATCGGCCAGCTCAACGACGCCAACCTGTTATACAAAATCGTGCAGAAGGTCCGCCTCACCGACCTCAGCCCCAGCGCCATCTCCAACCACGAGATGGGTCTGGTGTTTGAAGAGCTGATCCGCCGCTTTGCAGAAAGCTCCAACGAAACCGCCGGGGAGCACTTCACCCCGCGCGACATCGTGCGCCTCACCACCTCGCTGGTCTTCATGGAGGATGACGCCGCCCTCACCCAACCCGGCATCATCCGCACCATCTATGATCCCACCGCCGGCACCGGCGGCTTTCTCTCCTCCGGCATGGAGTACGTACATGAACTAAACGCACAGGCCAAGATGGTTGCCTACGGCCAGGAACTCAACCCCGAGTCCTACGCCATCTGCAAGGCCGACATGCTCATCAAAGGGCAAGAGGTCGGCAACATCAAACTCGGCAACACCCTCGCCAACGACCAGCTCTACGCCGACAAATTCGACTACATGCTCTCCAACCCACCGTTTGGCGTCGACTGGAAAAAGATCGAGCAAGAGATCAAAGATGAACAGAGCCTAAAAGGATTTGATGGCCGCTTCGGCCCCGGCCTGCCGCGTGTCTCCGACGGCTCGCTGCTCTTCCTGCTGCACCTCATCAGCAAACTTAGAGACAGCAAAGACGGCGGAGCACGCATCGGAATCATCCTCAACGGCTCACCACTCTTCACCGGTGGCGCTGGCTCTGGTGAATCGGAGATCCGGCGTTACATTTTAGAGGCCGACCTGCTCGAAGCCATCGTCGCGCTGCCCACCGACATGTTCTACAACACCGGCATCGCCACCTACGTCTGGGTGCTCTCCAACAAAAAGGCAGACGAGCGCAAAGGAAAAGTGCAACTGATCAACGGCGTCAACCTCTGCGGCAAGATGCGCAAATCCCTCGGCTCCAAACGCAACGAAATGAGCGAGGATGACATCGCCACCATCACCCGCACCTTTGGCGCTTATGAAGTGGTCGATGCCCGTGAGTTAGATAAGCCAGCGGAACAGAAGAGCAACCGAGGCCGTCAGGCAGTCAATCCCAAAACAGAGGCCGCCAAGACCTTCGCCAGCAAAATCTTCCGCACCCACGAGTTTGGCTACCGCCGCATCACCATCGAACGGCCCCTGCGCGAGTCGTACCAGTTCAGTGATGAGCGCATTGCCGAATTGCGCTACGCCACCAAACCACTCACCGACGTGATGAAGTGGATCTACACAAAATTCGGCGAAACCTGGAGCGACGCGTCCGACTGCCCACACTACGGTGACCTGCACGAACACGTTGAAGCGATCCGTAAACAGATCAAAACCCACCACAGCGAACTCAAAGAGAAACAGATCAAAGCGCTGCTCGACCAATCCACCTGGTTAAAACAGAAAGAGCTGCTGCTCAAGGCGCGCCAACTGCAACAAACAATCGGCACCGCCCAGCACGACGACATGAACGGCTATGACGACCTGTTAAAGGCCGCTTGCGACAAACACAACATCAAACTCGACGCCAGCGAAAAGAAACAGCTCACCGACGCCGTCAGCTGGAAGAATCCGCAAGCAGAAAAGGTGATCAAAAAAATCCATAAGGGCAGACCCAATCCGCTCTACGGCCTGTTTGATCTCAACGGCAAAGCAGTAGAGTACAAACCCGACAGCGACCTACGCGACAATGAAAACGTCCCGCTCGACCCCAGCAGAAGCGTTAACGCAATCAACGAAGCCTACTTCATCAAAGAGGTACAACCCCACGTCCCCGACGCCTGGATAGACACCAGCAAAAAAGACGACAAGGATCAGGAGATCGGCATCGTCGGATACGAGATACCGTTTAACCGCCACTTCTATGTTTACCAGCCACCACGGGAGTTGACGGAGATCGATGCCGAACTGGATCAGGTGAGTGCCGAGATCATGGAGCTTCTGCGTGAGGTGCACTCGTGATGACGGGGCGGTATCGGGCTTATTCTGAATATAAGGATTCCGGGATTGAATGGATAGGTGATGTTCCAAGCCATTGGTCGCTAACCCGGATCAAGTTCATTACCAAGTGCCTTGATGGTGCAAGGATTCCACTTAATTCTCAGCAACGAGGTGAGATGCAAGGTGAGATACCTTATTGGGGTGCGAATGGCGTAGTTGATTATATCTGCGATTATTTATTTGATGAGGAGCTGGTCCTGCTGGGAGAAGATGGCGCCCCGTTCTTTGATAAAACAAAAGAAGTCGCATTTAATGTATCTGGAAAAATATGGCCCAATAATCATGTTCATGTTTTGAGGCCTAAGAGCGAAAGTATTGATTCTGGTTTTTTGAAGTACGCAATCAATTGCGCTGACTTTTATCTTTATATTTCCGGTAGTACAAGAGATAAGCTGAATCAATCGGATATGAATGATATTTATATCAGAAGTTGTCATTTGTCTGAGCAACAAACAATCGCCAACTTCCTCGACCACGAAACCGCCAAGATCGATACCCTGATCGAAAAACAAAAACAGCTCATCAAACTGCTAAAAGAGAAACGCCAAGCCGTCATCAGCCACGCCGTCACCAAAGGCCTAAACCCCAACACCCCCATGCGCGACTCAGGGGTAGAGTGGTTGGGTGAGGTGCCGGAGCATTGGGTTGTCGCTCAATTAAAATTCAATACGCTAGAAATGCAGACCGGCCCATTTGGCAGTCAGCTTCATGCTGAAGATTATGTTGATGATGGTATTCCCTTGGTGAATCCAGCCCATATGATCGACGGGAAGATAGTGTCTGATTCAAAAGTTACGGTAGATGAAGAGACCAGTAACCGTTTAAAACGTCATCACCTTGTTGAAGGTGATCTGATATTCGCCAGACGAGGAGAGTTAGGACGTTGCGCCATTGTCACTAAAGAGCAGGAAGGATGGCTTTGCGGAACAGGAAGTTTAAAAGCAAAACTAAATGATCGCCTCATCCCTGAGTACGCTTATCTCTTGATTACATCAGAGGGTGTTATGGCAGAGCTGTCCTTGGAGTCGAAGGGATCTACTATGGATAACCTGAATACTGAAACTCTAGGGCGAATAAGAACACCTGTTCCTCCTGCAAATGAGCAGAGAGAAATATTGCATTACGTAGACGATGTTTCAGGTAAGTTCAAAAAGCTTATAAATAGAGCGAATGACCAAATAACTTTGATGCAAGAACGCCGCACAGCCCTAATCTCCGCCGCCGTCACCGGGAAGATCGACGTGCGCGGCTGGCGCAGCAATGGAGCCGAGCACTAACCCCCTCGTTCCCACGCTCCGGCGCTTTCCTCGTTCCCACGCTCCCGCGTGGGAATGCAGACGACGGGTGATGAGTGACGTGCGGTATGGGTTCCCACGGAGGACCGTGGGAACCAGGGTGATTTCAGCCATCACGGCGGCTAAACCGAAGCCTCTCGTTCCCACGCTCCGGCGCTTGTGCCCTGTGGGTATGGGAATGCAGACGGCGGCTGGTGAGTGAAGTACGGTATGGATTTCCACAGAGGGCTGTGGGAGCCAGGGTGGTATCAGCTTGTAGGTTGGGTTGATGCTGGGTGTGTTGGTGATGGCACGAACCCCAACTTACTAATATAAATAAAATATCTTGAGTAAAATAATGAGTGATAGAGCTAACATCACAATGTTTGCCATAATCTGATAGAAACGTGACTTAATTTTATATTGATACACGGCCAAGCCGATGAACATGGATACATAGACTATCCCCGATGCGGGATGAAGAACGTAGGTTGTAAAAAAAACGTCAAACGTGCTTTTAGTCTCCTGGCTGTGTACGTCAAGTGCTATGTTGAGAAACTCACCGCCCATCATCAAAATTGCCACCAGTATGCCCAATGCAATGTTGGCCGCTGTTAACAAGAAGATGGCGGTTTTTGATAATAAGTTCGAATGGTTCTGTGTCATTTTTTTAGTCAATGAGAGGGGTTGTGGTTATCTGATCGATTCTTCAAAATATGTTTTTAAATCGGGGCAGGAAAATGGTATGGCGGTGAGCGCCGAGATCTCTTTTATATAGTATTGATAGAGTGCAGTCGGTGTTTTTTCTTGTTTGTATTGTTGGTCAAGTATGGCCTCAAACTCGGGTGTATTGACAGCTTCGTCGACGCGTCTGAGAAATTCATCCATGAGTGCTGCACCTTGATGATCTTTTTTCATGTCAGTCCAGACGTTTGGCTTAAATAACATGCAGAATCGCTCAGACTCTTGTATAAATAGCGTGGTATCTTTTTGAGCCTGACCGGCAGCACATACGATGGGTAGAGTGATTAGGGCGGACAGTAAGAGTGACAGCAATGTTGGTGTTGTCCTCATTTGGCTTGATCTGCATTAACAATTTTTTCAAATGCGTTGCCAAGTTTTTTCATGTTGTTTGATATGCGTTCAGGGTTTCTGCGGATCTCGTCTGCAATGGTCGTGGATTCATGTGCGCTGACAGTGACGCCCAGCTGTTGAAACAGGTCAACCATCTGATCTATTAATATTTTTTGGTCATTGGGGTTGGTTGAATCCAGTTTATCAATATCAGGCAGCAGCTTTTTTAATGAGTCCTGAAGTGTTAAGCCAACAGCTGGGGGTAGTTTTGATGGACTCTTTAGTGCAATTTGTGTGGTGATGGTTTGTAAGACAAAAAAGGTCACTATTTTGTTGTTAGTGCCGAACATGAATTTTGCCGCAATTGCGCCCGCAATCCTTCCGGTGGTTTTGTCATCCTTTAAGATGAGTGGTGGAAGTGTTTGTATGAGGGTTTTGGTTTTTTCTCCAGGCCTGCTTTTTATACCTCCGATAAGGGCTTCATATATTTTTCCTCTAAATACAGGGGCTATTTCTTTTAAATCTTTATCAACATCAATGATGTCGTTGGCGGCTTCACGATAACTTGTATTACGTTTTCTTTCGCTTATGACTTGTTGCAATATATCCGTGCCCAGTACAGTAGCAAGTCCGGCCCAGTGTGCGGCCCCTAAAAAACCAGTGAGGAAATGGACTTCCCATTCGGCGAGTCTTTTGGTTAGTTTGGTTTTTTCTGCGGCTTTTCGATTAAATGTGTCGGTTGTTACGTTGGTAATAAAGTCTTTTGGGGGTTGTATATAAATGCTTTGGCTGCTGGTCCCTCCGTATTTCATATATATAATGCGACTTGGGCTGGCCTCTATGATGATTCTCTGACCATCCCAGTCGGGCCAGATATCACCTGCAGCGAGATCGATCTTCCCCCATATCATGCCTCTGTATTCAGAGTAGGTGCTGTGCAGATTGATTGGTTGATAGCATGTATATGATGAGGTGATATCCAGTGGTTGATTGGATACTGGCTGTTTGGTGGGGGGGTTCTTAGATGTAGCAGTGAAACTGTGTTTGCCGTCCTCGGTTTTTTTGGCTTGTACTGAAAATGTACCTACTATTTGATAGTTATCCATTTGAGATGACTCCGAATATATTGGTATGAAGGATAAGGATATATTAGTCCCTAGTGAAAATACAGGTAGGTGGTGGGTAGGGTGTATTAAGTTATTGTTTCCAAACACTTGTATTTATATTCCGTGTGGGTATGGGAGTGTAGACGGTGGGTGATGAGTGACGTGCGGTATGGGTTCCCACGGAGGACCGTGGGAACCAGGGTGGTTTCAGCCACCACGGCAGCTAAACCGAAGCCTCTCGTTCCCACGCTCCGGCGTGGGAATGCAGACGACGGGTGATGAGTGAAGCGCGGTATGGGTTTACCCCCAGATTTGGCACAAGCCCACGGGGGACCGTGGGTACCAGGGTTACTCTTCGTTGGTATTGGTTTTTTGATCTCTATTAGGATTTTATAGGAGCTGTTATGAACAGTATTGGCGTTGTTGGGAGTGTTTTATGAGACGGTGTGGATATTTGTGTTCGATGCTGTTGGGTCTTGCTCTGGTATCGGGATGTTCCTCTGAACTTGAGTCACCGATAGTGGCATTGAGTGCTCCTCAGGCTGTGGTGTGCAACCCTACAAATGAAGGCGCTCAGATCGATGATGTGTTGGTGGGGACTGACGTTGTCTCTTTTTCCACTTTTAAGGTGGCCAAAGTAATGGCTGCTGGGGTTTACCGTATTGAAATGGGTGGCGCAGTTTCCAGTGTAAATTTGGTTCAAAAAAATAAAACATGGCAGCTTAGCCGTAGCTTCAATGAGCCGGGATTGCCAATATCAGAAAAAACATACTCGATTACCTGTATTGATGATCATCAATTTCAAGGGCCGGGTATAACCGGTTCTGCGACGAATGATGGATTGCTGATTTTGGAAAATCACAGTGAGGTTGAAGGCATCCCCGGTGATTTATGGATGCTCTACAGCGCGAATAAATAGGATTAGGAGTCAACTGTGGCAATATTAAAAAGGGGAATGAGAGGAGAGGCTGTTAAAAAGTTGCAAGTACTTTTGAATGGGCTGCTTAAGCTGTCACCGCCAATGGTTGTTGATGGTAGTTTTGGTCAAGCTACTGAAAAAGCTGTAAAGCAGTTTCAGATGAGTGCTGGTATTGCTGTGGATGGTGTGGTTGGTCCAGCGACTAATGCACATTTGATCTCCGCTAAGCCGGTTACCAACACTACGTCAGTCAATTCAGCTCAGAGTGTTCTGGCTGATATTGCGGCGAAGTATATTGGTGTTAGGGAGACGTGGGATAATCGTGCTGGCACATCTAAAAGTCTACAAGAGATTTTTTCCGCAGATGATCTTAAGTTAACCCCGACGACGACGGATGGGTATCCGTGGTGCGCGGCATTTGTATCTCACTGTACTCAACTGTTGATAAAACAGTCTTCTAGTTTTCATGGGGTGACAGCACCTCGTGAGGCGTCAGTAAATCGTTTTTTAAATATTTGGGCCAAGACGCAAAAAGTGTATTGTTTTTAATGCTAAAAGTGAGCTGTACCGGCCTCGCAAGGGTGATATTGTGGTGTTCACCTTTTCGCATATCGGCATTGTTGAGTCGGCGCAGGGTAATTCATTTACCTCTATAGAGGGGAATACCAACAGTGCCGGTAGTCGTGAGGGTGTTGAGGTAGCACGGAAAAATCGTTTACTTCATATTGCCCGTGCATTTATCCGATTGCCTGTAACGTAGCGTTGTTAAGCACTGTATATAAACAGGCTTGATCAGTGTGTGTTGAAAATTTCTTTCGTTCCCACGCTCCGGCGCTTGTGCCCTGTGGGTATGGGAATGCAGACGGAGGGTGATGAGTGAAGTGAGGTATGGATTTACCCCCAGATCGGGCACAAGCCCACGGAGGACCGTGGAAACCAGGCAAGCGCCACATAAAACCAGCGCTCCGTCCTCCGCCACATCCCGCGTGTCTGCAAGGTCGCAGGTGATGGGATTGGCTGGGTTTATATTCCACGGATAATGCGGTGTCTGCTGCCGTAAAAAACAGGTATTGTAAACCGTCTATTTTTGCACTATGGTTTAGTATAATAAAGATATGCGGCGAATAGCGCCGTGGATATTTGGATAGTTAAACCAATGAGCGCAAAAAAAGAGCAGTCGGAGATGTTGGAGAGGTGGCTGCCCCACGGACTGATCGCCAGCAAAAAGTGGTTATTGGAGCAGGGCTTTAGCCGCCATACGCTGGATAACCACGTTAAAAGCGGGCAGCTGGTGGCGGTAACAAGTGGGGTCTATAGCAAGGCGAATGTACTGCTGACCTGGCAAGGGGTGGTCTGCTCCTTACAACGGATGATGGCTGTTCCGGTTCTGGTGGGCGGGGTTACGGCGCTGGAGCTGCTGGGGTTGGGGCACTATCTCTCCGTTTCGGCTAAAAAAACGGTGCATCTTTATTCGCAGGTGAAGGCACCATCATGGCTCAACAGGCTGCCACTGGAGGTTGAGTTTGTCTGGCACACCTCGATGGCGGCATGGGATGAGTTGGCTGCGGATGAGAAGCTGGTTGTTACTCATCTGTGGCGTGAAGATCTGCCGGTGTTGCTGTTGTCTGCCACTGAGCGCGCCTATCTTGAACTGTTGGCGGATGTGCCTGAGAAGGTCTCTTTTGAACATGCGGATGAGATCATGCAGGGGCTTACCAGTTTGTCGCCACGCAGGCTTCAGTTTTTGCTTGAGCATTGTCAGAGTGTAAAAGTGAGTCGCTTGTTCTTTTGGCTGGCTGAGCGCCATGGCTATGCCTGGTTGAACAAGCTGAACGCTGAGCGGGTTAACTTCGGCGCGGGTAAACGGGTGTTGTGTAAAGGGGGCAAGCTGGACGGGAAGTATCAAATCACTGTACCGGCACATATGCATGGATAGGCAGAGCAGCTACTACCGGCAAGTTCAGTTGCTGGTTCAGACGCTGCCGATGGTGGCGCAGCAGCGTTGCTTTGCCTTAAAGGGCGGGACGGCGATTAACCTGTTCATACGTGATCTGCCCAGATTGTCGGTGGATATCGATCTGATCTATTTGCCTGTGAGTGAGCGGGATGAGGCGCTGGCGGAGATTAAGGCGGCACTTCTTGAAATAAGCCTGCAGATTACACGTGCGCTCCCCAGCACCTCTATTCATAAGGCCTTCGATGATAAAAGCGATGCGTTGCGGTTGATTGTTCAGCGTGCCGGTGTGCAGATAAAAATCGAACTTTCACCTGTGTTGCGTGGCACGGTGTTCGATGTGGAGAGACGAGCGGTAACAGAAAAAGTAGAAGATGAGTTCGGTTATGTTGAGATGGCGCTTGTCTCGTTGCCCGATCTTTATGCGGGGAAGATATGTGCTGCACTTGATCGCCAACACCCGAGGGATCTCTTTGATGTCAAACTGCTGCTGGAAAATGAGGGAATCAGTAGTGATCTGCGCAAGGCGGTCATTGTCTATCTGATTAGCCATAACCGCCCGTTGACAGAGCTGTTAAATCCGGCGCGCAAAGAGATTGCTGATCTCTATCATGGTGAGTTCTCGAATATGGCGGAGCTTGAGGTTGGCCTTGTAGAGCTGCTGGCAGTGCGAGAGGCATTGATAGAACAGCTCGCTACATCACTGACTGCAGAAGAACGATGCTTTCTGTTGTCGTTTAAAAAATGTGCGCCTGAGTGGCCGTTGCTGGGTTTGCAGGGTGTTGAGCATCTCCCAGCGATTAAGTGGAAGTTGCATAACCTGCAACGAATGGATAAGAAAAAACATGCCGCAGCGATTGCCGGGCTTGAGGCGTTATTAGGGGTGGGGGAGTAGGCGGATGGTTGATAAGGCGATTGAGCGAGTATTTCAGGACGACATCATTCAACAGCTGTTGGCCAATGGCTGGCTGTTGGGTAAACCGGAAAACTACAATCGTGAATTGGCGTTGTACCCTGACGACCTGCTCGGTTTTGTAAAAGAGTCGCAGGATGCGCAGTGGCAGAAGTTTTGCGCCCTTTATCCCAACAATCCCGAACAGACGTTTCTGGAACGTGTCGCCTCACAGCTGAATAAGGCCGATCCCAATGCGGCCAATAAAGAGCTGCGCACCTTTGGCACGCTGGGTCTGTTGCGCCATGAGCTGCGTGATCGCGGTACCCGTTTTAGTCTGTGTCAATTCAAACCCGAACATGATTTGAACCCCGATACGTTGGCGCGTTACCAGCAGAACCGCCTGCGGGTGGTGCCGGAGCTGGTCTATAGCCCGTGGGCGACGGAGGCACATCTGGCCGAGAGTGGTAGCCGGGCAAAGACGTGGCGTATCGATCTGGTGCTGTTTGTAAATGGCCTGCCGGTGGCGACGCTGGAGCTGAAGTCGGAATTCAAACAGGCGGTGCACAACGCCATCAAACAGTACAAAACCACGCGCCTGGCGGTTGACCCTGTGACTAAAAAACCGGAACCGTTACTCACTTTTAAACGTGGTGCGCTGGTGCATTTTGCGGTGAGCCAGTATGAGGTCTACATGGCAACACGGCTGGAGGGGGAGGAGTCTCGTTTCCTGCCGTTTAACAAGGGCACTGCTGGCGGTGGTGCTGGTAACGATGTGCCGGAGGATGTGAATCAATACGCCACGGACTATCTGTGGAATGAGGTGCTGCTGCCGAATAATCTGTTGAAGATTCTGGCCCGTTTTGTCCATTTGCAAATTGAGGAGCGCGAGACTTGGGAGGGGCGCAAGTATAAAAAAGAGTCGCTGATCTTCCCCCGTTATCACCAGTGGGATGTGGTGAATAAGCTGGTGGGGGCGGCGCGCAGTGAAGGGCCGGGGCATAAATATCTGATCCAACACAGTGCCGGTTCGGGCAAATCCAACTCCATCGCCTGGACGGCGCATCAGCTCTCATCGCTCTATGATCAGGCGGGCCACAAGCAGTTTGATTCGGTGATTATTATTACCGACCGCACGGTGCTGGATGCGCAGTTGCAGGAGACCATCTACCAGTTCGAGCATGTAGATGGTGTGGTGGGGCGCATCAATAACAGTGAGGGCGATGGCTCCAAGTCGGAGAAGTTGGCGGCGGCGCTGGAGAGTTCGCAGCCGATTATCATCGTTACCATTCAGACCTTTCCGTTTGTATTGCAGGCGATCGAGAACAGTGTGAGTTTGAAAACACGCCACTACGCCATTATTGCCGACGAGGCGCACTCATCACAAAGTGGTTCCACCGCCCGGCAGTTGAAAGAGGTGTTGATGGTGGACGCCAAAGGCGATGATGAGGCGGAGCTGAGTTCGGAGGATATTCTCGATGCGGCGGTGGCCAGCCGCCGTGCGTCACCCAATCTGAGCTATTTTGCCTTTACCGCTACACCCAAGACCAAGACGCTGGAGCTGTTTGGTCGTCTGCCTGATCCAACCTTGCCGGCCTCAAAAACCAATAAGCCGGTCTCCTATCACGTTTACAGCATGAGGCAGGCAATCGAGGAGGGATTCATCCTTGATGTGCTCAAAAACTACACCAACTACAAGGTGGCCTACCAGCTGGCGCTGAATATCGAGGCAGGTGATCAGGAGGTGGAGAGTAAGAGGGCGAAGGTGAAACTCAACCAGTGGGTGCGGCTGCACGACTACAACATCGCGCAGAAGGTGCAGGTGATTGTGGAGCACTTTAAACACAATGTGATGGGGCTGCTGGGCGGACAGGCCAAGGCGATGGTGGTGGCCAGTTCACGCAAGGAGGCGGTGCGGTACAAGCTGGGTTTTGATAAATACATCACGCAGCAGGGCTACCATAAGATTCATGCGATGGTGGCCTTTTCGGGTGAGGTGGAATTTGACGAACGTGATCCTAATAGTGAGGGGCTGTTGGGCGTGAAGTTTACCGAGAGCAATATGAATCCCAACCTCAAGGGTCGTGACCTGCGCAAGGCCTTTGACTCTGAGGATTATCAGGTGATGATCGTTGCCAATAAATTCCAGACCGGCTTTGATCAACCCAAACTCTGCGCCATGTATGTGGATAAAAAACTGGGCGGTGTGGAGTGTGTACAGACGCTGTCGCGCCTCAATCGTACCTATCTCGGGAAGGCCGAGACTGGCACCTTTGTGCTGGACTTCTTCAATGAACCGGATGAAATTCTGGCGGCGTTCCAACCCTATTACCAAACCGCCGAGCTGGATGATGTGAGTGATCCGGATCTGATTTTTGATCTCTACGACAAGCTGCGAGCAAGCGGAATATTTCTGTGGCATGAGGTGGAGCAGTTTTGCGCAGCATTTTTTGTGCGTAACAAAAGCAACGCCGCCATTGCCAATATTTGCAAACCGGCGGTCGAGCGTTGGCAGAAGCGTTATAAGTCGGCCATTGATGCGTTTAAATATGCCAAGGAGATGTTTGATCGGACCAAGAAAACAGGTGATGCGGTATTGCTGGCCAATGCTGAAAACAGCCTTAAGGAGTGTAAGCAGGAGAAGGATGCGCTGGAGATTTTCAAGAAAGATTTGGGCACCTTTGTGCGCTTCTATGAATTTATGTCACAGATTGTCGATTACGATGACAAAAACCTGGAGAAGCTCAGCCTCTACGCCCGTAACCTGCGGCCGATGTTACGTGAGACGATTATGGATGAAGATGACATCGATCTGGATAACATCGCGCTCAGTCACTACCGCCTGGCAAAAATCCGTCAGCAGGATCTGAACTTACGAGAAGATGCGGACGAGTATTTAGTGCCTGGCGATGGCTTAGGCACTGCCAAGGCAAAAGATAAAAAAGAAGAATTTCTTTCCCAGATCATCAGCCGTCTGAATGAGGTATTTATCACCGATCATTTATCAGAGAAAGACATGGTGAACTACGCCTACACCATCCGCGATAAAGTGAGTGAAAACCAACGGGTAATGAAGCAGATGGCCAACAACACAACTGAACAGGCGCTGTTGGGTGACTTTAATAAGGCGATTGATGATGCGGTGCTGGACAGCAGCGAAGCACAGCAAAATCAGATGATGCAGCTGCTCTCTGATCCAACCAAGGCGGCCAACTTCGCCCGGATTGTGTTTGATCTGTTGAAGTTCAGTGGCGATATGCCGGTGCGGTGAGAGGTGGTCTCTTACCCTATTTACATGCTCCATGCTTTGTAATGCAGAGGGCTTAAGGGATACATGTTGCGATTGATAAGTAGGGGGCTGTAAAACGAATAACAAGAGATGACAATAGGGAATCAAAGACAAAAAAATAGCCTGAAACTTTCGTAACAGGCCAATTTCTAGTGGTTTGCCGTGGTAATCAGCAAACCTGTTAAGTGGTGGAGGCGGCGGGAATCGAACCCGCGTCCGCAAATCCTCTGCCTTCAGCTCTACATGCTTATCCAATCTATTAATTTAACTGCATGCTACCCGATTGGCAGGGAAGACAAACAGCGAGTCTGTAAGAATTTAACGAATCGGTGCCAGACTAACTTCATCGCGAGCTTGTGTGAGTCGACCCCGGTTACCAAGTGCACAAGCACAGACTTGGGCCGAGGGCACCCTACTGGGTATTAAGCAGCGAGTGCGTAGTTGTCTTCGTTGGCAACTATAAGTTTGTAGATTGTTTTACGAGGGGACCTACACCTCGGCATGCACCTTGGGTTTCGCAATCCACGTCGAAGCCAGATCGCCCCCTTTGGTTCAAGTGGATCATTGTATCTGACCGGGAGGTTCCCGGCCAGCGATGATTTAGCCACGTTTCATGATGCGCTGTTTGTCGCGTGCCCATTCGCGGTCACGTTCGGTATTGCGTTTGTCGTGTTCCTGTTTGCCCTTGGCAAGGCCAATTTCGAGTTTGACCCGGTTTTTGCTCCAGTACATGGCAATGGGGATGACGGTATAGCCCTGGCGCTCGACAGCCCCGATCAGTTTGCTCAGTTCGTGGCGGTTGAGCAGCAGTTTGCGGGTCCGTTCGGCGCTGGGGTGGATATGGGTGGAGGCGGTGTTCAGTGGCGAGATCAGGGTTCCGATCAGGAACGCCTCGCCATTTTTGATCAGGACGTAGCTGTCGCGCATCTGCACCTTTCCGGCGCGCAGGCTTTTGACCTCCCAGCCTTCGAGTACGATGCCCGCTTCAAATTTGTCCTCAATAAAAAACTCGTGTTTGGCTTTTTTGTTGAGGGTAATGGTGCCGCCGCCCTGGCCTGTCTTTGTTTGTGCGTTTTTGCTCATGGGTGCCAATTATAATGGTAGTGCTAATCGATGTGTGAGTTTCCGGTGTAAAATTGTTGCTGGTTATTTTTAGCATGGGTTGCGGGGGGGCGCTGCCTTCGGCTATCGTTTACAGCGGTTTTTAACGCAGGCGGCTGTGCTCGCAGTGTTATTTGGGATTTTGGAGTGGTATGACAGCGATTAATCGTAGTGCTTTGGTGCCTTATTCTGTGGCGGAGATGTATGCGCTGGTGGATGATATCGATTCGTATCAAGCTTTTTTGCCTTGGTGCAAGAGCAGCCGGGTATTGAGTCGGGGTGATGATGAGGTGCGGGGTTGCCTGGAGTTGAGTAAGGGCGGTATTAATAAAACGTTTACAACCTGTAACCGGATGCAGATCAATAAGATGATTGAGATGCGTCTGGAAGAGGGGCCGTTCCACCATCTGGAGGGGTTTTGGCGCTTTGATGTGTTGGACGAGGTGTCGTGCAAGGTGTCGTTGATGATGGAGTTTGAGTTTTCGAACAAGTTTCTGGGTTTGACGGTGGGGCCGGTATTTAGCCAGATTGCCAACTCTTTGGTGGATGCTTTTTGTCAGCGGGCGGTGGAGGTCTATGGAAAACGGTGAAATGATTAAGGTTGAGGTGGCGTATGCACGGCCGGATACGCAGCTTATTTTGACGGCTAATGTGGCTAAGGATGGAACGGTGGAGGATGCTGTTAAGGCGTCCGGGATTCTGGATAAGTTTCCGGAGATCGATCTGGCCGACAGCAAAGTGGGTATTTTTGGCAAGTTGACCAAGTTAACTGCCAGTGGTCTGCGTGAGGGGGATCGTATTGAGATCTACCGCAAGCTGATTGCTGACCCTAAAGAGGTGCGTCGTCAGCGTGCGGCAGAGGGGAAGAAGATGAAAAAAGGGGGCGGTGACGTTTAGAGAGGCGGTGTGGTGGCGGTCTGGTCGTCGATGCGGCTGAGCACGTCACCTTCAAAAAAGAGGATCAGATGTCTCTTTTCGGCGATTTTGCCGTCACTTCTGAGGATGTAGAGGTAGTCCCAGCGATCCTTGTGGAACGGGTCTGTAAGCTGGGGTGATCCCATGACAAACTTCACCTGCCGGGTGGTCATGCCCGGTTTGAGTTTTTCCACCATCTCCGGGGCGATAACGTTGCCTTGCTGGATTTCAAGCTTATGGACGCTGCACGCGGAAAGAAGGCTTGCACATAGTAGGGTGGAGATGAGAAGCTTTTGCATTAGCAGTACGATCAACTATTGGCCAGAGATGGGCGGGAATATTACACCAGTTTTGGGGTAAATCGCCATTTTTGGACATTCACGGAGCGAATAGCTTGACTCAAACACAAGACTTGAAAAAGGCCGGGCTGAAAGCGACGGTGCCGCGACTTAAGATTTTAGAGATCCTGGAAAACAATCGGGACCAGCACATGCGTGCTGAGGATGTGTATAAGGCGCTGCTGGAAAGCAATGAAGATATCGGTCTGGCAACTGTTTACCGTGTCTTGACCCAGTTTGAGGCGGCCGGTTTGGTGGCGCGTCACCATTTTGAGGGGGGGTATTCAGTATTTGAGCTGGACCATGGCGTGCATCATGACCATATGTTGTGTACCTCTTGTGGCAGTGTGGAGGAGTTTGTTGATGAGACGATCGAGGAGCGTCAGCGGGTAATCGCCGCTAATGCCGGGTACCGCATTACCGACCACAGTCTCTATATATATGGTATCTGTCCGGCCTGCCAGGCTCAGGAGAAGTAGCCCTGTTTATGCCAGTGCTTCGGCCTGGTCAATCATCTCTCTGGCGTGGGCGCGGGTCTGTGGTGTGATCTCCATGCCGCTCATCATGCGGGCAATCTCCTCCTGACGCTGCTCATTTGCCAGCAGCTGGATCTGGGTCCGGGTACTTTTCCCTTCGATCTTTTTGCTCACCTGCAGGTGTTGGTGCCCCAGTGCCGCCACTTGTGGCAGGTGGGTAACACACATCACCTGATGGCTGACACCAAGGGCCCGCAGCTGGCGGCCGACAGTTTCAGCAACTGCGCCCCCAATGCCGGTATCCACCTCATCAAAGATCAGTGTTGGTATCTTCTGATTATTGGCGAGCAGCACCTGTATCGCCAGTGAGATGCGTGACAGTTCACCACCGGAGGCGACTTTGCTCAACGGTTTGGCGGGTTGACCGGGGTTGGCGGCTACTTCAAAACTGATCTGTTCCAGACCGTGGCGGTGGGGTGTCTGCTCTTCCCGTGGCTGTAGGGCGACGGTGAACTCTCCGGCGGGCATGCCCAGCTGGCGGATGATGCCGGTGACAGCGGTGGAGAGTTTTTTGGCGCTCTTTTGCCGCGCCTGGCTTAGCTTGGTTGCGCTGCCCTGGTATTGGCTGAGTAGCTGTTTAAGTTCGGCCTGGAGCTGGTCGAGCAGTACGTCGGCGTTTTCCAGGCGCTGAAGTTCGTCGCTGAAGTTTTGCAGCAGCGCTGGTAGTGCCTCGGGGTCGACGTGGTGTTTGCGTGCCAGGTCGTGGATTGCCCCCAGGCGCTGATCGACCCACTCCAGCCGGGCCGGGTCAAGCTCCAGCCGCTCCACATAGTGGCGCAGTTCGTTGCCGGCCTCCTGTACCTGGATGCTGGCCTCGTTGATCAGGGTGCAGATGTTATTTAGCTGCGGATCAATCTCGCTGAGTTGTTGTAGTTCGGTCAGTGAGTGGGTGATGATGCCCTGGGCGCTCAACTCGTCACTGTCGTAGAGGGCGTTCAGGGCGGCGGCGCACTGCTCCAGCAGACGGCCGCCGTGGGCGAGGCGACGCTGCTCCTCTTCCAGTGCCTGAAACTCGCCGGGTTCCAGTGCCAGCCCCTCCAGCTCTTGCACGTGGTAGCGCAGCAGGTCGAGTCGGGCATTACGGTCACGACCACTCTGGCGCAGCTGTTCGAGCTTGTCGAGGCCGCTTTTCCAGCGCTGTTGCAGTGTGCGGGTCTCGTCTGCGAGGGGTTGATTGTTGCCGTAGTCGTCGAGCAGCTGGCGTTGTACTTCACTTTTGAGTAGTGATTGGTGCTGGTGCTGGCCATGGATATCCACCAACATCTCGCCGACCGTTTTGATCAGTTGCAGTGAGGCGGGGCGACCGTTGATGTAACATTTTGAGCGCCCTTCGGCGGAGACAACCCGGCGCAGGATGCAGTCGTGCTCTTCATCCAGGTCGTTCTGTTGAAGCCAGCTGAGCACGGTGGGCAGTGTATCGATATTGAACTCGGCGCTGATCTCGGCGCGTGTTTCGCCGTGGCGCACCACGTCGCTGTCGGCACGGTCGCCCAGGACCAGCCCCAGGGCGTCTACCAGAATCGATTTGCCGGCCCCGGTTTCACCGGTGAGCACGGTCATGCCGGGGCGAAACTCCAGCTCCAGGGCGTCAATAATGGCAAAGTTACGGATGTTGATCTGATTCAGCATGGTGTATTGGACTCGCTAACCCCAGCGCAGTTTGGCGCGCAGGATCTGGAAATGGTCGTGGCCTTTGGGGTGGAAGAGCCGCACAGGGGGCTCTTTTTTAACGATTCGAACGTGATCACCCTCGGCCAGGGAGAGAATAGTCTGGCCATCCAGGGTGATACGTACGTGGGCGATGTCAGTCCGGGTCACCCGCAGCTCGATCACACTGCTGGCGGCGATAACCAGCGGCCGGTTGCTCAGGGTGTGGGGGCAGATGGGCACCAGCACGATGGCATCCAGGGCGGGGTGCATGATGGGGCCGCCGCCCGAGAGTGCGTAGGCGGTGGAGCCGGTGGGGGTGGAGACGATCAGACCGTCGGAACGCTGGCTGTTGACCAGCAGGCCATCGACGTGGGTTTCGAACTCGATCATCCGCACCGAATTCCATTTATGAATCACCACGTCGTTGAGCGCGCTGCCTGTTTGGACAGTTTCACCATCGCGGATTACCAGCGCCTGTAGCAGAAAGCGCTTCTCTTCGTGGTAGACACCACTGAGTATCTCATCCAGGCGGGAGAGCATGTCGTCAGGCGAAATATCGGTTAGAAAGCCCAGGCGACCAAGATTGATGCCAACCAGTGGGATGTTGTGGTCTGCCAGTGAACGGGCAGTGTGCAGCAGGGTGCCATCACCACCAACAACAATCACCAGATCACAGTGTTTGCCGATCTGATCGATGGAGGTTGTCTCCAACGTTGTATTGGACAGGGTCTTGGCAGCGCTCTCCTCCAGCACAACCTGATGATTACGTGCGCTTAAGAAGTTGGCGAGTATTTCGATGGTGGTGCCGATGGAGGTGTCACTGAATTTGCTGACAATGCCGATACGGCGGAATTTAGTTGTCATCTGTATAACCTGTTGGGATGAAGCCCTATTTTGACATTTTGATGTTGGGGACGGCTATCTTAGACCGACGTTTGGGTTGCTGATGATAGCGCAGTGACAGTTTTTTGCATCATACAGGAGTTGTAAACCATCATGGCCAATGATCTTGGTGAATATTTGCAATATCTTGTGAATGCGTTTGGCAGGTGCTTCCTGCTACCGCCAGCCCGGCAAAAATATCAGACCACGCCTTGAATCTGTATTGATCATCCCCATCTACGGCTACTGTTGTATATCCCATTGACAACCCAGGATTGAGTGATGACGGATAAAAAAAGTGAAAACAGCGAAGCCATTGATGGAGAGGTGGTGGTAGAGGCCAGCCCGGAGATTCAGAATGAGCTGCCTGCGCCCACCTATGAAGAGCTTCAGCAGATGTTGACAGAGGCACAGGCCAAGGCTGAAGAGCATTGGAATCAGGTGCTAAGGGTACAGGCGGAGTCTGATAACAGCCGTCGCCGCGCTGAACGTGATGTTGAAAACGCCCATAAGTACGCCCTGGAGCGGTTTGTAAACGAGCTGCTGCCGGTGAAAGACAGCCTGGAGATGGGCGAGGCCGCGGCCAGTGCTGAAGGGGCCGATTTGGCAAAAGTGCGTGAAGGGCTGGAGTTGACCGGTAAGATGTTGGCCGCCGCCGTGGCAAAGTTTGGTGTGGTGGAGCTTAACCCGATGGGTGAGAAGTTCAACGCCGAGCGCCATCAGGCGATGGCGATGCAGGATCTGCCCGATGCGATCCCTAATACTGTGGTTGCGGTTTACCAGAAAGGGTATCAGCTCAATGATCGTCTGGTCCGCCCCGCCATGGTGGTGGTTGCCAGCGCCAAATCGGGTGCCAACCTGAAGTCTGAGGGCGATTTGACCGGCACGATAGACTTTCAGGCTTGATAAATACGCTGTCGTCCCCATTAAAGGGATAAGCGGCAGCCACCATGCTGCACAAAACATGAACATAAGACTTAACTACGGAGATTGGAGTAATGGGCAGAATTATCGGTATTGACTTGGGAACCACCAACTCTTGCGTCGCAGTGATGGAAGACGGCAAGCCCCGCGTCATTGAAAACAGTGAAGGGGATCGTACAACCCCATCTATCGTCGCCTATGCCGATGATGGTGAGGTGCTGGTTGGCCAGTCGGCCAAACGTCAGGCGGTCACTAATCCAAAAAACACCCTGTTTGCGGTCAAACGTCTGATCGGTCGCCGCTTCAAGGATGCCGAAGTACAGAAGGACATCAAGATGGTCCCCTATACCATCGCCCAGGCCGAAAATGGCGATGCCTGGATCGATGTCAATGGCAAGAAGATGGCGCCGCCAGAAATCTCTGCCCGCGTCTTGATGAAGATGAAAAAGACCGCTGAGGATTACCTGGGCGAGCCAGTCACAGAAGCGGTCATCACCGTGCCAGCCTATTTCAACGACTCACAGCGTCAGGCCACCAAGGATGCCGGGCGAATCGCCGGTCTGGAAGTAAAACGTATTATCAACGAACCCACAGCTGCTGCCCTGGCCTACGGCATGGACAAACGTCGTGGCGATCGCAAGGTGGCGGTCTATGACTTGGGTGGTGGTACGTTTGATATCTCCATCATCGAAATCGCTGAAGTTGAAGGTGAGCAGCAGATAGAAGTGCTCTCCACCAACGGTGATACCTTCCTCGGTGGTGAAGATTTTGACTTGCGTTTGATCGACTATCTTGCCGATGAGTTCAAGAAAGAGAGTGGCATTGATCTACACAATGATCCATTGGCGCTACAGCGTCTGAAAGAGGCGGCCGAGAAGGCCAAGATCGAACTCTCCTCTTCACAGCAGACTGACGTTAATCTGCCCTACATCACTGCCGATGCCAAAGGTCCGAAGCACCTTAATATAAAGGTGACCCGCGCCAAGCTGGAGTCGCTGGTGGAAGAGCTGGTTAATCGCACCGTTGAGCCGTGCCGTATGGCGCTGAAGGATGCCGGTCTCTCCGCATCTGATGTGGATGATGTATTGATGGTCGGTGGTCAGACCCGCATGCCCATGGTGCAAGCCAAGGTGCAAGAGATCTTTGGCAAAGAGCCACGTAAAGATGTCAACCCTGATGAGGCTGTGGCCGTAGGTGCCGCGATTCAGGGCGGTGTATTGGGTGGTGAGGTGAAGGATGTACTGCTGCTGGACGTTACGCCGCTGTCGCTGGGTATCGAGACCATGGGTGGTGTGATGACCAAACTGATCGAAAAGAACACCACTATTCCGACCAAGGCCAACCAGGTGTTCTCCACCGCTGAAGATAACCAGAGTGCCGTGACCGTACATGTGTTGCAGGGTGAGCGCGAAATAGCCGCTGCCAATAAATCACTGGGTCGTTTTGACCTGGGTGACATCACCCCGGCCCGCCGTGGTGTGCCACAGATCGAAGTGACGTTTGACATCGACGCCAACGGTATCCTGAATGTCTCTGCCAAGGACAAGGCCACCGGCAAACACACCTCCATTGTCATCAAGGCCTCTTCTGGCCTGAGTGATGAAGAGGTTGCCAAGATGGTGAGTGATGCCGAAGCCCACAAAGACGAGGATCGTAAGTTCCACGAGATGGTAGGGGCCCGTAACGCGGCGGATAACATGATTCATTCCACTACCGCCTCTTTGAAGGAGCTGGGTGATCAGGTTGAGGCGGAAGAGAAGAGTGCCATCGAAGCGGCTGTTGAAGAGCTGAAAACAGCCATGAAGGGCGAAGACAAGAGTGAGATCGAAGCCAAGACTGAAGCCCTGGCCACACTCTCTGGCAAACTGGCCGAACGTGTCTATGCACAAAAAGCTGCTGCAGAGGGTGGCCCTGACGGCTCCTCTCAGGCTGATGCCCAAGGTGATAACTCCAAGGATGATGTGGTTGACGCTGAGTTCGAGGAAGTGAAGGATGACAAACGCTGATCATGACAGGGCCAGCCGTTAGATACTGGTCTCTGATGTGAGGTGAACAGCAGGCGCAACCTCACGGTGCGCCTGTTGTTGTTTGTGCAAATTAAGAATTTAACAACTAAAAGCTTGGACCCATGGCCAAACGAGATTTTTACGAAATATTAGGTGTGGCAAAAAACGCCAGCGAAGCGGATATCAAAAAGGCCTATCGCCGTGCCGCGCAGAAACACCACCCCGACCGTAACCCCGATAACAAAGAGTCTGAAGAGAAATTCAAAGAGGCCAAAGAGGCCTACGAGATACTCTCCAACGCCCAGAAGCGCGCCGCTTACGACCAGTTTGGCCATGCCGGTGTAGATCAGTCGGCGGGCGGTGGTGGCGGTTTTGGTGGCGCAGCCGGTGGCGGTAATTTCGGCGACGTCTTTGGTGATGTGTTTGGCGACATTTTTGGTGGTGCACGTGGCGGTGGCGGAGGCCAGCGTGTCTATCGTGGCGCTGATCTGCGTTACAACCTCGACCTTGATCTTGAAGAGGCAGTGCGTGGTGCTACGGTCAAAATTCGCATACCCACCATGGTTAAGTGCAACCCGTGTGAAGGCTCCGGCGCCAAAAAAGGGACCAGCCCGGTCAGCTGCACTACGTGTGGTGGTCGTGGTCAGGTTCGTATCCAGCAGGGGTTTTTCTCGCTACAGCAAGCGTGCCCCCATTGTCAGGGCAGTGGTCACATCATCAAAGATCCATGCCCTGATTGTCGTGGGCAAGGACGTGTTAATGAGCAAAAAACCTTGTCGGTCAAAATTCCAGCCGGCGTGGATAGCGGTGATCGCATTCGTCTGGCGGGAGAAGGTGAGGCCGGTGAAAGCGGCGGTCCCTCGGGCGATCTTTATGTCCAGATTAAGGTTCGACCACACGCCATCTTTACCCGTGAGGAGAGCAATCTTCACTGCGTTGTACCGATCAGCTTTGCCAATGCGGTACTCGGGGGGGAGCTGGATGTGCCGACCCTGGATGGTCGTGTCAAACTTAAAATCCCCGCCGAGACACAGACAGGAAAATCGTTCCGCTTACGTGGCAAGGGTGTTAAGTCAGTGCACGGCGGTGGCATTGGCGACCTGATCTGCAAGGTGGAGGTGGAGACCCCCATCAACCTGGGGCGCAAACAAAAAGAGCTGCTGGAAGAGTTTCAGCGCGCCATGGAGGAGGGGGATGGTAAACATAGCCCACGCTCCAGCAACTGGTTTGCCGGCGTAAAAAAATTCTTTGAAGACATGACACAGCCAAAGTCATAACAACAGGGATCAACCAACATGATGCGAGTGGCGATTACCGGTGCCGGTGGGCGTATGGGCCGGAACCTTATTACAGCGTGTCATGAACACGCCGAACTGACAGTGACCGTTGCCACGGTGCGCCCCGGCAGTTCACTGTTGGGCAGCGATGCCGGTGAGTTGGCGGGGATCGGTCCGCTGGGTGTGAAGTTAGTAGACAATCTGGCGGCCGTGGCTGATGATTTTGATGTGTTGATTGATTTTACCTCCCCGGCGGCAACCCTCGACCATCTGGCCATCTGCCGTGCGGCGGGTGCGTCTGTTGTCATCGGTACCACAGGTTTTAGTGATGAAGAGCGCGAACAGATCAGCGCCGCCGCCAAGGATATCTCCATCGTTTTTGCCCCCAACATGAGCGTGGGTGTAAACCTCTGCTTCAAGCTGCTCGACATGGCGGCACGGGTATTGGGTGATACGGTGGATATCGAAATCATTGAAGCCCACCACCGTTATAAAGTAGACGCCCCTTCGGGCACCGCCCTGCGTATGGGCGAAGTGGTTGCCAACGCCTTGGGACGTGATCTTAAAGAGTGCGCCGTATACGGTCGTGAAGGACAGACCGGCGAACGGGATCGCAATACCATCGGCTTTGCCACCGTGCGTGCCGGTGATGTAGTGGGTGACCACACCGTACTGTTTGCTGATATCGGTGAGCGTATCGAGATCACCCACAAAGCCTCCAGCCGCATGACCTTCGCCAACGGCGCAGCACGCGCCGCCGCTTGGCTCTCATCCAAAGAGAACGGACTGTACGACATGCAGGATGTGCTTGGGTTAAAATCGTAACCAACCTTTAGGGCCGCGCTACATCCGCCCGCTGCTCATGGCGGGCTTTGGGTGTGCGGCTATTCAGCCCCCCCATTAGACGTAAAACCATTACCTGCCCCCCCGACGTTTGCCTCTCCCCTATATTTTATTTGCCCAGATAGCAGGTCTACGGCTAACATAGGCAAAAAACTGTCGCCAGTTGCGGTCGCGTGTGCCACAAGCTTGATGGTGACGACAAAATAAAAATCTGTAGGGTTGGATGAATGGATAACAACAAGGATGTTGTTGGGCCTGACACAGGCCTAACCTGCCTGGTGATCCTTGCCCGCTTTCACGGTGTTGCCGCAGAGGCCGATCAGCTACGCCACCAGTTTGGCCAGACCGAACAGCACTTCGGCCCGACCGAAATCCTCCGTGCCACCAAACTGCTTGGCCTCAAGGCCCGGCAGATTAAATCGGATATCTCTCGTCTCGAACGCATTCAACTCCCCGCTATTGCCCGCCACACTGATGGCCACTATTTTATTGTTGGTGGTCTTAAAGAGGTGCCTCTGTCCTGATTCAAGATCCACTCGAACAGCGCCCGAAGGTTCTCCCACGGGAAGAGTTTGAAAAACAGTGGTCAGGTGAATTGATCCTGATCACCAAACGCGCCAGTCTGTTGAATGGTGATCGAAAATTCGATTTCAAGAGGTTTATCCCTGCGATATAAACACCACAAACTCTTTGGTGAAGCGCTGCGGGCTTTTTTGTTATCGATAGTGTGGTCGAGGTATTGATGTATGAGGGTTTTTCTACTTTGATCAGGCGTAAGCTTGGTTGCAGCGAGATTCAATAAAGGGGAATTTGACATGCCATTGATAAAATATCTGGATCCAGCTAGAGATTCGTCGAAAGTATCAGCCTATAGTAAAAAAGTGCTGGAAGACATTATGAAAAAGGCTGGCGTTCCGCTGATTACAGTGACCAGTACCGCGCGTACCGTATATGATCAAGCTCGAATCATGTATGAAAATATCGAGCGCCATGGTGTTCTTCATCAGAAAAGGTTATATAGTTCCTATGGAGACAAAGTGATAGACGAGTATTCCTTGCTCAAATCACAAGGAAAATCCGTGGCTGACATTATCAATGGCATGAGTGTGAAGATAACTAATATTGGTCCAGGAAATGTTTCCCTACACGTTGGTGATCCCAAGAAGATTAACGTTGTAGATATTGCGCCGAGTAGTATAAATTTAGCATTGAGAAAGAAATTCGAATCCGCCGTAAATGGTGATGCAAGGGTGTCAAAGTTTTTAACTCCACCTGCGGATCCAGCCTATCACGTAGAGATACCTCAGCCCTAGAATGAGAAAAGTCACATGAGAATTTTTCGTGAAAGATGTGTTTTTTTTGGATTGGTGGTTCTGGTTCTGTCAAGCACGGCATGTGCACAGCAGTCAAGCTGTGTGTTTGATGAGGGCAGCTTTACAAAGGATAGGTATGAGAAAAACAGTGCGATTTCTAAGTTTGTTTGGGCGGATAGTGCCAAAGAGGTTAAGGGCATAACAAATGATGGTGCTATGTTTTCGATAAAACATTGGTCATGTGATCACTATGGAACCCATGCGCTTCTATTTCTTGGGCCATATATGGAATTAGATAGTAGTAATGTCAATAAAGAGTTCTTAAAGTTGGCGAACCTGGCTTTAGATGGCGAAGAGCTTAAAGTTGTAAAAAAAGAGCTAAATAAAAATGTAATAGCTATCTCTTCTGATAAGAATAGACACAACCTGGCTGGAGAAGAGTATTCAGAGTTTTATTTTTCGTATAGAGTTTCTGACGATGTTGTTATTTTAGAAATAAAATTCTACAGAGATTAAGACCGGTGTCAGCTTGGTGCACTTTAAATATGAATATCTGTATCAAATTAGTGCGATCTCTCTAGGTCCCTGAAAGTGGCAGAATCATGATCGACCCCACCTGGTTAAGAAGGCAGGTCGGCGTCGTACTGCAAGAGAACGTGCTCTTCAACCGCAGCGTGCGTGCCAATATCGCCCTGAGTGATCCCGGCCTGCCGATGGAGCGTGTCATCCAGGCCGCCAAACTTGCAGGCGCCCATGAATTCATTCTTGAACTCTCAGAAGGTTACGACTCACTGGTCGGTGAACACGGCAGCAACCTCTCCGGTGGTCAGCGCCAACGCATCGCCATCGCCAGGGCGCTTATCAGCAACCCCCGCATCCTCATCTTTGATGAAGCCACCAGCGCCCTCGACTACGAATCAGAACGCATCATTCAAGACAACATGCAGCGCATCTGTAAAGACCGCACCGTCTTCATCATCGCCCACCGCCTTAGCGCCGTGCGCAATGCCGATCGAATCATCGTGATAGATCATGGCCAGATTGTCGAAGAGGGCACCCACGCCCAACTTATCAACCTGCATGGCCACTACGCCAAGCTCTATCAGTACCAGCGCGGCGATGCCCGCGACGGCATGGCAGTGGTGAACTAACCATGCAAAACCTAACCATCGAACGCAACAAACATGAACTCCAATTCCTGCCCGCCGCACTGGAGATCCAGGAGACCCCACCATCGCCCATCGGTCGCGCCATCACCTGGAGCATCGTGATTCTGTTTACCATCGCCATCCTCTGGGCCTGTTTCGGCAAGGTCGACATCGTCGCCACCGCCCAAGGAAAAGTGATCCCCAGCGACCGCACCAAAATTATTCAACCACTGGAGATCGGCAGCGTCAGTGTCATCCATGTGCGCGAGGGACAGAGTGTAAAAAAGGGTGACCCACTGATCGACCTCGACACCACCGGCACCCAGGCCGATGCCACCCGGCTCGGCAACGAATACAGCACCGCCCAGGCAGAACTCGCCCGCGCCACTGCCCTCATCATCGCCATGCAAAGCCACACCGCCCCCATCGCCCACTGGCCAAACACCACCAGCATCGATGTGCTCGAACCGCAAAAGCAACTGCTCGCCAGCCAGTGGCAACAGCATCAAGCCACGCTAAGCAGTCTGGATAACGAAAAGCTGCGTCGTGAAGCCGAACTCATCGGCACCGAAGAGCAGATCAAAAAACTCGCAGCCACACTGCCGATCATCACCGAACGCGCCGAATCACTCAAAACACTCGCCGACAAACAGCTCGCCCCACGCCACACCTATCTCGAACTCGAACAACAACGCATCGAACAGACCCAAGACCTCGCCATCCAAAAACAGCGCCGCCAGGAGCTCATTGCCAATCTCGCCCAACTCAAAGAACAACGAAAAGTAGAAGAGGCCAACGCCCTCAACAATGCCCTGGCCGAACTCACCGATGCCAAACGTCGTGGCCAAGGATTAAACCAGGAATCAATCAAAGCCGACCAGCGCAACCAACTGCTGCGCCTCACCGCCCCGGTCGATGGCATCGTGCAACAACTTGCGGTGCACACCATCGGCGGCGTCGTCACACCGGCGCAACAACTGATGGTTATTGTGCCCCAAGACGAAGGCATTGAAGTCGAAGCCATCATCGTCAACAGAGACATCGGCTTTGTGCGTGAAGGACAAATAGCAGAAGTGAAGGTGGATGCCTTTCCTTACACCAAATACGGCGCCATTGACGCAGAACTGATCAACGTATCCAATGACGCCGTGGCCGATGAGAAACTGGGGTTGATCTACACTGCCAGAGTTTTGCTAAAACAGAACACCATTCGTGTAGAGGATAAGATGATTAATCTTAGTCCTGGTATGTCAGTGACGGTAGAGGTTAAAACAGGTAAGAGAAAGTTGATTGAGTATGTGCTGAGCCCGTTGATGCAGTATGCGGATGAGAGTGGGAGGGAACGTTAAATGAGTTTGAATAGAGATAAAGTTAGTTTGAATAAATTGATGAGATATCTCAAAACAGCTTCGTGCGTGAATTTTACTGCTCATCTTTATGGGAGCGGACATTATGGAATTCCACGAAAATTTATTATGATTATTTGTGTGCACGAGTTATTGTCGGCATGAATAAAAAACTAATTATTGGCGTATTGCTACTCATAACGGGATATTTCGGGTTTGATTATATTGTGGTGGTTAGATTGGGTTATTTAACGTTGAAGTGTGCGAGTCCTATTGATAGAGAAAAGATCAGTGATAAAAGCAATTTAAGCAACAATGAAAAACTTAAAATAACATCAAAAATATTTACTTGTGTTAGGCGTAAACAGAGCTCTATTGAAAGGCTGATAATAAAAGTTCCTGAAAACTGGGTTAATCCTCCGACTGTTCCATGATAGTCATTCGCGGATTAAATTTTTTATGTTGCATAGATTAATTATTTAATAACCAAAAAGGATATGCCATGTCATTACTAGGGACAGCAAATAAAACCAATCAAATAATCCATGATTTAATTAACGCGGGAGATGCCATTGAAAATAGAAGTGACCCACTTCAGGCCGTTGAGTACGTGAATGCTATATTCGATGCGGCTAGTCGCCTTATGCCACCCGCTGTTGGCTATGTAGTAAGGGATATTGTTGACACATGGGCAACTGACTTAAGAACAACGGGCGAAAAAATTCGTGAAGCAAATCAGCGAATACAAGCGGCGGCTGAAGCCGATGGGGTGCCTGGATTTGCTCCCGCAAATCAGACAACTCCACCTCCTGGCATGATATGGCAACCCACCATTACTGTTTCCCCTGATGGGAAGGAATTTTCGCAAGGACCATCGCAGCTAGTGCCTGAAGGCACTAATATTTCAACAAATAAATACTATGACATAGACGGGAACAGGATTTATCCTCCAGATGGAGGATGGGCAAATCCGACTGACCCAAGCAAGCCATGGAACGATAGCCCGCCAAGTAATGACTCCCAAAGTGGGTCTGCCATCTCTGACGCCATCATCAACGCCCCTGACCCCATGGTCACCATTACCCGCCTCATTCCCTACCGCGATCCATTGATCCTCGATCTGGACGGCGATGGCATCGAGATCACCCCGCTCAGTAGTGGTGTCATGTTCGACACCAACGGCGATACCATAAAAACAGCCACCGCTTGGGCCGGCGCTGATGATGGCATTTTGGTGTGGGATCGTAATGGCAACGGCATTATCGATTCAGGCGCTGAGATTTTTGGCGATGAGATGTTGTTGTCTAATGGGCGAAAGGCAGGTAATGGTTTTGATGCGTTGGCTCAACTTAACAGTCACCCTGATTTTAATTTTGATGCCCAGGATGATTTTTATTCAGAAGTGCGCGTTTGGCGCGACCTGAATCAAGACGGTATTAGTCAGGCAAACGAACTACAGACATTGGCGGCAAGTGGCATTGCTAGCATAAAGCTCAACAGCAGTGTATCCGGTACCGTTTATGGTGACTCCGTGATGGTGCTAGAGAGCACCTTTACCCGTACCGATGGTAGTAGTGGCCAGGCGGGCAGTTTTCTGTTTGCGCAAAACGACACTATTCGTGAGTACGTCCCAGTTATTGTGGGCGAGGCAGCTATGGCGCTGCCGGATATTAATGGCAGCGGTTGGGTGCGAGATTTGCGTGAGGCGGCAACACTCAATCCGGATTTGGTCGCCTTGGTTAATCAGGCTAAAAATGCCCCAACACGGGCAGAGTTTGAATCCTCTGTTGAGCAATTAATGCGTGAGTGGGGCGATGGTTCCGAATACCTCAGTGCTGGCAGAGAGGCTTTGGCCGCAGGCTATGGTCTTATTCTGAGTGGACCTTTGGATGACCAGGAGCGTGGCTGGATGGATGTGGGCATCAAAGCCAGCGAAGTGGACCGTAACGCATTCCGGGCCACATTGTTGGCCGATGATCTCAGTAAATTCGATGCCATGCGTGAACGCATGGTGGGCGGACTTGAAAAGCTTTATGCCTATGAGGCATTTACGGGGCACACCTTTCTGGATTGGGGGCAGGTCTACAATGACGCACACTATGTCCCACGTCTTGGCTTGCCGGTTTATGAAGAGGGGGTGAGGTTAGTGCCGGTTGAAGTTGTGGTGCCGCTTTCGCAATTAATAGCTGAACAACGCAATGGTGTGCTGCTCTATGACGATTACATTCGAGTGACCATTCCACCCATGCCAAATGGCGTCTCGTATTTTGAAAATCTATGGGACAGACTGGTTGACGATGCCACTAATAACCTGATGCCTTCGCTACGCCTGTCGCAATATCTTGATTTGGTTGACCTGAACATATCAGCCACTGGCGTTACTGTTGGGTTTGATGGATTGAATGCAAGCGTATCAGAGGCCATGGCCGCAAATACTCAAGAAGGCGCGGCGCTGTTCCTTGATCTGAATCGAATCTATGGTGAGAGGTTTAACCAGATGGGATGGGATGGTACGGAGCAATTACGTTCGTTGAAGCAACGGTGGGGGACGGAACAGGATGTTCGTAATGCTTTTGTCGCCACTGGGATTAATTCACTTTCAGCAGTGGCTACTTCTGGAACAAGTGGTGATGATGCGTTTGTGGGTAATGCCTCTGGCAATGTGTTTAGTGCTGGTGACGGCAATGATCTTATTGATGGTCAGGCGGGTAATGACACCCTTTATGGTGGCGGGGGTATGGATGCCCTGTTTGGCGGCGATGGTAACGACAATCTTAATGGTGATAATGGCGACGACATTCTTGATGGCGGGTCAGGCAACGACACCCTCAACGGTGACGTAGGCAACGACACCTACCTGCTTGCCCTTGGGTCGGGCGTCGACACCATCACCGACTACGACACCACCACCGGCAACAGCGACGTCGTCCAGTTCAGCAACGTCGCCTCCACCGCCCTGACGGCGCTGGAACGCAGTGGCAACCACCTCGTCATCAAATACGGTACGGCAGACCAACTGACTGTCAATGAATACTTCAACTCCGGCTACCCCGGTTACAAGATTGAACAGTTCAAGTTTAGCGACGGCGTCACCTGGGACGAAGCCGCCATCAAGGCCCGCGTCATCACCAACGGCACCGTAGGCAATGACTCGATCAGTGGTTACAACGATGGTACCAACCGCATCTTCGGCCTCGACGGTAACGACTATCTCTACGGTGGCGCGCTGGCTGACTGGATCGAAGGTGGCAACGGTAACGACAGCCTCAACGGCAATGCCGGCAACGACACCCTGTTGGGCGGTGCTGGTACCGACATCCTCAATGGCGGGGCAGGCAATGACATCCTCAATGGCGGTGCCGACAACGACACCCTCAACGGTGACGTAGGCAACGACACCTACCTGCTTGCCCTTGGGTCGGGCGTCGACACCATCACCGACTACGACACCACCGCCGGCAACAGCGACGTCGTCCAGTTCAGCAACGTCGCCTCCACCGCCCTGACGGCGCTGGAACGCAGTGGCAACCACCTCGTCATCAAATACGGTACGGCAGACCAACTGACCGTCAATGAATACTTCAACTCCGGCTACCCCGGTTACAAGATTGAACAGTTCAAGTTTAGCGACGGCGTCACCTGGGACGAAGCCGCCATCAAGGCCCGCGTCATCACCAACGGCACTGTGAACGGTGACTCGATCAGCGGCTACAACGATGGTACCAACCGCATCTTCGGCCTCGACGGTAACGACTATCTCTATGGGGGTGCGCTGGCCGACCAGATCGATGGTGGTATTGGTAACGACAGCCTCAACGGCAATGCCGGCAACGATACCCTACTGGGCGGCGCAGGCATGGACACCCTCAACGGCGGGGCAGGCAATGACATCCTCAACGGTGGTGCCGACAACGACACCCTCAACGGTGGCACTGGCAACGACACCTACCTGTTTGGACGTGGTTCGAGTGCTGATGTCATTAACGATTACGATACTACTCTTGGTAACAGCGATCGGTTATCAGTTGGGGGCGGCGTTGATATTAATCAGCTTTGGTTCCGCCGGATGGGTTCTGATTTAGAAGTCAGTATTATTGGGACGAGTGATAGAAGCACCATCAGTAATTGGTATTCTGGTAATGCTTATCGAATTGAGGAGTTTACGACCGCTGATGGCAAAACATTACTGGATACCCGGGTAGAGAATCTGGTGAGTGCGATGGCTTCATTTGCCCCGCCTGCTGCTGGGCAGACGTCGTTGTCACCTGAATATGACGCGGCACTGACCCCGGTGATTACCGCCAATTGGCAGTAGTGCTGGCTAAGAAGGGCTTGATTTGACGTGGGCCTAAGGCGTTTATGACGATCCTCCGTGCCCAACGCTCTTCGTGGGGAGTTTGTCGAATCATGGGTGGATGGCACTTAACGATCAGTGTGTTACGTCACTTCTCCTTTGACAGGCTCAGTACGAAAGGTCTTATTCGGAGCTTCATCAACAAGGCCGCCTCTTGTCACAAGGGG
Source organism: Gammaproteobacteria bacterium (assembly GCA_021731365.1). GTDB lineage: Bacteria > Pseudomonadota > Gammaproteobacteria > Tenderiales > Tenderiaceae > JAKFXL01. The sequence goes on along the minus strand of JAKFXL010000018.1, from coordinate 24,262 downwards.
CGGCTTTTGTGTCTTTAGAGATGTGTTGTGGTTATTCATCCCTCTTTTGTTGCTGTTGTTGTCTCTTAGGTGGAATGGCTTTTCTAATTGCTGGAATATCAAGGAGTTGAGGGGTGGTTAGTGTCTCTGATACTGGGCTATTGTGTGTTTGGTAATGGCTAAGTGTTTGTTATTTGACAACTATTCCCGGAAAATCGCCATGGACAGGGAGGGCGGTAGTGCAGTAGAATTCGCGCAATCGTTGAGTACCGCATTGTTTAGTGTGCATGGCGGGGTGGGTCGTGAGAGCCATCCCGCTTTGTTGCAGCTAAAGCTTGGAGGATGAGTTGGAAAAGTCTGCCCTTTTAGTTCTGGAAGATGGCGCGCTGTTTTATGGGAAATCCATCGGCGCGGTGGGGCGTACTGTGGGGGAGGTGGTCTTTAATACCTCCATGACCGGCTATCAGGAAATTCTGACCGATCCTTCCTACTGTAGACAGATTGTGACATTGACCTACCCCCATATTGGTAATACGGGTACTAATAGCGAGGATGAGGAGTCGCCTCATATCGTTGCCAGTGGTCTTGTTATCCGCGACCTGCCGCTGGTTGCCAGCAATTGGCGCATGCAGGAGAGCCTGGATACCTATCTTAAACGCCACAATGTGGTGGGCATTGCCAATATTGATACCCGTAAGTTGACCCGTATCCTGCGTGAGACAGGTGCCCAGAATGGTTGCATTATTGCCGGATTGGCGCTGGATGAGGCGGAGGCACTGGCAGCTGCCAAGGGTTTTGCCGGATTGGCGGGTATGGATCTGGCAAAAGAGGTGACCGTTAAAGAGCGCTACACCTGGAATGAGGGGAGCTGGCGTTTGGGTCACGGCCATGTATCGCGAGCCGACGCTGATTTGCCGTACCATGTGGTGGCGTATGACTACGGTGTTAAGCAAAATATTCTGCGGATGTTGGTGGATCGTGGCTGCCGCCTGACGGTGGTGCCTGCCCAGACCTCTGCTGAAGAGGTGCTGGCGATGAAACCTGATGGTGTATTCCTTTCTAATGGTCCCGGTGATCCCGCCCCTTGTGATTATGCGATTGAGGCGATCCAAAAGATTGTGGCCAGTGGCATGCCGACGTTTGGTATCTGCCTGGGTCATCAGCTGTTGGCGCTGGCGAGTGGTGCCAAGACACTAAAGATGAAGTTTGGCCACCACGGTGCTAACCATCCGGTGGAGGCGTTGGCCACCAAGCGGGTGATGATCACCAGCCAGAATCACGGTTTTGCGGTGGATGATGCCACCCTGCCTGCCAATCTGGAGGCGACCCACCGTTCGCTTTTTGATGGCTCTTTGCAAGGTATTCAACGTACAGATCTGCCCGCCTTTAGCTTTCAGGGGCATCCGGAGGCAAGCCCTGGTCCCCATGATGCAGCGCCGCTCTTTGACCATTTTATTGAGCTGATCAAAGCGGCTTCAAAGTAGGTTGCCCTCCAAGAACAACACGACGAGTGATTGAGTAAGCGATGCCAAAACGTAACGATATTAAAAGCATACTGATTATTGGTGCTGGCCCGATTGTGATCGGTCAGGCGTGTGAGTTCGATTATTCGGGTGCCCAGGCGTGTAAGGCGCTGCGCGAAGAGGGGTACCGCGTCATTCTGGTTAACTCCAACCCCGCCACGATTATGACCGACCCGGATATGGCGGATGCTACCTATATTGAGCCAGTGACCTGGCAGACCGTGGCCAAAATTATTGAGAAGGAGCGCCCCGATGCGCTGCTGCCCACCATGGGCGGGCAGACCGCGCTCAACTGCGCCCTGGATCTGGCCAAACAGGGGGTGCTGGAAAAGTTTAATGTTGAGATGATCGGTGCCCGTCGTGATGCTATTAATAAGGCAGAGGATCGTGACCTGTTCCGTAAGGCGATGATCAAGATCGGCCTGGATATGCCGGACTCATCGGTGGCCCACAGTATTGAGGAGGCGTTGCAGGTTCAGGCCCGTGTCGGTTATCCCACCATCATCCGTCCTTCATTTACGATGGGTGGCAGCGGTGGTGGTATCGCTTATAACAAAGAGGAGTTCCTGGAGATCTGTGAGCGTGGTCTTGATCTCTCGCCCACCAAGGAGCTGTTGGTTGAAGAGTCCATCATCGGCTGGAAAGAGTACGAGATGGAGGTGGTGCGTGACCACGAAGATAACTGCATCATCGTCTGTTCGATAGAGAATCTGGACCCGATGGGGGTCCATACCGGTGACTCGATCACCGTGGCCCCGGCCCAGACGATGACTGATAAGGAGTATCAGATCATGCGTAACGCCTCGCTGGCGGTGCTGCGGGAGATTGGCGTTGATACTGGTGGTTCAAACGTTCAGTTTGCCATCAACCCGGAAGATGGCCGCATGATTGTCATTGAGATGAACCCACGGGTCTCGCGGTCATCGGCGCTCGCCTCCAAGGCCACCGGTTTCCCCATCGCCAAGGTGGCGGCCAAGTTGGCAGTGGGTTATACACTGAATGAACTGAAAAACGAGATCACCGGCGGCGCTACACCTGCATCGTTTGAGCCGAGCCTGGATTACGTGGTCACCAAGGTGCCGCGTTTTACCTTTGAAAAATTCCCCCAGGCGGTGCCGACGCTGGGCACCCAGATGAAGTCGGTGGGGGAGGTGATGGCCATGGGTCGTACCTTCCAGGAGTCACTGCAAAAGGCCTTACGTGGTCTGGAGACCGGTGTTGATGGCCTGGATGAGGTGCTGGATACCAGCATGGATTCCGAAGGGATCAAAAACAAACTGCGACACGAGCTGCGGATTCCCGGCCCGGACCGCCTCTGGTACGTGGCTGATGCCTTCCGCCAGGGGTGGACGGTGGAGGATGTGCATGAGTTCAGCCGTATTGACCCCTGGTTTCTGGTGCAGCTGGAGGATCTTGTTAAGTGCGAAAACGAGGTTCGTGCCAAGGGTGTGGCAGCGCTGATCAAAGGGCGTATGTTTGAGCTCAAACGCAAGGGGTTCTCGGATCGTCGCCTGGCCAGGCTACTGAATATCAGTGAGGGTGAGGTGCGCAACAAGCGCCATGCCCTAGGGGTGCGCCCGGTCTACAAACGGGTCGACTCCTGTGCCGCCGAGTTTTCAACCGCCACTGCCTACATGTACTCCACCTATGAAGAGGAGTGTGAGGCTGCCCCCACCAATAAGCAGAAAATCATGGTGCTGGGTGGTGGACCTAACCGTATCGGCCAGGGGATTGAGTTCGACTACTGCTGTGTTCATGCGGCGTTGGCGCTGCGCGAAGATGGTTATGAGACCATTATGGTTAACTGTAATCCAGAGACGGTCTCTACTGACTACGACATCTCTGATCGCCTCTATTTCGAGCCGTTGACGCTGGAAGATGTGCTGGAGATTGTGCACAAAGAGAAACCTAAAGGCATCATTGTTCAGTACGGCGGCCAGACACCACTGAAGCTGGCCCGTGCCCTGGAGGCCGCAGGCGCGCCGATCATCGGTACAAGCCCGGACTCTATCGACTTGGCCGAGGATCGCGAGCGGTTCCAGAAACTGTTACAGAAACTGGAGCTGCGTCAGCCGCCTAACTGCACTGTCCGTAGTTCTGAAGAGGCGGTTGAACGTGCCCGGGAGATGGGCTTTCCGCTGGTGGTACGCCCCTCTTACGTCTTGGGTGGGCGTGCGATGGAGGTTGTTTATAATGAAGAGAACCTGCTGCGCTATATGAAAACAGCGGTCAAGATCTCAAACGACTCGCCTATTTTACTGGACCGCTTTCTTGATAACGCCGTTGAGCTGGATGTGGATGCCATCAGTGACGGTGTTGATGTGGTGATTGGCGGGGTGATGGAGCATATCGAGCAGGCGGGAGTACATTCCGGTGACTCGGCCTGTTCATTGCCACCGTACAGCGTCTCCGCAGAGCATCAGGCTGAGCTGCGTGATCAGGTAGTGAAGATGGCCCGTGGTCTGAATGTTGTGGGGTTGATGAATGTGCAGTTTGCAATCCAGGATGATCAGATTTACGTGATCGAGGTGAACCCACGGGCCTCACGTACCGTGCCGTTTGTCTCCAAGGCGATTGGTAAACCACTGGCGAAGATTGCGGCGCGTTGCATGGCGGGCCAGACGTTGGCACAGCAGGGCATGACCAAAGAGATCGTGCCACCTTATTATTGTGTTAAAGAGGCGGTTTTCCCGTTTGCCAAGTTTCCGGGTGTAGACCCTATTTTGGGGCCAGAGATGAAGTCTACCGGTGAGGTGATGGGCGTTGCACCAACCTTCGCTGAGGCCTTTGCCAAATCCCAGATTGGTGCGGGTGTGGATATGCCCCGCAGTGGTCGTGCCTTTATCAGCGTGCGTGATGCTGACAAGGTGCATCTGGTGGGGGTTGGCAAAGATCTGGTGGAGATCGGTTTTGAGTTGTGCGCCACCCGGGGGACAGCCAAGATTCTGGAAGAGGCGGGCGTGCCTTGCAAGCGGGTGAATAAAGTTGCCGAGGGGCAGCCCCATATCGTTGATATGATCAAAAATGATGAGATTGATCTGATTATTAATACTGTCGAAGGTCGCCAGGCAAGCACTGACTCCTATATGATTCGGCGTCAGGCATTGCAGCATAAAGTAAACTACACCACCACCATGTCGGGTGCCAGAGCAACGTGTATGGCCCTAAAACATAATGTCGACCATGGTGTTAACCGTTTGCAGGATTTACACAAGGAGATTTCTGCATGAGTACCATTCCAATGACCGCGCAAGGGGCAGAACGTCTGCGCGAAGAGTTGCATCACCTTAAAACAGTAGATCGCCCACGGGTAATCCTGGCCATCGCGGAAGCGCGCGCCCACGGTGATTTAAAAGAGAATGCCGAGTATCACGCTGCCCGTGAGCAGCAGGGGTTTATTGAGGGGCGTCTCTCAGACCTGGAGGGGCAGTTATCCCAGGCCCAGGTGATTGATGTCACCAAAATGGAACCCACCGGGCGTGTGGTTTTTGGCACGACCGTTGACCTGGTGGACGATGAAACAGGTCAAAAAGTGACCTACCAGATTGTGGGTGATCTTGAGGCGGACATCAGTAAAAGTCGCATCTCCATCAGTTCCCCTATCGCACGGGCATTGATAGGCAAGGAGGAGGGTGACACGGTGGTTGTCAAGGCTCCGGTTGGCGACAAAGAGTATGAAATCCTTGCTGTACACTACATCTGATGAATAGACAGTGGCTATTTAAAGGTGAGCAGCTGCTCCAGACTGTCTGGATAGGCGGTCTGCTGGTGGTCGGTTATCTGGCCGTGCCGATCCTTTTTCAGACGCTGGATGACCGCCGTCTGGCAGGTGCAGTAGCGGGCAGCATGTTTTCAGCCATGAGCATTGTCGGGTTTATTTGTGGTGGTGCGCTGTTACTGAGTGCGTTAGTCGCGTCTGGTAGCCGCTGGTTAAAAACGCGGCGGGTGCAGGTATTGCTGATAATGTTGTGTCTGGTAGCGATTGGCTTCTTTGTGTTGCAGCCGATGATGCAGACGCTTAAGGCCATTGGTTATCAGCCGGGCAGTGAAGCTGCGGTGCAGTTTGGCCGTCTGCACGGCATCTCATCGCTGCTGTACCTGGCAACCTCACTTTTAGGTGTGTATCTGGTGATGATGCAGGCCCGCACCAGCGAGCAGGCCTGATTAAATCAGATGTGAATTTTGGGTTTCTGTGGGTTGCGGCGAAAGATTAGTGCGATATGCCCGACACGTTGTATCAGTTCAGAACCGGTGCGCTGGCACAGCTCCGCAATCATGGTGTCACGGTTTTCACGTTCGTCAGCATGAACTTTGACCTTGATTAGCTCATGGTGGGCAATCGTGCTGTCAAATTCAGCATAGACGGCATCTGTCAGGCCATTGTTGCCAATGGTGACCAGCGGCTTGAGTGTATGACCAAGTTTACGTAACTGGCGTTTTTTATCTTCGTTGAGAGACATTATCTAGGGTAACTCCATCATGGCCCATTCAAAAAGGGAGCCAAGTTTACCACGCCAGCGGCGTAGTTTCACCGTTGCTGCCAGCCCGTTTAATGGCGTGAAGTTTGATCTGGCGCTGATTGTTGTTGTGGGCGTGGTCGTCTGGCTAATACATGATCGTCTGATTGACAATGGCTTAGGGCAAACGTTGTTTCTTGCGGGGTACGGTGTGTCTGCCATGATCTGGTTGATGGTAAAAACACGGCGCATAGAGCAGGCGCAGCGCGCAAAGGCGGACTCTTTTCATGGCCAAGAGTAAAAGCAGCAACCGCTGGTTGCAGGAGCATGAGTCGGATCAGTATGTGCTCAAAGCACGGCAGGATGGTTACCGCTCACGGGCAGCATATAAGCTTCTGGAGCTGAATGAGCGTGACAAATTGCTAAAGCCGGGAATGCTTGTGGTAGATTTGGGGGCGGCACCAGGTAGCTGGTCCCAGGTTGCGGCGAAAACCATAGGTGACAAGGGACGCGTCTTTGCGCTGGATATTTTACCCATGGACGTATTGGCCGATGTTGACTTTATCCAGGGCGATTTTCGTGAGCAGGTGGTGATGGATCAGTTGCTGGGGTTGGTTGCTGGCCGCAAGATTGACCTTGTAATCTCGGATATTGCCCCCAATATAAGCGGGATGGCGGCGATGGACCAGCCCAAGGCGATGTATCTGGTTGAGCTGGCCCTTGATTTTGCCAGACAGGTGCTGGGTCCCAAAGGTGTTTTTGTGGCTAAAGTGTTTCAGGGTAGCGGTTTTGACGAATATGTAAACGATGTTCGTGCCAGTTTTGGCAAGGTGTTGGTACGTAAACCTAAGGCTTCACGTCCACGTAGTCGTGAGGTTTATCTGGTAGCGCGCGAACTTAAAGTGTAGTATTTTTTCGAATAGAGGATTGATCTGCGTCGGACACATTTGATCTGACGTGGGCGACCAAAGCCTTCCTGACTCTGGAGAGGGATTAACGTTGAGCGATATGGCAAAAAATTTGATTTTATGGGTGGTGATAGCGATTGTGCTGATGTCGGTTTTCAGCAACTTCGGCCCATCACAGTCGACCTCACAGGCGACGCCATATTCGCAATTTATTAGCGATGTGAAAAGTGGCAGGGTAGAAAAGGTGATAATTGAGGGGCGCTCTATTCAGGGTGTCACTACTTCTGGGGAACGTTTTATTACGTATAGTCCTGATGATCGTGGATTGGTGGGCGACCTGTTGGCGAGCGGGGTCGAGATTAATGCCCGGCCACAAGAGCAGCAGGGTTTTCTGACGCAGATCTTTATCTCCTGGTTTCCGATGCTGTTATTGATCGGTGTCTGGATCTTTTTCATGCGCCAGATGCAGGGTGGTGGTGGCGGTGGCCGGGGTGCCATGTCTTTTGGTAAGAGCCGTGCCAAACTGCTGAGTGAAGACCAAGTTAAGATCACCTTTGCTGATGTTGCCGGTGTTGAAGAGGCAAAAGATGAGGTGAGTGAGCTGGTTGAGTTCCTTCGTGACCCGAGTAAATTCCAGAAATTAGGCGGTAAAATTCCTCGTGGGGTGTTGATGGTTGGCTCCCCTGGCACAGGTAAAACACTGCTGGCCAAGGCGATTGCCGGTGAGGCGAAGGTGCCGTTTTTCTCAATTTCAGGTTCTGATTTTGTAGAGATGTTTGTGGGTGTTGGTGCGTCCCGTGTCCGCGACATGTTTGAGCAGGCAAAAAAACATGCCCCTTGTATCATATTTATTGATGAAATTGATGCTGTGGGGCGTCATCGTGGTGCTGGCCTTGGTGGTGGACACGATGAGCGTGAGCAAACACTTAACCAGCTGTTGGTTGAGATGGACGGTTTTGAAGGCAGCGAAGGTGTAATAGTGATTGCGGCTACCAATCGTCCCGATGTGCTTGATCCGGCGTTGTTGCGCCCTGGCCGTTTTGATCGGCAGGTGGTGGTACCGTTGCCCGATGTGCGTGGTCGTGAGCAGATTTTGCGTGTGCATATGCGTAAAGTGCCATTAGGTGATGATGTTAAACCTAATCTTATTGCTCGTGGTACTCCTGGGTTTTCTGGTGCGGATTTAGCCAACCTTGTTAATGAGGCCGCTTTGTTTGCGGCGCGACAGAATAAACGCATGGTGGGAATGGAGGAGTTTGAGAAGGCGAAGGACAAAATCATGATGGGCGCGGAGCGCAAATCCATGGTGATGAATGATGAAGAGAAAAAACTCACTGCGTATCACGAAGCGGGTCACGCCATTGTTGGGCGTCTTGTTCCATCGCATGACCCTGTTTATAAAGTGTCTATTATCCCGCGTGGCCGTGCTCTTGGTGTAACAATGTTCCTGCCCGAGGAAGATCGTTATAGCTATAGCAAAGAGCGTCTTGAGAGCCAGATCAGTACTCTTTATGGTGGTCGAATTGCCGAGGAGTTGATATTTGGTGCGGATAAGGTGACCACAGGTGCCTCTAATGACATTCAGCGCACGACCGAGCTGGCGCGTAATATGGTGACCAAATGGGGCCTTTCCGATGTATTGGGGCCGCTGACTTATAGTGAAGAGCAGGGCGAGGTCTTTCTTGGTCACTCCGTAGCTCAGTCTAAGAGTGTTTCCGACGTAACTGCCCATACCATTGATCAGGAAGTCCGGGTGATCATTGATCGTAACTACCAGCGCGCCAAGAAAATCCTGGTTGATAATCTGGAAAAAATGCACCGCATGGCGGAGGCGCTGATCAAGTATGAGACTATTGATAGCAAACAAATAGATGACATCATGGAGGGGCGTGTACCTCGTCCACCTCAGGATTGGAGTGATCACGAGCCTCATGATGGTGCTGGCAGTGGGCTGAAGTCTGGTGATGATGCGGCAGATAAAGCATCTGAAAAAGAGGTGGGTGGTCCGGCTGAGTCTCACTGATGGTTTGATTGTGGTTGTTATTAAAACGCCCTGCCTGTGCAGGGCGTTTTTCTTGGTGGATCTAGTTGGCATTGATTGAGGATATTATTAGATGGTGGGAGAGTGTGCGCCTCCAGAGGTGATGGGCATTCTGAACGTCACGCCTGACTCTTTTTCTGATGGTGGCCGTTATATGTTTCGGGACGCAGCTTTGAGGCGGGCGGAGCAGATGGTTGCTGAAGGTGCTGACATTATCGATGTGGGTGCAGAATCAACTCGCCCGGGTGCTTTGCCTGTGACGGCGGCTGAGGAGATTGATCGGGCCGCCTCAATTGTCGATGCGATTACTGACCGTTTCAGTGTTGTTGTTTCGATTGATACAAGCAAACCGACTGTGATGGCCGCAGCCGTAGCTGCAGGTGCAACAATCATTAATGATGTGCGTGCGTTGTGTGAGGATGGTGCACTGGAGATGGCGCAGAAACTTCAGGTACGTGTCTGTTTGATGCATATGCAGGGTAAGCCATATGTGATGCAAAACCAGCCTGCCTATGATGATGTTGTGGCAGAGGTGGCCGATTTTTTACGGCAGCGTATTGGTGTGTGTGTTGAGGCGGGCATCCCAATGGAGCGTCTTATAGTCGATCCCGGTTTTGGTTTTGGTAAAACGACACAGCATAATCTTATACTGCTTAATGGATTGAGTCATTTCAAGACGTTAGGTGTGCCAATGTTGGTAGGGTTGTCGCGCAAATCGTTTATTGGTGCTGTGTTGAATAAGCCTGTGAATGAGCGGTTGATGGGTAGTCTTGCAGCCGCAACGCTGGCGTTATGGCACGGTGCCGCTATTATTCGTGTGCATGATGTGGCCGCAACGGTCGATATTATGAGGCTCTGTCATGCCGTGCAGAATGCAGGATATGAGTACTCTTAAATATATGAGTGTGAGGTAGTGAGTATGTCGGGGAAAAGAAAATACTTCGGTACTGACGGTGTGCGTGGAAAGGTGGGGCAATATCCTATTACGCCAGAATTTGTGATGAAGCTCGGCTGGGCGGCTGGTCGTGTATTGGCACAAGGCAAAGGCAGGCAGAGCAGGGTGTTGATAGGTAAAGATACCCGCATCTCCGGCTATATGTTTGAATCCGCATTGGAGGCAGGGCTATCTGCGGCGGGTGTGGATATATTGTTGCTGGGGCCGATGCCAACGCCGGGGGTGGCTTATCTTACACGTACGTTTCGTGCGGACGCAGGTATTGTCATCAGCGCCTCCCATAACCCCTATTACGATAATGGGATAAAGTTTTTCTCCGGGGATGGTACCAAGCTGCCTGATGACATTGAGCTTGCTATTGAAGCAGAGCTAGATAAGCCGATGGAGACGGTGGCACCGGATGCCTTGGGTAAGGCAGAACGGGTTGTGGATGCGGCAGGCCGGTACATAGAGTTTTGCAAGAGTACCATTCCATCGCGACTCTCCTTTAGCGGCTTCAAAATAGTGGTGGATTGTGCGAATGGTGCCACGTACGGGATGGCCCCGTTGGTGCTTGAAGAGTTGGGCGCGGAAGTAATTTCCATTGGTGCCGAGCCAAATGGTTTAAATATTAATGACAACTGTGGATCGACTCACCCAGAGTTGTTGCAGGTAGCGGTTGTTCATCACCGCGCTGATTTGGGCATTGCGCTTGACGGTGATGGTGACCGGCTGATTATGGTTGATCATAAAGGAGAGGTGCTCGACGGTGATGAGCTGCTTTTTATCATAGCGGTCGCCAGAATGGGGCGTCCCGGATTCAAACGAGGAGTGGTGGGGACGGTGATGAGTAACCTGGGGCTTGAGCATGCCCTGGGAACGTTAGGCATTGAGTTGCATCGTGCTGCGGTAGGGGATCGCTATGTAATGGATTTGTTGCGGCAAGGCGATTTGGCATTGGGTGGGGAGTCATCTGGCCATATTATTTGTCTGGACCATGCGACCACGGGGGACGGTATAGTTGCTGCGTTACAGGTGCTGGCTGCCGTGGTCGAGTCAGGTAAATCTTTGAGCGAATTAAAGTCCGGAATGGAAAAATACCCACAAACCCTGATCAATGTCCGTACAGAACGTCCGTTTGATTATGCCAAGTCGGTTATTGTGAGTGATGCGTTGCGAGAGATAGACCTGCGGCTCAGCGGCAATGGCCGTGTTTTATTGCGGGCATCGGGTACCGAGCCAGTGATTAGGGTGATGGTAGAAGGCCAAAGTGGTGAGTTGGTGCGCCAATGTGCTGAGTATCTGGCCCGGCAGGTTGAGCTTGCATACGCACAGCTATAATGCATGTCCAGGCTGAGTCTGCCTCATCCAACTGCTTAAAAACGTTTGATTTATTGGCTCCCGCTCTGTAATATCTGGGACCATTATTTTCAAAGCCCGGAGTTAAGTTGGATGCGTAAGTCACTAGTCGCCGGTAATTGGAAGATGAACTGTAACGCGGCAGATGGTGAGGCTTTAGTGAGTGCGATTAAAGTCGGGCTGAAGTCATCCGTCGCTGATGTGGTTCTTTGTCCGCCATTTGTCTATTTGCCGATGGTGGAAAGGGTATTGCGAGGTTCGCCAGTCTCTCTAGGTGCCCAGAATATGTCTCAGCATGTTGGGGGGGCCTACACGGGTGAGCTCTCTGCTGGCATGTTACTGGATGTCGGTTGCAAATATGTCATTCTTGGCCATTCAGAGCGTCGCGCCCAGTGTGGGGAGAGTGATGCGATTGTGGCGGAAAAGGTGGTTGCTGCCAGCAAAGCCGGTCTGCTCCCGATACTGTGTATTGGTGAGCTACTGGCGGAGCGTGAGCAAGGCACGACCGAAGCGGTCATCTCTTGCCAGCTTGATGCGCTGTTAAGCAGCGAGGCCGGGCTGGCGGCGTTGCAAAGTGCTGTTATTGCCTATGAGCCGGTGTGGGCCATTGGTACGGGCATGACAGCGACACCTGAGCAGGCTCAGAGCGTACACGCGTTTATTCGCCAAAGAATAGCTATGAAAGACCCCTCGTTAGCTGCTAGAATCCAGCTCCTTTATGGTGGTAGCGTGAAGGGTGGCAACGCTGAAGAGCTGTTTGCCCAGGTTGACATCGATGGCGGGTTGATAGGTGGTGCCTCGCTCGATGCTGAAGAATTTTTGACAATTTGCAGGGCGGCAACATAAGCGCTGTGGCTGGTAATCAGGGGAAGGTTTGATGGTTGCAGTATTTACTGTGATTCATATTGTGTTGACGATTACACTGATTGTATTGGTGCTTGTTCAGCGCGGTAAGGGTGCAGATGTGGGCGCGGCTTTTGGTAGCGGCGCCTCGTCAACTGTGTTTGGTAGTCAGGGTTCAGCTTCGTTTTTGACTCGCGCTACAGCGTTAGTTGCGACGCTCTTTTTTGTGACCAGCCTTACGCTGAGTTACTTTGGCGGGCACCGCGGGGAGCATAAAAGCGTGATTGAGTCGACTCAATCAGTGACTGATAAGCCATCACTGGATTTGCCGTCAGATAAGCCAGTGCTTCCGGCCAATTAAGATTTTTGATTTGTAAAGAATTGCCGATGTGGTGAAATTGGTAGACACGCTATCTTGAGGGGGTAGTGGCGCAAGCTGTGCCGGTTCGAGTCCGGCCATCGGCACCAAATTAAAGGCAGCAAGACTGCTTAAATAATAAAAATGATAAGTTTGTGTTGTTTGATCTAGTGCGAAAATAAGAGCATCGCTAACCTCATGAATGCAGCGGCTTCTGTCCGGGTTATTTGGGTTGACACTGCGCGAATAACTAGCCTAGACTGCCCCTCCAACGCTATAAATAAAATAACAGTAGCGGCCATGTTTGTTGAGTTTTTATGTTCCGGTCTTGAAGTTAATCAAGAGTCGAGTAATGGGAGGGCGACTTAAATGTTAGAAAATTACTTGCCGGTTTTGATCTTCCTCGTACTTGCCATTTTATTTGGTGTGGGACCTGTTGTTGCCGGTTTTGTGTTGGCACCCCATCGTCCAGACAGTGCAAAGCTGTCGCCGTATGAGTGCGGTTTTGAGGCGTTTGAGGATTCGCGCATGAAGTTTGATGTGCGCTACTACCTGGTCGCTATTCTTTTCATAATATTTGATCTCGAAATTGCTTTTCTCTTTCCTTGGGCAGTGGTGCTTAAGGAGATCGGGATGTTTGGCTTTCTCTCCATGATGGTGTTTCTTGGCATTCTGGTTGTAGGCTTTATATATGAGTGGAAAAAAGGGGCTTTGGAGTGGGAATAGAAGGCATTCTCGAGAAGGGGGTTGTTACCACAACTGCCGACAAGCTTATTAACTGGGCGCGTACAGGTTCGCTTTGGCCAATGACATTTGGTTTGGCCTGTTGTGCTGTTGAAATGATGCATGCAGGTGCAGCCCGTTACGATCTGGATCGTTTTGGTGTGGTTTTTCGCCCCAGTCCCCGTCAGTCAGATGTGATGATTGTGGCCGGGACGCTGGTCAATAAAATGGCACCTGCGCTACGTAAGGTGTATGACCAGATGTCGGAACCGCGTTGGGTTATCTCCATGGGATCATGCGCTAATGGTGGTGGATACTACCACTACTCTTATGCTGTGGTTCGCGGTTGCGACAGGATTGTGCCTGTGGATATTTATGTGCCGGGTTGTCCCCCAACGGCAGAAGCTCTGCTCTACGGGATAATTCAGTTGCAGAATAAAATCCGCCGTACTAATACCATTGCGCGTTGAGAGTTGATTAATGTCTATTACGCTTGAGAAATTGGTTGAATCCCTTCACGCCCGTTTTGGCGAGATTTTGCAGAGCTGTCGTGTTGCGGTAGATGAAGTCACTGTTGAGATTGCCGCCGCCCAAGTGGTTGATGTATGCACTCTCCTGCGCGATGATCCTGAGTTTCATTTTGAGCAGCTGATAGACCTGTGTGGCGTGGATTACCTTGAATATGGCTCTAGCCGCTGGCAGGGATCACGTTTTGCTGTTGTCTACCACCTGCTCTCTATCAAGAATAATGTGCGTTTGAGGGTGCGTGTTTTTGTGGATGATGACGAGCCTAAGATCAGCTCGGTTGTTAACATATGGAGCGCGGCAAACTGGTATGAGCGTGAGGCGTTTGACCTGTTTGGCATACTCTTTGAGGATCATCCTGATTTACGCAGGCTCTTGACTGACTATGGCTTTATTGGCCATCCTTTCCGAAAGGACTTTCCGTTGATAGGTCATGTGGAGATGCGCTATGACCCTGAACGTAAACGTGTTGTGTATGAGCCGGTATCAATAGAGTTGCGCGTTAATGTCCCGCGTGTGATTCGTGATGATAACCGTTACGAAAAAATGGCAAAGGGTAGATAATCGTGGCTGAAATTCGTAATTACACTATGAACTTTGGTCCACAGCATCCATCGGCGCATGGAGTGCTGCGTCTGGTGTTGGAGCTTGATGGCGAGGTGATTGAGCGTGCGGATCCGCATATCGGCCTTTTGCATCGCGCTACCGAAAAGCTTGCTGAAGGCAAGCCTTATAATCAAAACATTGGTTATATGGACCGTCTCGATTATGTCTCCATGATGTGCAATGAGCATGGTTATGTATTGGCCATTGAAAAACTTCTTGGGATGGAGATCCCGCTGCGCGCCCAATACATTCGTGTCATGTTTGATGAGATGACCCGTATTCTAAATCATCTGCTCTGGCTCGGTGCCCATGCACTTGATATTGGCGCGATGACGGTCTTTTTGTATGCCTTCCGTGAACGTGAGGATCTGCTCGACGCTTACGAAGCTGTTTCGGGTGCGCGCATGCACGCTACTTATTATCGCCCAGGCGGTGTAGCACGTGATTTGCCGGATCGGATGCCTCATTATCAGCCATCCAAGTGGCATAATGCCCGTGATGTGGATCGCATGAACCGTAATCGACAGGGTTCGTTGCTCGACTTTATCGAAGACTTTACACAACGTTTTCCAACGTACGTGGATGAGTATGAAACACTCCTGACAGATAATCGTATCTGGAAGCAGCGCACGGTAGGTATTGGTGTTGTCTCCCCGGAGCGTGCTTTGCAGATGGGGTTTACTGGCCCAATGCTGCGCGGTTCTGGCATTGAGTGGGATTTGCGTAAAAAACAGCCTTACGAAGTGTATGACCGTCTTGATTTTGATATTCCAGTGGGTGTTGAAGGTGACAGCTACGATCGTTATCTGGTGCGTGTTGAAGAGATGCGTCAATCTAACCATATTATCAAGCAGTGTGTTGATTGGTTGCGTAAAAATCCTGGTCCAGTGAAGGTGGATAATTACAAGGTGTCTGCACCAAACCGCGAGCTTATGAAGGGCGATATGGAGGCGTTGATTCACCACTTTAAGCTTTATACCGAAGGGTATTGTCTGCCGGTGGGTGAGGCGTATGCGGCAGTTGAACATCCAAAGGGAGAGTTTGGTGTCTACTTGGTCTCCGACGGTGCTAATAAACCGTATCGCATGAAGATTAGAGCGCCCGGGTTTGCTCATATGGCTGGTCTGGATGAGATGTCCCGTGGCCATATGATTGCTGATGTTGTCACAATTATCGGTACACAAGATATCGTGTTTGGAGAGGTGGATCGCTGATGTCCCAACAGATGTCCCAAAGTAAACTGGATTTGATCACCCCAGCGTCCCGCGCTGAAATTGATATGTGGATTGCCAAGTATCCGGCTGATCAGAAGCAGTCTGCGTCTATGGCTGCTTTGCGGATTCTGCAAGATCAAAATGGTGGCTGGTTGACAAATGATTTGATGGATGCAGTGGCAGAGTATCTGGATATGCCTGCGATTGCTGTTTATGAAGTGGCCACATTTTACTCGATGTATGAGCTTAAACCTGTGGGGCGTCATAAGGTGTGCGTTTGTACCAATATTTCATGTCTGTTGCGCGGTTCAGAGGAAGTGGTAGGCCATCTGCAAAAGCGATTGGGTATCAAGTTTGGCGAGATGAGTGCTGATGGTAAGTTCAGCATGAAAGAGGTGGAGTGCTTGGGTGCTTGTGCCGGTGCGCCAATGATGCAGATTGGACGGGTATATTACGAAGATCTGACACCGGAGAAGATAGACTCCATTTTGGATAGTCTCGAGTAGAATCTTATGGCCAATGAAATCTGTTTTCGCAATAATCATCTTGATAAGCCCTGGACGCTGGATGTCTACCAGAGTACAGGTGGTTATGAGCAGTGGAAAAAAATTCTTAAAGAGAAAACGCCTGCTGAAACGATTATCGATCAGGTGAAAATATCGGCGCTGCGTGGTCGTGGTGGTGCGGGTTTCCCTACGGGGCTCAAGTGGAGTTTTATGCCTCGTAACTCAGCGGGCCAGAAATATATTGTCTGTAACTCTGATGAAGGTGAGCCGGGTACCTGTAAAGATCGTGACATACTTCGTTTTAATCCCCATCAGCTGATTGAAGGCATGGCGATTGCTGGTTATACCATCGGTGCTACCAAAGGTTATAACTACATTCGTGGTGAATTCTGGGAGCCCTATGAGCGTTTTCAGAGTGCTATTGAAGATGCGCGTGCCGCCGGACTTCTGGGTAAAAATATCATGGGCAGTGGTATCGATTTTGATCTCGATACACATCTGGGCGCAGGGGCTTACATCTGTGGTGAAGAGACTGCGCTGCTGGAATCATTGGAAGGCAAAAAAGGGCAGCCCCGTTTTAAGCCGCCGTTCCCCGCCAGTTATGGACTTTATGGTCGTCCGACGACGATTAATAATACTGAGACACTGGCATCAATCCCGCAGATACTCGCCAACGGTGGTCAATGGTTTTTGGAGATTGGTAAGCCCAATAATGGTGGCCCCAAACTGTTTTCAGTGACTGGCCACGTGAATAAACCAGGTAATTATGAGATTCCGATGGGAACTCCTTTTGCAGAAATGTTAGAGATGGCGGGAGGTGTTCGGACGGGGCATAAACTTAAGGCGGTTATACCGGGTGGCTCTTCAACACCGGTGTTGCCCGCACATATTATGATGGACTTGACGATGGATTATGATTCCATCAGCAAAGCGGGTTCTATGCTGGGCGCAGGTTCGGTTATTGTTATCGATGACAGTATGTGTATGGTTAAGGCGTTGTCCAGGCTTTCGCACTTTTATTATGAAGAGTCCTGTGGCCAGTGTACGCCGTGTCGCGAAGGCACGGGCTGGCTGTCGCGTGTTGTGCACCGTATTGAACATGGGCATGGCAGGCAGGATGATCTTGACAAGCTTGATGACGTTGCAGCGAAGATTATGGGGCGAACTATATGTGCGCTCGGTGATGCTGCGGCCATGCCAGTAGCAAGTTTTATCAAACATTTCCGCGATGAGTTTCAATATCATATCGACCACGGCAAATGTATGGTTTGACCTCGAGTTGTGCAGGCTAGTGTGGCTTAACTCAGCGAATTGAATGTGTTGAATCAGATAAGGGTAACGGGACGCCAGATGGTAAAAATAGAGATCGACGGTAGGACAATCGATGCTAAAGATGGCTCAATGATTATTGAAGCCGCCGATGACGCAGGCATCCCCATCCCCCGTTTTTGTTACCACAAAAAACTCTCCGTTGCCGCTAACTGCCGGATGTGTCTGGTGGAGGTGGAAAAAGCCGCTAAGCCGTTGCCTGCTTGTGCCACACCTATTACCGATGGCATGAAGGTCTATACCCGCTCCAGAAAAGCGGTGGCTGCCCAGAAGGGGGTCATGGAGTTTCTTCTGATTAATCATCCGCTCGATTGCCCAATTTGTGATCAGGGGGGTGAGTGCGACCTGCAGGACTTGGCGATGGGATACGGTAGCTCGCACTCCGAATACAGTGAGCAGAAGCGTGTTGTGAAGGATAAGGATATCGGCCCGTTGGTTGCGACCGATATGACTCGCTGTATCCACTGTACCCGCTGTGTCCGTTTTGGTCAGGAGATTGCCGGTATCCGTGAGCTGGGTGCTACCGGGCGTGGTGAACATATGCAGATTGGTACCTACGTTGCTAAGGCGATGACCTCTGAACTCTCCGGCAACATCATCGATCTCTGCCCGGTGGGTGCATTAACATCCAAGCCTTTCCGTTTTCATGCCCGTGGTTGGGAGATGGATAAGGTGAGTTCTATTGCTCCCCATGATTGTGTTGGCTCCAATATCCACATTGAGTCGTTGCGTGGTCAGGTGCGCCGTGTTGTTCCAGAAGAGAATGAGTCTCTGAATGAGACTTGGCTCTCTGATCGTGATCGTTTTAGTTATGAAGGTGTGAATAGTCCTGAGCGAATTGCTGTGCCGATGATTAAACACGGTGATGACTGGGTAGAGTGTGACTGGCAGACGGCACTGGAGTTTGCAGTCAATGGTTTGAAAAGTGTGGTTGATAGTAAAGGCGCTACACAGCTGGGTGCGCTCTGTACTGCCAGTGCTACGACAGAAGAGATGTACCTGTTGCAGAAGTTGGTACGTGGTTTGGGTAGTGCCAATGTTGATTTTCGTCTGCAGCAGCAGGATTTCTCGGATCAGGAACAGATGCCACTTTATCCGGCGCTAGGTCACCCCATTGCCGATATTGATACTTTAAACGCGGCGTTATTCATTGGTTCTAATGTGCGTATGGAACAGCCCATTATTGGTTTGCGGATTCGTAAGGCTGCCATGAATGGTGCCAAAGTGATGTTTGTTAATCCGGTTGATTATGACTTCACTTTTAAGGTTCATGCTAAAACTATTGCAGCTCCTCTTGATATGGAAGATGTGCTGGTGGCAATAGCCAAGGCGTTACAGGAATCGGGTATCACCGCACCTTTGGAGCTTGAAAAACTATTTGCGGATGTTGAAGTGAGCGATGCTGCGCGCCAGATGGCGGTTGCGTTAAAAACATCCACAAAATCGACAGTACTGCTTGGTTCGTATGCAGAGTCACTGCCTAATGCGGCGGTGCTCCGTGCTTTGGCACAGGCGATTGCCACGATGAGTGGGGCAACTTTTGGCTCTTTGACTACTGGCGCAAACAGTGCGGGTGGTTATTTGGCGGGCGTGTTACCGTATCGCGCCGCTGCTGGAAAAGGCGAGACTTTTGGTTTAAATGCAGCTGCAATGTTGAAAGAAAAACTGGCGGGTTATCTGTTGTTGGGTGTTGAGCCTGAGTTTGATACAGCCATCCCATCGGTTGCGTTGAATGCCCTTAATAGTGCGGACTTTGTTGTTACTTTGTCAGCATATAAAAACGATGCAGCGCTGACCTATTCTGATGTGATTTTACCTGTTGCTCCGTTTACAGAGACATCGGGCACATACGTCAATGTAGAAGGTTGCTGGCAAAGTTTTAATGGGGCAATAAAACCTCTGGGTGAGACCCGTCCAGCCTGGAAAGTATTACGTGTGTTGGGTAATTTGTTTGAAGTGGATGGTTTTGAATATATCTCTTCAGAGGAGGTGCGTGATGAACTCAAGGCGCTTGTTAAAGACGCGACCTTTGAGTCAACCGGATGGATTGCTCCAGCAGCGTTGACTGACAAAAGCAGCGCGCTGGTACGTATTGCTGAGCTGGCTGCCTATGCTGCTGATGCCACAGTTCGTCGTGCCCCTGCTCTGCAGGCGACGGTCCATGGTGATGCCGCCACTGTGCGTATTAATGCCAGTGTAGCTTCCGCGTTGGGGGTAGGGGATGCGGTGAATGTAGAGATACGTCAGGGTGATGAGTGCTGTGTATTGCCTCTGACGATCGACAATCGTGTCGCTGATGGTGCCGTTTGGCTGCCTACCGGTCTGCCGGGTGTGGCCGGTTTTGGTGTTAATGCGGCGGCCATCGCTATTAAACCTGTGTAAAAGAGCGAAGACGAGAATATAAAGAATGATTGATGCTTTGCTGACAATGTGGAACCAGCTCCCTGAGCTGTTGCAGACAATTATTTTGACGGTTGTCAAGATTGTGGCCATTGTGGTTCCCATCATGCTTTCTGTTGCCTATTTGACCTTGGCTGAACGTAAGGTGATTGGTTACATACAGGTACGTATTGGCCCTAATCGAGTTGGTCCTAAAGGTCTGTTGCAGCCGATTGCCGACGGATTGAAGCTGGCTCTCAAAGAGATCATTATCCCGACCAACGCCAACCGGATACTTTTTATTCTGGGGCCGATTCTTACGCTGGGACCAGCATTGGCAGCCTGGGCTGTTATCCCCTTTGATGAGGGAATGGTGCTGGCTAACGTGGATGCGGGTCTGCTGTATATTCTGGCCATGACCTCCATGGGTGTCTACGGTGTCATTATTGCGGGTTGGTCCTCTAACTCAAAATACGCGTTTCTTGGTGCATTACGCTCTTCAGCACAGGTTGTTTCGTATGAAATTGCCATGGGTTTTGCCTTGGTCGGTGTGCTAATGGCGGCGGGCAGCTTGAATCTACAGGAGATTGTGCTGGCGCAAAAAGGGGAGTGGGGTATTGTTAACTGGTTTATGCTGCCGCTATTGCCCCTGTTTGTAGTCTATTTTATCTCCGGTGTTGCTGAGACCAACCGCGCCCCGTTTGATGTTGCTGAGGGTGAGTCTGAAATCGTGGCTGGTTTTCATGTTGAATATTCAGGGATGACCTTTGCGGTATTTTTCCTGGCGGAATATGCCAATATGATTCTGATTGCGGTGCTGACGTCCATTATGTTTATGGGCGGTTGGCTTTCGCCATTTGAGGGTATTCCAGTCCTTGGGGCTCTATTCTCGTGGGTGCCGGGAATCGTATGGCTATTGCTTAAAACAGCGTTTTTCTTGTTCCTGTTTTTGTGGTTCCGGGCAACTTTTCCACGTTACCGTTATGACCAGATCATGCGTTTGGGCTGGAAGGTCTTTATACCTGTGACCATTGTCTGGATAGTGGTGGTTGGCCTGTTCATTATGGGTCAAGTTGGCCCCTGGTTCGATTAAGTAAGGAGCGGCCTGATATGAATATGATGCGCCACTATGTTAAGAGCTTTATGTTGTGGGAGTTGTTGCTGGGTCTGAAATTGACAGGCAAGTACTTCTTTGCAAGAAAGATTACGGTACAGTATCCAGAAGAGAAAACACCGCAGTCGGCCCGTTTTCGCGGTCTGCACGCTTTGCGGCGTTATCCTAATGGCGAAGAGCGCTGTATTGCATGTAAGCTGTGTGAAGCGACCTGCCCAGCGCTTGCCATTACCATCGAATCTGACCAGCGTGATGATGGTACTCGTCGCACTACCCGTTATGACATTGATCTTTTTAAGTGCGTCTATTGTGGGCTATGTGAGGAGGCGTGTCCTGTGGATGCTATTGTTGAGACACGGGAATTTGAGTATCACTTTGAAAAGCGTGGTGAGCAGATCATGACCAAAGATAAATTGTTGGTTGTGGGTGATCGTCTTGAATCGCAGATTGCTGCGGACCGTGCCGAAGATGCACCTTACCGTTAAGTGAGCGATACTATATGGAATCAGTAATTTTTTATCTCTTTTCTGCCGTGTTGGTGGCGTCATCCTTGGCGGTGATTACAGTCCGTAATCCGGTGCATGCAGTATTGTTTCTGGTGTTGGCCTTTTTTACCTGTGCAGCCATTTGGTTAATGATGGAGGCTGAGTTTCTTGCCATTACCCTGGTGCTGGTCTACGTTGGGGCCGTGATGGTACTGTTTCTATTTGTGGTTATGATGCTGGACATTAATATTTCTGTGCTTCGCGAGGGGTTTGTCAAAAATGCCTATGTAGGCGTGCCAGTGGCGTTGATAGTTCTTCTTGAGTTGATAGCGGTTGTTGGCAGAAAAGAGTTTGGTCTGGAACAGATGCCGGCCCCCGTCAGGCATGCGGCAGATTATAGTAATACCAAAGAGTTGGGGCGTGTGCTTTATACCGATTATGTGTATGCCTTTGAGTTGGCTGCGGTGGTTCTGGTGGTTGCAATTATTGCTGCGATTATTTTGACAATGCGCCGTCGTCCTAATACCAAGGTTCAAAATATCGGAGAGCAGGTTGCTGTTCGTCGGGATGACCGAGTACGCATTGTAAAAATGGCGTCTGAAAAGAAGAATGATGGTTCTGCTACATAAGCGATCCACAATAGATTGGGGTTAGAGGGAAGCATGATTTCACTGTCACATTTCTTAGTGCTGGGCGCCATCCTCTTTTGTATAGGTGTGGCGGGTATTTTCCTGAATAGAAAAAATGTCATTGTTTTGTTGATGGCAATTGAGTTGATGTTGCTGGCGGTTAACATGAATTTTGTAGCCTTCTCATATTTTTTAAGTGATCTGTCAGGACAGGTATTTGTGTTTTTTATATTGACAGTGGCGGCAGCTGAAGCAGCGATTGGTTTGGCAATTTTGGTGGTGTGGTTCCGTAATCGCCGTACTATCAATGTAGAACAACTTGATACGTTGAAGGGATAGGAAATAATTATGGAAAACATCTATCTCGGTATTGTGCTTGCCCCGTTACTGGGGGCCATTATTGCGGGTCTGTTTGGCCGGCAGGTGGGTCGTAGTGGTGCCCATTGGGTGACTATTATAGGTGTGGCTGTTGCGTTTGGTCTCTCTGCGCTCGTATTTAATGACATCATTCTTAATAATGGTGAAATCTACAATGCAACGGTCTATAGCTGGGCTGTTAGCGATGGTATCGCGTTTGAAGTTGGTTTTTTAATTGATGAGCTGACAGCTACCATGATGATGGTGGTGACGTTTGTATCCCTTATGGTGCATATCTATACCGTTGGTTATATGCGGGACGATCCAGGTTATCAACGTTTTTTCAGCTATATCTCGCTCTTTACTTTCTCGATGTTAATGTTGGTTATGGCCAATAATTTCATGCAGCTGTTTTTTGGTTGGGAGGCAGTGGGGTTGGTTTCATACCTGCTCATCGGCTTTTGGTACAAAAAAGAGACCGCCATCTATGCAAACATGAAGGCATTTTTGGTTAACCGTGTGGGAGACTTTGGTTTTCTGCTTGGAATTGCTGCGGTGCTGATGTACTTCAACAGTCTTGATTATGCGGATGTATTTAAAGCCGCTCCAGAGATGGCGGGGCTGACTATCCAGGTGTTACCTGGGATTGATTGGTCGTTGATGACCGTTATCTGCATACTGCTTTTTATTGGTGCAATGGGTAAATCGGCGCAGGTTCCTCTGCATGTCTGGTTGCCTGACTCAATGGAGGGCCCTACCCCAATATCTGCATTGATTCATGCGGCAACGATGGTAACTGCCGGTATATTTATGGTGGCACGTATGTCCCCACTGTTTGAGTTGTCCACTACCGCGTTGAGTGTAGTGTTGGTGATTGGCGCAATAACGGCGCTGTTTATGGGGTTCCTTGGTCTGATTCAGAATGATATCAAACGTGTGGTTGCCTATTCGACGCTCTCACAGCTCGGTTATATGACGGTTGCTTTGGGTGCCTCGGCCTATGCCGCGGGTATTTTTCATCTCATGACTCACGCCTTCTTTAAGGCGCTGCTGTTTCTGGCTGCCGGTTCGGTCATTGTGGCGATGCATCATGAACAGGACATCCGCAAGATGGGTGGTCTGAAAAAATATATGCCCATTACCTATTGGTGTATGTTGATCGGTTCGCTGGCGCTGATTGGTTTTCCTGGATTTGCAGGCTTTTTCTCAAAAGACGCTATCATTGAAGCGGTGCACGCTTCGGATAACCCGGCTGCAACGTTTGCTTATGTGGCGGTCCTGTTGGGTGTTTTTGTCACAGCGCTCTATAGCTTCCGGATGTTCTTTCTGGTGTTCCATGGTAAAGAGCGCATGGACCACCATACCAAGGAGCATTTACATGAATCACCGGCAGTGATTACTTTGCCACTGATTCTGTTGGCAATACCGTCGGTAGTGATTGGTGCTATTGCGGTGGGTCCGTTGCTCTTTGGTGATTATTTTGGCGATACCATTTTTGTTAGTGAACAGAATGATGTATTAGCGCGTTTAGGTGAGCATTACACAGGTGTGATGGGTTTTGTACTACACGGTGTGATGACAGCTCCATTCTGGCTGGCAATGGCGGGGGTTTTCACGGCTTGGTACCTCTATATGAAACGTCCGGAGCTTCCTGTGACAATCAAGGCCCGTTTTGGTGGCATTTACAAGCTCCTCGATAACGCCTATTTCTTTGATAAATTCAACGCTGCGTTTTTTGCGTTGGGCAGTCTTAAGGCTGGAAAGTTTTTCTGGCAGGTAGGGGATGTGAAAGGTATTGATGGGGTAATGGTTAACGGTACCGCCAATCTGATTGGCCGAGTGGCTGGCATGGTTCGTCATTTGCAGACAGGTTATCTCTACCATTACGCCTTTGCGATGATTATTGGCTTGCTAGTTTTGATGAGTTGGCTACTGGCCTACGCATAAGAATAAAGGGATTGGATTGAATGTCAGATTTACCGCTCCTCAGTTT